>NZ_JAKUGX010000023.1:0-84432 GCF_022664195.1 Bacillus cereus group sp. BfR-BA-01316
AGCTTTTTTGTCATTTTGAACATTCTCCGATCCCAATTTTCCTCTTATTATACAAGAAATACCCGATAGAATAGACTTTTTTTAAGTGTCTATTCTATAGGGTACATTTTAAACTGCCCCACTGTTTCTTATTTATCAACCATTTAATTGTTTATTTTTGGTAATAAGGGAATAGAGATAGTGAAAGTTGTACTATTTTGATTACTGGAAACTTTTAATGTACCGTTATGGTTTTGAATAATTTTCTTCGTTACTGATAATCCCAGTCCCGTTCCTGAGTCTTTTGTAGAGAAGAATGGATCAAATATATATTCTTGAATAGCTGGAGGAATGCCAGTTCCGTTATCTTTGAAAGTAATACGAACAAAATTATCTAAGCGATAACTAGTAATTTGAATAGAAAGAGGTTCTTCACCTTGAGCGTCGACAGCATTTTGAAATAAATTTAAAAAAACTTGCACGAGTTCATGGCGATCAATATTGACGAGTACACCATCTAATTCGGTAGAAAAATCATAGTCAATAGAAATGTTGTGTAAAAAAACTTCACTAGCAAGTAGTTGTTGAATATACTCGCGTAAAAACGTATTGATTGGAAAATGTTCTCTAGTAAATTCACGCGTTTTTGAAATAGCTAAAAATTTTGTAATAATACTATTGGCACGATCTAATTCAGGGATGAGTAAACTTTTAAACAATTCTTTATTGGATGGAGAAACGCTATCTTGTAGAAATTGCAAGTACCCACGTACCGTTGTAAGGGGATTTCGTACTTCATGTGCAATCCCAGCTGCAATTCGCCCAGCTAGGGAAAACTTTTCGGCATCACGTTCTGTATTTAAATAATGAAATACACTAATAACTCGGAAAATCTCTCCATTATAATCACGAATAATGCGGTTATTTACGATGCCATAGTTTTTGTCTAACACTTCCTCATTATATATTTCGGTTCCCGTTTTTAACGTTTCAATAGCTTTAATTTGTTCTTCAGGTAAGTTTAATAATTGTTGAATTGGTTTCCCAATTATAGAATTTCGTATTACACTAAAATCATCTGCTGCAGCTTGATTACATAATGTAATGTTACCTTTATTATCAATAAAAGTGACGTGATGCGAGAATGCATCGAAAATATGAACAAAATGTTTTTCGAGTTGTTCAAATAAAAATAGTGAATCGCGAGTAAGCTGAAAGGTAGGCTCTTTATCATTTTGTTGTATGTGTTGAATAGAATGAGATGTTCTCGTTTTTTTTATTTGCAAACCAATATGTGGATTTTTATATGTGAAATGATGTGGTAATTGATTTACAAGCTCTTCATATAACCGTACTTTATTTTCCAATTCTTTTATTCGATTTTCATGAGATAAAATAATATCGTCTTGAAGCATAAATAAATAACCCCTCAATTTAAAAATTCTTCCATCTAGTATATCATATTTTTATACGGATACTCTTAAAGAAAGAGCGACTTTATGAAAGTGATCGGATGGTATTTTTGTGAAGTAATATAGAATGAGTGTAAGCTGAAGTTGGGAAGGGAGGAATTCGTTTGCTTTTTATTGGAGTGACGGGATGGGGAGATCATGATTCTTTATATAGTAATCCCTATGAAAATAGAAATAAATTGCGAACTTATAGTGAACATTTTCCCATTGTGGAAGTAGATAGTTCATTTTATGCGATACAACCTGCGCGGAATTATACAAAATGGGCGATGGAAACGCCAAAAGATTTTTCTTTTATAGTAAAAGCTTATCAAGGAATGACAGGACATATGAAAGGGGAAATCCCTTTTTCTACGTTCGATGAGATGTTTGATGTGTATAAACAATCAATTCTTCCTTTAATAGAAGCGAATAAATTAGAAATGATTTTATTTCAATATCCACCATGGTTCGATTGTAAAGTGAAAAATGTAGATTTACTTCGATACACGAAAGAGAAAATGGAAGATTTCCCATGTGCAATAGAATTTCGAAATCAAACATGGTTTTATCCAGAAATGAGAGATAAGACGTTACAATTTTTAGAACAAGAAAAATGGATTCATACAATTTGCGATGAGCCTCAGGCAGGAATAGGATCAGTACCGCTTGTATTAGAGGCAACAAACTCAGACATGGCGTTAATACGTTTTCATGGCCGGAATGTTCATGGATGGCTTGACAAAGGAGAAAATTGGAGAGCGGTTCGTTGTTTATATCGCTACAATAATAATGAGTTGAAAGAATGGGTAAAACGATTAGAGCAATTGAAAAAAAAGACTAAGGACATATACGTTTTGTTTAACAATAATTCGGGTGGGGATGCGGCGGACAATGCGAAACAGTTGATGGAAATGACGAATATTACATATGGCGAGCCGAAACCAGAGCAATTAAATTTATTTGAATAAATACAAACAAGAAAAGCACTGTACAAACAGGGGGAATGTACAATGCTTTTCTATATGAAAAAGAGGGGTAACAATGTTACTGAGCGTTTGGTTGATTCATCAATTGTTGGCTTCATAATAAATGATAATGGTTATCATTATCATAGTCAATAGTTTTTCGGAAAATAAATAAAAAACTTTTGATATTTTGAAAATAAATAAAAAAAGAACAGCGATTACTGCTGTTCTTTTCCATTGACGAATTGTTGTAAATCAAAAGGAGTTATCGCTTGGATAAATTCCTTTGAGATAAGTGTTTGAACAAGAGTGCTTTCAGAAATTGTAGCACCTGTTTTCTTTTCATAAGATTTCTTTAATAAATCAAGTTTTTCAGCCGTTTCTTTCGGTAATTCAATTGTTAATGTGTTCATAATTTCTCCCCCTTACTATTAGAGTACCACTACAGTATAGGAGAGACAAGAAAAGAGAATATGAAACATAAAAAAGGTTACCAAATTTACAAATGGTAACCTTTTTTATGTATAAGAGTTATTAAGCAATACCGATATACTTTAAAGTTTTTGATGGAGTACTGTGATCAAAGAAGTGTTGTAAAAATGCAATATCAACACCTGATTTGTATGCACAATAGCCCCAAGTTTTTCGAAGTGTATGTGAGCTAATCCCTTCTAATCCAACTTCTTTTGCAGCTTTGTTTAAAATGTACCATGCATGTTGTCTCGTAATAGACTTTGTTCCTTTTTGAGACTTTAATAATGGTTCATTACGTTTCCAAGTTTTACGTTCTTTCATGTAGTCTTCGATTGCGTGCTGTAAGTCTTCATTTACAGCAAACCATTTATGTTTCTTTACTTTTTCATTGTAAAATAAAATGGAATGGCGAACATTTTCATTTTCATCGATTACATCACTAACTTTTAATTGTAAGATTTCACTTACTTTTAAGCCAGAATTTACAGCTAATACGAATAATAAGCCATCACGTTTCGAAGATTGTAAAAGTATATTTTTGATAGTTTCTAATTGTTTTTCATTTTGAATAGGTTGTCCTGCTTGTTTCATTTCACGCACTCTCCTCTTTTATATGTGTAAAGGAAAGGATTAACTTGTTTCTTACTATAAAGGGAGAGTGTGAATTTCATGTGAACTCCTAGTGAAATTAAGACAAATTATTTGACTTCTTTCACTTTTTGTAAATTAAAATAAAATACAACGCTATTAGTGGTATTATACACACCATATTCAGCGCGATGTAAGTCTAAAATGTTTTTCACAATGGATAACCCAAGGCCAGTACCTCCAGTATGACGGCTACGAGAAGCGTCTAAACGGTAGAAGCGATCCCAAATTTTTTCAAGGCTTTCTTCTGGAATAGGATTGCCTGTGTTTTCAATTTCGATTTTCACTGTATCTTCCGTTTCTACAACAGAGACGTGTATTTTTTCACCATCTGGAGTATATCGAATTGCATTGCTAAGTAAGTTTACAACGACTTGCTCAATACGGCTACGATTTGCTTTAACAAATAGAGAAGAGTCAGCATGGATGTCCACTTGTAAATGTTTTTCCTCCATGCTAAATAATAATTTTGTATAGACTTGTTGAATTAATTCACCGATCGAGAATGTCGACATTTCTAGTTTGTACGTACCTGATTCTAGTTTTGCTAATTCTAACATTTCAACAATGAGCCTGTTCATATTATCTGTCTCTTCCAAAATAACATTTGTATAATATGTCGTATCTTTACTTACGCCATCTTGAATACCTTCAGCGAAGCTACGAATAACACTAAGTGGTGTTTTTAATTCATGAGATACACCAGAAATGAATTCTTTTCTCGTTTTTTCCAATTGACGTTCGCGTTCAATATCTTGTTGTAATTTTGTATTGGCAACATTTAATCGGTCGATTCGATCTTTTAAATTTACAGAGAGTGTATTAATACTACTTGATAACCCGCCAATTTCATCGTCTGCTGTAACAGGTAACTTCTCGCTAAAATCAAAGTTGGCCATTTTTTTTGTAACGCGATTTATCTTAATTAATGGTTTAACAATGATTTTTGAGTAGTAGAAGGATAACAAAATAATAACGAGAAACACGATAATTAAGGCATAGACATAATAATCTTTTAAAACGAGCATCGCTTCATTAACAGGTTGTAAAGATGCTATCACAAAAGCGTACTCCTTAATTTCTCCGTTTTCCATAATAGGCTTTACAAAGACACTGTTTTTTATATTTTCCCCACTATCTAAAATATACGTGTTTAATTGATTTGAATTAGAAGTACCTTGTCTAATAGTTCTTGCAAAATATTGAACAGCTTGTAATGTTTCAAAATCCTTTGCAAGACGAACCTCAGCCTTGGAAGGAAGCTGTAATTTAGATATTACCCCAGTAAAATGGATTGGAGAACCAGTATTATCATATCGATTTTTAAGTTTATTTTTAGATGGATTACCACTAATGGATTGAAAATCTGAATTGAATTGTTCATTTTCCCATCTAGTATTATTAGTTATTAATTCTTGAGGTGTTATTATATTATTCGGTTGGAGTAGTCCGTCTACATAAATTATTCCATCTTTTTTTAATCCTAAGTTTGCGAATTTATTATATTCTTCTGGTGTTAAAAGATTGTTAAGGGGGATGGAATAGGTTTTATTATTGTTAGGGTTAATCACATCAATGTAAAAACTGTATTCACTTTTAATAATTCCGTTAGAATCTAAAAATTGGATTTCGGCATTTGTTTTATCATGAAATTCTTGTTTTAATTTTCTAGTTTCCTCAAAGCCTTGGTCGCTTTTCTCGTAATTATCTACGAATTTTTCAAAAGCCGTTTGAACGGTTTTTACTTTTTTATTAATATAAAACTTCTCTAAAAATAGAGATTGTCCAAGGAAAAAAAGGAGAAATATGATTGTAAATAAAGTTGATGTTAATAAAAATAGTTTAAAGACGATGCTTCTGTTCTTCACTGTTTCACCTCGTATGAAAAATACTGTAATATAAATGATTACTTAATTATAACAAAGGTTGCAAAAAAGTAGAGGGGATAAATCTGTCTCTCTCTAAAGTAGTTTTTTATAGAAAGTCACATAAAGAGAAGGTGCAGTGACCGTCGAAGTATTTTAGCATAAAAAAGAACTCGCCAGACGTATGACAAGTTCTTTAGTGTGCTATTGCTGAATTGCTGCATCTAAAGCGATTTCAATCATTTCGTTAAATGTAGTTTGACGCTCTTCAGATGTTGTTTCTTCACCAGTGAAGATATGGTCGCTTACTGTTAATACAGATAATGCATTTACACCATATTTAGCTGCTAATGTGTAAAGAGCAGTCGTCTCCATCTCTACTGCTAATACACCGTAATCTCCAAGTTTTTTAACCATATCCATGCTCTCACGATAAAATACATCTGCTGTTAATACGTTACCAACACGAACGTGTAATCCTTTTTCTGTTCCAGCATCGTAAGCTTTCTTTAAAAGATCAAAGTTTGCAGCAGGAGCAAAATCAAAACCTGGGAATGTTAAGCGGTTCATATTAGAATCTGTACAAGCCGTCATCGCAATAATAACGTCACGTACCTTAACATCTTTTTGAATTGCACCACATGTCCCAACACGAATTAAATTTTTCACTCCGTAGCTTTGAATTAATTCGTTTACATAAATAGAAATAGAAGGAACACCCATGCCTGTACCTTGAACAGATACACGCTTTCCTTTGTAAGTTCCAGTGAAACCTAACATGCCACGCACGTTATTATAACAAGTAACATCCTCTAAAAATGTTTCAGCAATATATTTTGCACGTAATGGATCACCAGGTAATAGAATGGATTCAGCAATTTCGCCTTGTTTTGCTTCAATATGTACACTCATGAAAAATCCTCCTTATAATGTATTGATAGAAATCAATATCATTTGCATTATACACTACGACTCCTTTCAATCAAAATCTTTTTTATTTGTAATATGTGCAAAAGAGGAGGATTTCGTAAATCATAATCTAGAATATATATTTAAGAGGTTTTGCATGGATAAAGACAATAAAAATGGTAGGTGATATTTTGAAAAATCTTGTCATTGGGCTTATTGCACTAGTACTTATTGTGGCAGGAGGATTTTACATAAAAAAATATCAAGAAACTGTAGAAACGACCGGAGATGTTCAAGAAGTGAAATGGGATGTAAAAAATAAAAAGGGAAATGAAAAAGTCGATATTTCGTTTCAATTGCTAAATAAAATGAATAATGAAGTTCGTGGTGTGAACGATCAAATTCGAGCAGTGATAGTGGATGGGAATTTGAAAAACATACAACAAACGAAGCCTATATTTGCTGGAAATGGATCGTATAAGCTATCTTCAGATGTAGCAAAAGGTGAAGAGTACACGATATTTTTGTATGAAGATGAAAACAAGTCTGTGGAATCATTTTCTAAGAAAGATTTTGGTGAAGAAAAAAAGGAGAAAAGCAAGGACAAGAATAAAAAGAAACTACCTGTCGATACTGTACTTACAAAAAATATAGGCGAGCATCAAGTGTCTCTTTTATTTGGTGCATTACATCCGAATGAGGCAGCGACATTAACATTTCAGTTTCAAGCGAAAAAGGGAGAAAAGCTGAAATTAAATTCAGGGAGAGGTGAAGTCAACGCTCTATATATCGTTGATGAAACGAGGGAACATTTTTTATATGTCATTCCTGTTGATACGGATGAACAATTACAATATCGTATTACATTTCCAGAAGAAGGAACATATAAAATATGGGGGGATTTCTATATAAATGGTAAGAAGTATGAAAAGGAGTTTAGTATACAAGTGCAAAAACGAAAAAACAGCTAAGTACTTAGCTGTTTTTTCGTTTTCCTATTAATTTTGTTACAGAGAGCATTGTAATTGGTAAAGAATGATTCTTTCGAAATGCTAAATATTTTCCACTCCATGCAGGTTTGTATTTTTCTTTGAAATGTCGTAAACCGCTGAAGCTATATGTGTAACGAACGTTATTAAATATTGCAGCAGCAACTCGTTCAGACCAGAACGATTGCGTTGATAAACCGACATTTGAGAGTGGTGCCATACCAATATTAAAGGAATGGTATTCATTTTCTTTTGCCCAGTGGAATAAGTGGATAAAAATTGCATCCATAATTCCGCTAGGGGCATCTGGATAATAACGCATTAAATCAACAGATAATATGCCACTTTGATATACTGGCATAAAGGTTGTGAATGCAATGACTTTTCCTTCTGCATCAGATAATGTAGCGATAGGGGCACGACTAATATACTCACGATCGAAGTACCCAAGTGAAAATCCTTTCTCTTTTTTTCCGCCGAGCCAAGCATCAGACACTTTCTTTAATTCCTCGTATAATTCGTCTGAGAATGGTGGCTTATGAATAGAGAATGAATAACCTTCTCGTTCAAAACGGTTGAAAGTAGCTCGCATACCAGCACGTTTTTTTCCTGTTATTGTAAACGTATTTAAATCAACGACAGCCTCTTCGCCAAGTTTAAAGAAGTTGTAGCCGAAATCGTGGTATAAGCTCATCCATTTGCTTTCAATTTGATAGAATACGCAAATATACCCAAATCGATCAGCTTCAGCTAAAAATTCTTGCAGCACAGTGCGGTAGGAGGATGGATCACCAATTGGATCACCTAGTACAACAAGACGTTTTCCAGTAATTGAAAAGAGAAGAAGTGCTTTTCCGTCACTACTGAAGAAGAACTGTTTATCTCTTAAAAAACCTAAATGACTAAGTACGTTCCCACCATGTTCATCTAAGAAGTTTTCTAACCTTTTATCATTAGCTGGTTGCCCGGGAAATTGACTACGGTAACGATTGGCAATTAGTGAACCGATAAGTAAAAAAGTAGGAACGAAAAAGGCTGCTGCTAATGCACTTCGTTTAACTTGTGTAATATTTCGAACGACAAAATCAGGTTGGAACGCTTCTTTTGCACCCGCAAATAAAATACCTAAGTTTTTATATAAATATAACGTAAGTAATAAGAAGATAAACACTTTTACGATGTCAGAAAGAGAGACTTCCATTTTCTCGCGTGCAAATCTTTTGCGAAGCATATACAACACAGCAAGTACGATTAATAAAATAAAGGTTTCTTCAATATCAATTCCTTTTAGGGTATTAAAGATTGCTGCTCCAATTAAAGAAACAATCGTCATATAGTAAGAACGCTTTGTTCCATAATATATGCCTCGCGAAAGAATCAGGAGGAGAATACCGAATGTTAATGATAAGCTAAAAGAAAATTGAATAAGATGCTTTGGAGCTAAAATATGTAAGGCGTGAGCTCGATTTATACTAGTCGGTAAAATTGTTGATAGAATAACCATTAAGCCAGCGAATACGGTTAAAGCGGCGGATGCCCATGAACCTAATTTCCCTAAAAAATCACGTTGTAAAGTCCAAATTACACCAGTTGTTTCTAATGCAGGTGCAATAAATGGTTTGTCTTCAATTTTTTTTATGGCCGCTCCTGTCATTTCAAATGCTGCAAAAATGAGACCAAGGCAGAATGGTAAGATGTAATAGACAAGTCGATATAATAACATAGCGGGTAGTAATACGCCTGTATCAACTCCGTATTGTCCTAGTCCGGTTAAGAAAACAAGATCAAATGAACCAAGGCCACCAGGGACAAGACTTACGACACCAGCTAAAGCAGCAATTACATAAACACCTAAAAACTTTTGAAATTCGATATCAATTCCAAACAATATTAAAATGACGTACATAACGATACCAGCTGATACCCACTCGACTAATGAAACTAATGAATATAAAACAGTTGGATTTTTCTCTTCTTCTTCTTCTTCATCTTGTCCGTCTGTCTGTTTTGTTTTTCTATTTTTAATTTTAGAAAACCCAATATATATAGGAACGAAAAGAGCAAAGAAGATAAGAACAGGCCATAACCACGGTTTTTCGTGCAGAATAAAACTAGTGTCTAATATTCCAATAAGGCCGAGGAATGACAGAATGGCTAATCCGTTAATAAAAGCGGTTGTCATCCAAGCAATGCTTTTAATAAGTTTCCCATTCTCTTTTATATGTGGACGATATAGCATTGTACGTACACCGGCACCAACAAGACCACCAAAACCGATAAATCCATTTAAAGTGTTTGCAATCCATGAGATACGGAAAATCTTTTGTACAGGTATATCTGCTTTTAAGTAACGAAGCATAACAAAGTCATAAAAGAACATTGTTGATACGGCAAATGCACCGAGTGTAATCGCTAAAAATACCCCACCAGTTGGAATGTTTTTAATTGTTTCAATTGCTTCTAAAAAAGAAATGCCCGCTAATTCTTTTTTAGCTTGAAAGAAAACAATTGTTAAGACAACAAATGGGAAGATTATTTTCCCGATTTGTAAGAAACGTTTCCATGAAAACGACATAAATACAACTCTCCTTGTGTAAGAAAACTGAGACAATAATATTATTATGACAAACTTCAAGAAAAATAAAAAGGTAAATTCCTGTATAGGGAAGCTATTTTTTATATAGGTTATATTTAAAAGAATATTTCGTTTATCGGAAAATTAAGTTAAAATAAGATGAAAGAAGGAAGAGAGGGGAAGTAGATGATTATAATAGGTTATGCAGGATATGAGTTAGAAAAAGCACAACCGAATACATCAGAAGATTTTTTTAATAGATCTGAAGTGACATATATATTAAATAATCAAGAGAAAACCTTTTCTGTCTTATATGTTCGATATTTTGAAGAAATTTTACAAGAAATTACCCCTTTTGAAGGAAATCCAGTTTATAAAGTAGAAGAACAAGACGTATATTTACGAGATATTGTAGCGATCGCTTGTTTAGTGAACAATAAAGAGCTACGCGCGCAGAAGCGCTTGTATCTCAATGAAGTAACAGACTTTCAACGATACTTTGATGAGGGAACAGTGGTGAAAGTACAAGAAATATTAGCTGAATTACATAAAAATAAAAGAGTAGAAATAGCGTAAAACGGCAAAGGAGAGAGAAGCCATGTCTAATTTGATGGTTGAAAATCAAACAGAACAAGTTTCTATATTTTTAGAAGATGTAATTTCCTTGATAACTAATTATGTAAATTATCATACGTTACCTTCTTTATTGGAGGAGACACCAACAGGAAACGAGCAATACTATAAAGGGATATTAGCATCAATAAGAAGACTTCTTGTTTTTTGTGAAGAAGGACTTGATGCATGTTTTGTTTTGTTGAATAGCCAACCATTTCGAAAGACCGCAGCTGAAAAAGTTTTATATAAGATTTACCATCAAGTAATTGCAGAGTTTTTTTCGCCAAAGAATGATCATTGGTATGAAAATAGTCGTTCTGCTTATACAGGGAAAAATTCTATTGTTTTTCAGCAAAGCCCCCCTGGATCTATAGAACGAATGATGAAGGATTTAGAAGGGAAATTTCAATTGATGCGTGAAGAACTAGAATATTATGAGACAGATTACCAAACAAAAATGTTGCACAAATATTAATTAAGGAAAAGAAGCTAAGGACACTTAGCTTCTTTTCCATTTGTCCAGTTATATAAGGGATTTTAATTGAATATAGTTAAAGTGGATAGCATCAAGGAGGTGCGACATGAGTCAGCAAGGTGTATTTACAGATTACTTTCATGAAGTAGAGAGCTGGTGTGAAAGTGTTCTTCAAGTATTAGATAGCCGTGCAATGGAAGTGTATGATGTCCATATGCTTGCTTATAAAATTCAAACTTTATTAGAGCGTATGAAAGAGCATGAATACGACACAGATGCCGAGTTTATGTATGAAATAAGTGAGGATGTAGAACATATTCAACACCATTTACAGGAAGTATTTATGCAAGAAGGAGAGGAATATGAACTATGTGAAAGAGGGGATAGCGAACGAGCTGTTCCGATTGGGGGGCATACCCTTCCGCCATTACCTTATCCATATAATGCGCTAGAACCGTACATTTCACGAGAAATTATGATGTTACACCATGATAAACATCATCGTAGTTACGTGGAAGGATTAAATAAAGCAGAGAAGATGATGGAAGAAGCGAGAAAAACAAATCAATTTGATTTAATTAAGCATTGGGAAAGAGAAGCGGCTTTTCATGGATCAGGTCATTACTTACACACGATATTTTGGAATAACATGAAAAAAGATGGTGGTGGAAGTCCGAGAGGGGCTTTTTCACAACAAATTGAGCAAGATTTCGGAAGTTTTTTACGTTTTCAAAAGCATTTCACAGAAGCAGCTTCTAAAGTGGAAGGTTCAGGATGGGCGATTCTTGTATGGGTACCCCGTTCAGGAAGGTTAGAAATTTTGCAAAGCACGCTTCATCAATTGTTTACACAGTGGGATACGATACCGCTCCTTGTACTGGATGTATGGGAACATGCATATTATTTACAATATCAAAATCGAAAAGATGAATATATTAAAAATTGGTGGAATGTTGTAAATTGGCCAGATGTAGAAAAGCGATTTGAAATTGCGAAGCAAATTGAATGGACACCGTATTAGACGCATATCCCATGCGTCTTTTTTAGTGGAGGTGGAAGGAAGATTTCGTTCATATTTTAAAAGGCCAAGCATAAACTTGTACAAAAAGTGCCAAAAGGACGTGGGGGGGAAATATGAGACGAATTTGTATAATAATTACGCTAATTATAATGTACGCAAGCGTTATGCCGATTCCTGCATATGCAAAAATGAACGGTGGTGTCAGTGCTCGTAACGCAGTCTTAATGGAACAACAATCCGGTCGTGTGCTATATGGAAAATTAGAACATGAGCCACAAAAAATTGCTAGTATAACAAAAATTATGACAGCATTGTTAGCTGCTGAATCAGGAAAAATGAAAGAGCTAGTATCGGTTAGTAATGAAGCAGTACGAGTAGAAGGATCGGCAATTTATTTAAAACCTGGACAAAAAGTGAAGTTAGAAGATTTAGTTTACGGATTAATGCTTAGATCTGGTAATGATGCAGCACAAGTAATTGCTGAAAATGTGGGAGGGAGTATAGAAGGGTTCGTATATTTAATGAATGAAAAGGCGAAAGAAATCGGAATGAAAGATACGCATTTCTCAAACCCGCATGGCTTGGATGGGGATGGATCGCATTATTCGTCGGCTTATGACATGGCATTATTAACGAAATATGCAATGGGGAACGAGACCTTTAAGGAGATTTTTGGAACAAAAACGTATAAATCAGATTCTTGGGATTATCCGTGGAAAAATAAACATAAGCTTGTGACATCTTATTATGAATTTGCAACAGGGGGAAAGACAGGTTTTACGAAGAAAGCAGGACGGACGCTTGTCACAACAGCTTCAAAAGATGGACTAGATTTAATTGTCGTAACTTTGAGTGCTTCTAGTGACTGGGATGATCATATGAATTTGTTTGATAAAGGCTTTGAACGCTATAAGCAAGCGAAAGTTTTAGGACAAGGAGCACTCGCTGAAATAAATGAAAAGAAATATGCCAATCATGTTTATACGAAAAATAGTTTTTCTGTACCTTTAACTGAAGAGGAAAGAAAGAGCGTGTTATTGAAAGTTGAGCTCGACAAAAGTGCAAAACTTAAGGATGGAGTAAAGATTGGGAAGACAGAAATTTATGTAGGGAACGAGAAAGTTGGAGAACGAAATTTGTTTTACAGTAAACGAAAGTTAGTAGCTACAACGGGAATGTATTGGAATAACGTAAAAGAAATCTTCTCTTACATGATAGGTGTTGGGATAGATGGTTAATCTCGTATGGGCAGCGATGGCAGTTATAGGGATTGTGTATGCCATGATAAATGGAACGATGGAAGAAGTGACCAAAGCAGTGTTTGAAGGGTCAAAAGATGCTGTAACGATTTGTATTGGACTTATTAGTGTTTTAGTATTTTGGCTCGGTTTAATGAAAATTGCTGAGGAAGCTGGATTGTTAAAGAAGTTAGTATCACTTTTTATGCCGATAGTAAAAAGATTATTTCCAGAAATACCGAAGGATCACCCTTCAATGGGATTCATTTTATCAAATATGATGGCGAACTTTTTTGGGTTAGGTAATGCAGCAACACCTTTAGGTATTAAAGCAATGGAACAACTGAAAGAGTTAAATGGTGGAAAGGATTCAGCAAGTCGTTCTATGGTGACGTTTCTAGCATTAAATACTTCAGCAATTACATTAATTCCGACTACTGTCATTTCGATTCGAATGACTTATGAATCAGCAAACCCTACTGAAATCGTTGGCGTAACATTTATAGCACAAGTGTTATCGATGATTGGAGCGATTTGGATTGACCGCTATTTTTACCGGAGAAGGAGTAGAAAGGGGCGGAAAAAATGAGTATTGTAAATACAATTTCATTATGGGTAATTCCTTGTGTAATTGGTTTTATCCTTTTGTATGGCACGATAAAGAAAGTTCCAACGTATGAATCGTTCGTTGAGGGCGGAAAAGAAGGGATTCAAATTGCGGTTTCCATTTTGCCGTTTATGGTTGGAATGCTTGCATCTATTTCTATTTTTCGGGCATCAGGTGCTCTAGATGCGATGATATCAGTAATGAAGCCGATGTTAGACTTTATTCATGTACCAGCCGAAATCGTTCCACTTGCACTTATACGTCCGATTTCGGGATCTGCTGGTTTAAGTATTACGACCGACTTAATCGCTACATATGGGCCAGACTCGTTTATTGGTAGGTTAGCTTCAACGATGCAAGGTAGCACAGATACGACTTTTTATATATTAACAGTATACTTTGGGGCTGTCGGTATTAGAAAAATGGGAGATGCATTAAAGGTAGGACTTTTTGCAGATTTAATCGGAATTATCTGCTCAATTGTGTTTGTTTCTTTATTGTTTCAGTAATGCTATTCATTTTTTACGCTATTTCGCTTATAATATGTATACGACCACTATTAAGGTGTAGCTTAATAGTGGTTTTTTTATGCGGTATTTTTGACAAAATGATGAACTTTTATTGTGAGGAATATGAAAAATATGGACAATAATAAAGGGTAAAAACATGATTTGACCTTTATATGTTTATTATCATCACTATGTTGTTTAAGTGAGATGGAGCGAATAACCGTAAAGCGTATGCGGTTGCCAAGTCTTTCTAATGTAAGGTAAGATAAATTCGAGGTGAAAAAAAGAAATGGAACGATTACAAAAAGTGATTGCGCAAGCAGGTATTGCATCGAGAAGAAAGGCTGAGGAATTAATTCAGCAAGGGAAAGTGAAAGTTAACGGGAAAATAGTGAAGGAGTTAGGAACAAAAGTAACTCCTCAAGATAAAGTAGAAGTAAATAACATCCCTCTTGAAAAAGAAGAACCTGTTTATTTTTTACTATATAAACCAACTGGTGTAATTTCAAGTGTATCAGATGATAAAGGAAGAAATGTTGTAACAGACTTTTTCCCTGAAATTAGACAACGTTTATTCCCAATCGGACGCTTAGATTATGATACGTCTGGCGTATTATTGATGACAAATGATGGGGAATTTGCAAATGTATTAATGCATCCGAGATATAAAGTTGAAAAAACGTATGTTGCGAAAATTAAAGGGCCATTAACAGGTGAGAAAATTCGCATGTTAGAACGAGGTGTTGCATTAGAAGATGGGAAAACAGCACCAGCACAAGTGAAAATTATTTCTTGGGATAAGCGTAAAGAGATGGCGATTGTACAATTAACGATTCATGAAGGACGTAACCGTCAAGTACGTCGCATGTTTGAAGCGTTAGATTGTAAAGTAATGAAATTAAAACGTGAACGTTATGCCTTTTTAGAAGTGGGTAGTTTGCGACCTGGTGATGCAAGAGAATTGACACCGCATGAGGTGAAGCAGTTACGTGCACTTGCTTCTACAAAGCCAAGATAAGCGATAAAGTGAAACCTTTCACCAGTGGAATTATCCGCTGGTGATTTGTTCAATAAAATATTTGAAGTAAAGAATACATATATTTATTATTCATTGAAGAGAGGAGAGACAATATGAAAAAAAACAGATTATTATTTCGTGTTATCATTCTGCTCATTTTAAGCGGTGCTGTAGGATTTACACTGTATCAAGGATTTTTTTCTGATAAAGAGAAAATGCAAATTGGAAAAGAAGCACCTAACTTTGTTGTAACTGATTTAGAAGGAAAGAATATTGAATTAAAAGATTTAAAGGGAAAAGGTGTATTTTTAAATTTTTGGGGAACTTGGTGTAAACCTTGTGAAAAAGAAATGCCTTATATGAATGAATTATATCCGAAATATAAAGAAAAAGGCGTTGAAATTATTGCCTTAGATGCAGATGAAACGGATATCGCAGTGAAGAACTTTGTGAACCAATATGATTTGAAATTCCCAGTTGCAATTGATAAAGGGCAAAAGATCATAGGTACATATGGAGTGGGACCATTACCAACAACCTTTTTAATTGATAAGGAAGGCAAGGTAGTTGAGCAAATTATAGGTGAGCAAACGAAGGAACAACTGGAAGCCTATTTAAAGAAAATTACTCCATAATAAAGATAGCCTTCACATAAGAGGTGCTTGGTGTATAGCACCTTCACTCTAAAAGATTCTGAGTATTGCGGTAACTTGAAAGTAGAATATACAATAGTACATAATAGATACAGGGGCGGTGAGAGCTTTGAAAGAAATTAAATGTGAATGTGGACATGTTAATCCGATAGGAACCATTTTTTGTGAAGCATGTGGGAAACCATTTGAAAGTAATGAAAATATGAAATTATTGGATATGAGATATGAGGGGAGTGCTCGGAGATCTCTCACACATACAAAAACGATAGTCGATAAAATTTGGAGTTTTTTCTCTTCTGTAAAAGTAGGCGTATGGTTAATCGTAATAACTTTAGCTGCATCGGCAATAGGAACTATCTTTCCCCAAGAAATGTACATAACTCCAGGAATCGAACCAGCTGAATATTATAAGACCGAGTATGGATTTTTAGGACAATTATACTATCAATTAGGATTTAATAATTTATATGGATCATGGTGGTACATGATTTTAATTGCTTCCATTGGTATTTCACTTGTTATATGTAGTTTAGACCGTGTGATTCCTCTTTATAAAGCATTAAAAAAACAGGGGGTGAAAAGACACCCAAGTTTTTTAAAGAGACAGAGAGTGCACGGGACTGGTACGCCGCATGAAGGTGACTTAGAACGAGTTCAAATTAATTTAAAGAAACGTAATTATAATGTGAAAGTGGAAGACGGGAACGTTTTAGCGGAAAAGGGACGTTTTTCCCGTTGGGGTCCATATGTAAACCATATTGGTCTTATTATCTTTCTATTCGGTGCAATGCTACGTTTTTTACCGAGTATGTATGTAGATGAAGCACTTTGGTTACGTGACGGTGAAACGAAAGAAATACCAGGAACAGATGGTCAATACTATTTGAAAAACGAAAAGTTTATCAAGGAAGTTTATGATAAGAGTAAGGATAAAGAAGTTTTTGATGAAGCAATTGATCGTGTTGGTGATAAAATGATTGCGAAAAACTTCCAAACAAATGCTGTATTATATAAAGCGGTAGGAGAAAATATATCGGGTCAAAAACCAAAATTAGAAAAGGTAAAAGAAGCTGAAATTCGAGTGAATGAGCCACTGAAATTTGATCAATTTGCTGTTTATCAAGTGGATTACAAAGAAAGTGAATTTAAAAGCATGTCTTTCCATTTGCAAAACAAAGAAAATAATCAAAAGTGGGGACCGATTAAAGTAGATTTAGCGAATCCTACAGAAAAATATGATTTAGGAAATGGGTATTCTCTAGAACTATTAAGCTATTTTCCTGATTTTTATTTTGATGAGAATGGAAGGCCGAATACGAAAACAAAATTACCGAATAATCCTGCATTCGTCTTTAAAATGTTTACCCCGGAAACACCAGATGGTGAAGTTAGTTTCGTCGGTATTCAGCAAAACATAGAGCCTGACGGGAATAATAAATATAAAATGTCATTTGCAGGTGTGGAAATGCAAAATGCAACAGCTCTTACAGTAAGAAAAGATTTGACGCTTTGGATTCTCGGTATTGGAGGATTTATATTTATGGTTGGTGTGATTCAAGGTATGTATTGGAACCATCGACGTATTTGGATACAACGTGTTAATGATGAATGGTGGGTTGCAGGCCATACGAATAAAAATTGGTTCGGCTTAAAGAAAGATATTGAAAGAGTACTAGAAGGAACAGCGATTCCACAACCACACGATAAAATGAATGATAAAAAAATTAGTTAAGGTGGGGAAACGATATGGTACAAATAAGTAGTAATTTTCTGTTCGCCGCGTTCATCTTATATTTAATTGCAACTTTATTTTTTGGAGGAGCAATTAAAGAAAAAGGTAACAAGTGGGCAAATATAGGTATAACAATAACGATTTTAGGTTTTGTAGCCCAAACGGTATATTTTATAACAAGATGGATTGCTTCAGGACATGCACCCGTTAGTAATTTCTTCGAGTTTGGTACCTTCTTCGGTATGATGCTTGTTGGCGCTTTTATTGTTATGTATTTTATGTATCGTGTAAGTATTATCGGATTATTTGCATTACCAATCGCGCTTTTATTAATTGCATATGCAAGTATGTTTCCTAGAGAAATATCACCCCTTATCCCATCTTTAAAAAGTAATTGGCTACATATTCACGTAACGACAGCGGCAGCGGGACAAGCAATATTAGCAATTAGTTTTATTACAGGCGTAATGTATTTACTGAAAAATGTAGATCAATCAACAAGAAGTAAGCGCACATTTTGGTTAGAAACAGTAGTTTTCACACTTGTTTGTACAGTTGGATTTATTGGAGTAACAACGGTATTCTCTAGTATGAAATACGAAGCAAAGTTTCAATGGATTGATAAAAATGAACAACAAGTTGAGATGAAGTATAATCTTCCGGCTTTAGTTGGACCACATGAAGGGAAGTTAATAACAGAAAATAAATTAGAGCCGACAGTAGAGGTTCCAGCAATTGTAAATGCGAAAAAATTAAATACTGTTATTTGGTCAGTGTTAGTCGGAACACTACTTTATATTGTATTAAGACTTGTTTTACGTAAGCGAGTGTCAGCGGCACTTCAGCCGTTAGTAAAGAATACGAATAGTGATTTATTAGATGAAATCGGATATCGTTCTATTGCGATAGGATTCCCAGTGTTTACATTAGGAGCATTAATCTTTGCAATGATCTGGGCTCAAATCGCTTGGACGCGCTTTTGGGGTTGGGATCCAAAAGAAGTTTGGGCGCTTATTACTTGGCTCTTTTATGCTGCGGTATTACATTTACGTTTATCTAAAGGATGGCATGGAGAAAAATCCGCCTGGCTTGCAGTAATTGGTTTTGCAATCATTATGTTTAACTTTATTGTAGTAAACTTAATTATCGCGGGTTTACATTCATATGCATAGAGAAATAAAATAGGAGAGTGTATGTCACTTTCCTATTTTATTTTTGTCAAATTTTCTTCTTTTTTGAGAAAAACATGACAAAGTAGCGGTTGATTCTGTAAAATGATGTCGAGGACCAAATATACTGTTCAAAAAAAATACATAGTTTTGGAAAAAAAATGAACAAACTTTATTATTCTTGTGAAGCATAATATGGGAAGTGGAACGTTAAAAAATGCTTAATTAAACGAGGATAGGTGCAACATTATATTGTAGAAGGGTAGGTGTAAACCGTTGTGGTAAAAGTACGCAGCGGGTAGAAATGGAAAATGAATCAAGAATTTTAATTGTAGATGATGAGGATCGTATTCGTCGTTTATTAAAGATGTATTTAGAAAGAGAGCAATACACAATTGAAGAAGCGGATAATGGTGATACAGCTTTAGAAATGGCGTTACAAAATGATTATGATTTAATCCTATTGGATATTATGATGCCTGGTAAAGATGGTATCGAAGTGTGTAAAGGGATTCGTGAGAAGAAAGCGACGCCAATTATTATGCTGACAGCAAAAGGTGAGGAAGTAAATAGGGTACAAGGATTTGAAGTTGGAACTGATGATTATATTGTAAAGCCGTTTAGCCCGCGTGAAGTAGTACTTCGTGTGAAAGCGGTATTACGCCGCGCTGTACCAACGACATTCTTTACACAAGATACAACGACGAAAGATGTTACTGTGTTCCCTCATTTAACAATTGATAATGATGCGCACCGCGTTACAGCGGATGGTAATGAAGTAAACTTAACACCGAAAGAATATGAATTACTATTATTCTTAGCGAAAGCTCCGGATAAAGTTTTTGACCGTGAGCAATTGTTAAAAGAAGTATGGCAATATGAGTTCTTCGGAGATTTACGTACAGTTGATACGCATGTAAAGCGTTTACGTGAAAAGTTAAGTAAACAATCACCAGATGCAGCGAAGATGATTGTTACCGTTTGGGGTGTTGGTTACAAGTTTGAGGTTGTGAACGACTGATGCTTTGGAGAAGTGTAGTAGGGAAGTTATGGATGACCATATTACTTCTCGTTTCGTTTGTTCTTGGATTTGTTGCTATTTTACTTTCACAGTTTTTTAGAACGTATTATGTTGATATGAGTGAAGCTAGGCTTCAGAAAGTTGCAACAAGTGTAACGGAATTAATTGAAGAAGGTGCCGATGTAAAAACGATTGAGGATATTGCTTACAAATTTTCTGATCCACTTTCAAGGATTATCATTGTAGAAGATGGTAAGGAAATTTCTTCTTCGCCGAAACAAGAAGGATTAGTTACTCTTACAATAGATGATTTGAAAAATGATAAAGAATTAGCAGCTGTTTTTACAGATAAAAAGGATATTAAGAATAATATTAGAAAAGCTTCTAATAGTAGGAAGAATAAGAACACTGAAAATGATATTATGATCGTCGGGAAACCAGTACAGTCAAAAAATCAAAGTGCGGTGTTTGTATATGAATCATTGCAAGTTCCAATACAAGGTATGGAGAGAACGACTGATTTTATTTTCTTATCAGCCGGGATTGCGATTATTTTAACAACTTTCTTTGCATTTTTCTTATCTACTCGAATTACGGCACCGCTTCGTAAAATGCGTGAGGTTGCATTTGAGGTAGCGCGCGGGAAATTTGATACGAAAGCCCCTATGGTGTCGCAGGACGAAATTGGTGAGCTTGCAACTGCTTTAAATCAAATGGGGAAACAGTTGAAGTTTAATATGAATGCCCTGCAGCAAGAAAAAGAGCAGTTGGCTAGCATTTTGAGTAGTATGGCAGATGGTGTTATTACGTTAAATCAAGAAGGTGAAGTCGTTGTTATCAACCCACCGGCAGAACACTTCTTACAAGTTTGGCATGAAGAAAAAGAAGTAGAGTTAAGTAAAAAACTGCCATCTGAACTTGTTGAACTATTCCATCTCGTTGTAGAAAGTGAGCAACAACAAGTTGTTGAAATTAATTTGCAAAAAGGTAACTACGTAGTTCTTATGACACCGCTTTACAATCAAACAAAAATTCGTGGAGCTGTAGCAGTATTGCGAGATATGACGGAGGAGCGTCGTCTTGAGAAAATGCGTCAAGACTTTATTGCGAATGTATCACATGAACTTCGTACACCGATGGTAATGCTTCAAGGATATAGTGAAGCAATTTTAGATGATATTGTGCAAACGAAAGAAGAAATTAATGAGTTTGTTCAAATTATTTATGATGAATCTGTTCGTTTAGGTAAACTTGTAAATGAGTTATTAGATTTAGCCCGTATGGAAAGTGGACATGTAGAGTTACATATAGGTGAAGTAGATATTCATCCATTTGTCGAAAAAATTGGCCGTAAATTCCAGGGGATTGCAAAGGATAAAGAAGTCCAATTAACAGTGGATTTCCAAAGTCCAATTGCACAATATCCGTTTGATGCAGACCGTATGGAACAGGTACTGACGAATTTAATTGATAATGCAATCCGTCATACAAATGCAGGTGGACATGTTACACTTGTAATTAATACGAAAAATAGTGGCCTTACTTTCGAAGTGCAAGATTCAGGTGCTGGTATTCCAGAAGAAGATATTCCGTTCTTGTTCGATCGATTCTATAAAGCTGATAAAGCGAGAACGCGTGGGAAAAAAGTTGGAACAGGACTCGGGCTTGCGATTGCTAAAAATATTGTTCAAGGTCATGACGGGAAGATTTTTGTATCAAGTGTCGTTGGAGAAGGAACTATATTCTCTGTATATTTACCAAATCGTATAATTTAGATATATATGTTTTTTTAAGTTGATCATGAATAAAAGCTTTACTGTTTTTTTATTTTATTGTAAGTGCAATTAAATAAAGAATGGTAGAGTTTTTTTAATAATCAGAATTAAAATAAAAAGAGAGGTGTCGAGATGAAATGAAACTTTATACAAAAACAGGTGATAAAGGGGAAACGAGTGTCATAGGTGGCCGAGTGGATAAAGATCATATACGTGTAGAAGCTTATGGCACAATTGATGAGGCGAATTCTCATATCGGATATGCCATGTCTAAATTACAAGAGGAATGTTTTCGTAACATTTATAACGAACTTGAAAATATTCAACATGAACTATTTGATTGTGGAGGGGATTTAGCAATAGTAGAGAAGAAAATCCCCTATAAAGTAACGATAGAGATGGTCGAGTATTTAGAGAGACGAATTGATTCGTATACAGAAGAAGCGCCGCCGTTAGAGCGTTTTATTTTACCAGGCGGTAGCGAGGTATCGGCTGCACTACACATTGCACGTACAGTTATAAGAAGAGCAGAACGTTGTATAGTGTCATTGCAAAAAGAAGGAGAAACCAATGAAATTGTTCTAAAGTATGTAAATAGGTTATCTGATTATTTATTTGCGCTTGCTAGAGTAATAAATGCACGTTTACAAGTGAAAGATGTGGAATATAACCGCAGTGCACTTGTTTTTCGTAATAAAGAAGAGAAGGAAGTGGAGTAATACACTTTCTTTTTTTTGTATACTTTTTTCTGTAATATCCCACAATAGAGAAGGTATGACGGTTATTAGAAAACGGAGGATGTATATGAAAGCGTTAAAATGTGGCGTGGTGATATTGAGTGTATTATTTTTATCTCAATTACATGTTTACGCTGAAGGGAATCAGTGGATATGGCCTGTTGATGGGCAGATAAGTGATTATTTTGGGACAAGACATGGGAAACACTATGGTATTGATATAGCTGCGCCTATTGGAACGCCTGTTGCAGCTATTCAAAATGGTAAGGTGACAAAGTCTTATTTTTCAAGTAGTTATGGAAATGTTGTGTTTATTAAACATGGAGAATATGAGGCTGTTTATGCGCATTTAAATAAGAGATATGTAGTTCAAGGGGATAACATTTCAAAAGGAGAGCTAATTGGAGAGGTAGGGAATACAGGAGAATCGCGAGGAGCGCATTTACATCTAGAAGTGCATCAAGGGAGATGGACGATGGAGAAAAGGAATGCGATGAATCCGTTGCTTGTTTTAAATGAACAAAAAAATCAAGTTGTGTCATCATCACTATATATTGTACAAAAAGGTGATACTTTAGTTGGTATTGCTCGAAAATTTAGTATGACAGTTGAGGAAATTAAAGTGAGGAATGGATTGCGACAAGAGCAAATCTATCCGAACCAACAACTATACGTCAAGTAAAGGCAACGTCCCAAAAGCATAACTTTTGAATAGATTTATTTTCTTCTTATTTAAGATTGCGATAGTAAATGAAATTATATCGACGCAAATTGAAATATATCGAACATAGCTCTTATTATATCGACATTTCGACAAGAAATATCGACTTAACAACAAAATACGACAATAAGAGCAACCTATTCCTAACGAAAAACCGTCCCAAAAGATCTTTTGGGACGGTTTCTTTTACCAAAAAATAAAGACACATATAAATCCAGAAATAGCTAAGTAGCTATATAAGTAAAAGACTTTTGTTCTTGTTTTTTCTTTTGTCCGAAATAGTACGATAGTTGGTTCGATTAGACCAATTGTAAGACAAAGTAAACCAAGAAGCATAAAGCCAATTGAAAGAGAATACAGGGCGATTTGTGGTGCTTGAAATGGAATCATCCATTTTAATAAAAATGCAATAAGTGCAGTGTAACAAATGCTACCGATGTATTTATTCAATGGTGTATCAGAACGGAAACCAGGAAGTTTCTTGGAAAACGGACGGGAAACAACTTCCGTTTGTAAAGATGTATGTTCTTCAATTATTTTTTGAGCTTCTTTTCCTTTTTGGAAAAGGGATAAAATCCAGTTTCGCTCACCTTGGAAAATAAATTGAGAAGTTGTTAAATAGTGATCAACTTTTACCTTATTCCAACTCTTCCATGGATGACGTTCACACAATTTTAATTTACTTTCTGTTTTTTTATCATACTGATAAATACTTATGCCATCTTGGTCAAAAGTAGCGTAGTATGTCTCTCTTGAGAATGTGCCTAGATCAATTGGACAGTAGAAAAGTAATTCTTTTTTCAAATAAAAGTATTCTTTTCTTAAGTTTTTTTTCATTGCTTCTCGAATAGAGTGTCTTTTATCTTTCTTCATGACATTTCCTCCATAACTCAGAAAATGTTCTTATCTTAACAATTCAACATCTTATCACTTTTGACGACATATGACTAGGGGATTCATAAGAGAAATACCGAATTATAAAGTGAAACTTTAATCAGTGGGGGTTTTTTTCCACCCCCCACTAATTATTAGCCCTCACCAATCGGGCTTTTACGGGCAGTTGATCTCCCGCCTAACTTCCTCGCATTTGCCGAATTTCGAGGTGGGAGTCTTACTGCCCGTTAATGCGGGATAAAAAATATGGGTTGTATTGTAAAATATAGTGATCGTTTCTCTGATTATATAAAATTAATAACTTATTTTTAGTAAGTTACACTTTTTTTGTTCACAATACAATCATGTTGTTGTATAATGAAGTGGAAAATAGAATATCGGTCTATCTTCGGGGCAGGGTGAAAATCCCGACCGGCGGTGATGAACAGTTAATAATGTCGTTCTAAGCCCGCGAGCCGTTAAGGCAGGATTTGGTGTGATTCCAAAGCCGACAGTATAGTCTGGATGGGAGAAGATGGAGGTTCAAGCGTTCAAAAAAGATAAGTATTTGAACGTCTGTTTGATGTGCCTTAAAATTCTCCCTTTGTGTAAATCACAAAGGGTTTTTTCGTTCTATGAAAAAATAGGCATAGCAGAACCTTTCCACTTTCCATGAGAAGATCGATGGAAAAGGAGAGAGAAAGATGAAACAAAAAAACAGTGTAGTGCAGATGGTGAGTGTAGCGATGCTAAGTAGTATTGCATATTTACTAATGATGTTGGATTTTCCATTCCCAGGGCTTCCGCCATTTTTAAAAATTGATTTTAGTGATGTGCCAGCTTTAATTGCAGCGATAATTTTTAGTCCAATTGCAGGTGTAATTGTAGAAGCGATAAAAAATATTTTGCATTACGGAATTCAAGGAAGTTTAACGGGAGTACCAGTAGGAGAAGTAGCAAATTTTATAGCAGGATGTTTATTTATTGGTCCAGCAGCATTCTTATTCCGAAAGTATCGCACAGTAAAAAGTTTAACAACAGGATTAATGCTAGGAACAATTACTATGACAGTTATTATGAGTGTGTTAAATTACTTTATTATTTTACCAGCGTACACTTGGTTTTTAAATTCACCAGCTATGTCTAGTGATATTATGCGACAAACTATTGTAACGGCGATATTACCGTTTAATGTAATTAAAGGAATTGTTGTAACAATTGTATTTGTAGCATTATTTTCACGCTTGAAAGTATGGGTATTTGCAAAAATGAAAAATGCTTAAAAATGTTAAACCATTGGCAGCGTAACTGCTAATGGTTTTTTTGTTAGTGAGAATGAAAAAGAGAGCAAAAAATCCCCCTCATACTTATGAGGGGGATTTTTTGAAGTTAATAAAAGACTATTCGAATTTTAAAGAGTCGCCATCAAATGATTCGTCAGCAACTTTAATTGAGTCAGTTGGACAACCTTCGAATGCATCCATCATATCTTCAATTAATACATCTGGAATTTCAACGATACCTTGGTTATCGTCTAATGTTACAAATGCAATACCTTCATCATCATAGTCATAAATGTCTGGTGCAGCAGCACCACAAGCACCGCATGCAATACAAGTATCTTTGTCAACGATTGTATATTTTGCCATATTTTTTCCCTCCTGATAATATGTATGTGAAAAGTTCGCCAAAAAATTATAACCTTATTGTAAAACGGTTTTTAAAACTTTTCAACATAAAATTATAATGATAATGCTTATCAATTAGAGTGTCAACTTATTTTTGAAGTATTTCATAAGATTTTCAAAATACTTAAATGTTATTTCGTTTGATACAATAGAATATATACAAGCATGTAGTGTGAACATGATAAGTTAAATGAATAGCGGTTAATGTGCAATCGTATTGAAAAAGGAATGAAGTTAGACTGAGAGGTGGAAGCGGTAATGCAGCTACAATATACTTTATTATATTGTTTAAAACAATTGAATGGTGAAAGAACCGTTTCTTCGATTTATTATTTATTAAAAGGAAAGAGATCATCGCAAACATTACAAGATGGGAATATGTTTCAAATTTCTTTTTTGTTTGGGATTTATAAATCATTAAATAGAGCTGATTATGATCAAGAAGTTGCAAAGTTGTTACAAACGGATTTAGTTCAAGGTATACATGATAATACATATGTGTTAACGACTGCTGGTAACATGCAATTAAACAAATGGGAAGGTGACTTTGCCTTTCCGACGTATTTAAATGGTTTACACTATGGTGAAATAGGTGAAACGTTTTGGAAGAGATTATCATTGATCGTTCAAACCATTTCGAATTTACAACAGGCGAATACGAAATTTATTCCAATTCAACAGGATACAGAAATAATGATGTGGGTGAAACGTTTTCTCACTGGAATACCATATATGAGAAGTGAATTGGCTAAAAGATTATGGAAAGAAATGCATACACTTTTACAAAAAAATAATCCAGTAGAGGCGACAATCGTAACATATCGGTTAACTGGGTATGAACGTATTGGGTGTACTTTACAACAATTAGCGGTAATTACGAAACAAGATATATTTCGAGTTTATTTTTTATTTTGGGGTACAATTCATTTCATTATTCAAGAAGTTCGCAATAAAGAAAATGAGTTTCCATTATTAGCTGAAATTATATCTTATCCAAATGAGAAAGCTGATTTATTTAGCTTATCAACGAAAAAAACATATAATCTTTGGAGACAAGGACGCTCTTTAGAAGAAATAGCAACAATTCGGAACTTGAAGGTTGCCACGATAGAAGACCATTTTGTAGAAATTGCTTTACGAGAAAAAGAATTTTCTATTGAGATGTTTATGGAAAAAGAAAAAATAGAAACAGTAACAAAAGTAATTGAAGCATTACAAACACGTAAATTGCGTGTGTTGAAGCAAGCGGTTGGAGAGGAAATCTCTTATTTTGAAGTCCGTCTTGTATTGGCGCGGATGGAGGGTATAAATGAAGCTTGAGGAATATTTATATAAGTGGTTTGGATATTCTGAATTTCGTCCGGGGCAAAAAGGAGTTATTACGGACTTATTGGAAGGAAAAGATGTTGTAGCAATGCTTCCGACTGGAAGGGGAAAATCAATTTGTTATCAACTTCCGGGGCTTCTGCAAGAGGGTACGGTGCTTGTTGTATCACCATTATTATCTTTAATGGAAGACCAAGTTACGCAATTAAAGTATGTCGTGAAAAATCGAGTTATTGCATTGAATAGTTTTCGGACGTTAATTGAAAAAAGAGAAGCAATTAAAAAGCTATCTTTTTATAAATTTGTTTTTGTATCACCAGAGATGTTGCAGTCGGAACTTCTAATAAGAGAATTGAAAAAAATTCATATTTCATTATTTGTAGTAGATGAAGCGCATTGTATTTCACAATGGGGCTATGATTTTCGGCCAGATTATAAAAAATTGGATAAAGTAATTGAAAGTATCGGATCTCCGACAGTACTAGCATTAACAGCAACTGCGACAAAGGATGTACTGCGAGATATAGCGGAAAGTTTAAATCTAAAAAATATCGCTGAGCATGTGTACTCAATTGATCGTCCAAATATTGCGATGGAAGTGCAATTTGTGGAAACAATAGAAGAAAAAAAAGAGGCGCTTTTTGAACATGTAATGTATTTGCAAGGGCCTGGTATTGTTTATTGTTCAAGTAGGGCCTGGACAGAGCGTTTAACCGAGTATTTAAGAGGAAAAGGAATTACAGGTGTAGCTTTTTATCATGGTGGTATGGAACATGAAGAGCGTATGTTAATTCAACAACAGTTTATGAATGACCAGTTGCAAATTGTAATATGTACAAGTGCTTTTGGGATGGGGGTAAATAAGGCGAATACAAGATATATTATTCATTTTCAATATCCGACAAATGTAGCTTCCTATTTACAAGAAATTGGAAGAGCGGGAAGAGATGGAGAATTGAGTATAGCCATTTTATTATGTAGTCCATTGGATCACGATTTGCCAATTTCAATCATTGAAGATGAATTACCAAGTAAATCGCAAATACAATTTTTATTTTCGTTACTACAAGAAAGAATGTTTCAAACGAAAGTATTACCATTAGAAGATGTAGAAGAAATTTGTTATAATGCAGCAAGATTTAATGAACAATATTGGCGTTTTATCCGTTATCATCTTGAACATTTTGGAATCATACAACAGCGAAATCTTATGCTAGAGAGCTTGTCAGATGAAATAATGCACAGATTAATAGCGGAAGTGGAAGTGAGACTTCGTAATAAATATAGTGAGCTAGAAAATATGAAGTCATGGATACAAGTTCAAGGATGTAGACGTGAATATTTATTACAACAATTCGGTTATAGAAAGGAAAAAGAGATAGAAAACTGTTGTGATTACTGTGGTATTACAAAAACGGAGTATAAAAAAAGACGAGCGCAACAGTCAGTTTTCGACTATAATTGGGAAACAGAGTTACAAAAGCTTTTCGGCCTAGGGAAGATGGAGGAATGATGAACATTCAAAGGCATAATGTTGAAGATATGAGTCCGAGAGAAATAAGACTGAATCTCTACATAACACAACTAATCATTATTGGTATCGGTTGTTTACTAGCATATATATTATTTCAAGATAAAAGAGAAGTTTATAGTTTGTGGAAATGGGAACCGGTTTCTATACTTGTAATAGGTGGCTTGTTAGCGATTTGTATTGTGTTATTAGATTATGTTGCAATGCGAGTGTTTCCAGAATCTTGGTTTGATGATGGTGGCATTAACGATAGAATGTTTCAAGAGATTTCAGTCATGCATTTACTCGTTATCACGTTTATTATTGGCTTTGCGGAAGAGTTTTTATTTAGAGGTGTAGTGCAGACTCATTTCGGAATTGTAATAGCGAGTTTAATTTTTGCTGTGTTACATATTCGGTATATAACGAAGCCTTTTTTGTTTTGTTTCGTCTGCTTTATTAGTTTTGTTTTTGGTTATGTATTCGAGTGGACAGGAAATTTATTTATAACGATCTTTGCACACTTTCTTGTTGATTTTATAATGGGACTCCAATTAAGAAAATAAATGGAAGGTGGTGGTGAACAACATGAGAAAACGAATTCCTGATTTTGAAGAGGAGTTAGAAGTTGAGCGAGTGGAAGAAGATGAAGGTTTACCGCCGCGTAGTGAAATTCATAGAAATAAAGAGAAAAAACCAAAGTTTAAAATGAATCACATTTTTGTCCGAGTGTTAACATTTTTATTCATATTGTTACCTATTAGTATCCTATGGTATACGGATAAGTATATACAGGTAAAAAGTGATAGTAATAATGCTGAGAAAAGTGCGTTTGAAGTAATTTTCTTTGATTCAGCTAAGACTGAATCAAAGAAGCAGTCTGAGAAAGTAGCAACTCATGTTGTGAAAGATGGAGAAACTTTAGAAAGTATAGCGAAGCAATATTTCTCAGATGAAAATGGGATAGAAATAATAAAAAAATATAATGATTTACAAGAAGACGAAGTGAAAGTAGGACAAGAATTGAAAATTCCTATAAAAGATAAGTCCACGAAGTATGAGAGCTAGCTAAATGAGTGATATAGCTGCACATAAAATTAAGGACTATACTTTACGAGGAGGGAGAGTAAAAAATATATGTCATGGATTATATTATTATGTACTCTCATATGCATTGGTTTTGTATGTCTTCTTGGAATGTATAAAGAAGCGATGCGTAATACAGTGTTGGAACATACTTTAGTATTCGAAGAATTTCCGGAAAGTTTTCAAAAAGTTAATGTTTTTTTTATTTCGGATATTCATAGAAGGATCATTTCTAGCTCGCTAATTGAACGAGTGAAAGGAAAAGCAGATATCGTAATTATTGGCGGCGATTTAGCTGAAAAAGGAGTACCTTTATCGCAAATCTCTTTAAATATTCAAAAGTTAAGAGAAATAGCCCCTGTATATTTTGTATGGGGAAATAATGATTATGAAATTGAATATCACGAATTAGATGCTTTATTAATAGAAAATAATGTGAAGGTATTAGATAATACAAGATTTGTATTTGAGTCTGAATTAGGAGAGAAAATTTGCTTACTCGGTATCGATGATGTTGGATTAGAACGAGATCGTTTAGATTTAGCGTTGTCTGATTGTAAAGAAGAAGGTTTTCGCATTTTAATTAGTCACAACCCAGATATAATAAAGAAAATGTCTGGTAAAGAACAAATTTCGCTCGTATTAAGTGGACATACACATGGAGGTCAGATTCGGTTGTTTCCATCTGAAAAGTATTTAAAGGGTGGCGTATATAAGCATTCTAATACGACTCTCTTTGTTAGTAATGGGTATGGAACAACATTATTCCCTCTTCGTTTTCGGGCACCTTCCCAAACACATATCATTACGTTATGTGGAGGGAAATAATGCCGGCTTTAAATGGGAAATATAATATAAAAGCTGTTTCGAATATACTCGGAATTCAACCGAGTACACTTCGCGCATGGGAAAGACGCTATAATATTATTGCCCCAAAGAGAAATCGTGCGGGGCATCGTTTATATACCGAAGAGCATATTCATATTTTGAAATGGTTAATGAATAAAGTTTCTGAGGGGATGATGATTGGACAAGCAGTTCAGTTATTAGAAGGGAATCGGTTGCAGAACAACATTCAAAAAGAAAAAATTACAGATACAGAAGTTGTTTTAGTGGACGATATACTACAAGCTTTGTTAAAATTTGATGAAATTACAACTTCTGCATTATTAAACGAGGTTTTTAGTATATATTCAACGGAAAAGGTTGTTACAAGCATCATTCTTCAAGTGGCAAACAAGTTGTTAACTTTAAAAAATAATAATGAGATTACAATGTCACAATTCAAATATGTTGTATCATTCTTACAAACACGTCTAGGAATGATCTATCATAATGCGTCAGTGTATTCTTCCGTTAACAAAGTTTTCGTTTTAGAAAATAATATATTAAAAGGATTTATTTTCGCGACGTATTTACGACTAAAAGGATATCAAGCCATGTATATGGGGACAAGTTTAGATGAAGAAGGTATTTTACTAGCTATTGAACAATTACAACCTAAATATTTGTTTATATCTTTTGATGATGAACGAGAACTTGAAGAGGCAGTAAAATTTATTGACTTGTTGCAAGAAAAAAATGAAAACCTCTCTGGTGGTTTTATAGGAAGAAAAGGCATTGGAGATCAATTAAATCTTCAAAATATCCTAATTGGTAACACGAAAGAAGAATGGGATGGATGGTTAAAAATGTCAGAATAGTCATTCGAAAAGAACCATCTATTTTCTATTTCATATAATAAAAATTAGATGCAATGGTTACGTAGGGAGGGTATGAGATGAGACTGGAACGTTTAAATTATAATAAGATCAAAATTTTCCTAACATTTGATGATTTATCTGAACGAGGATTAACGAAAGAAGATTTGTGGAGAAATGCACCGAAAGTACAGCAACTATTCCGTGATATGATGCAAGAAGCGAATAAAGAATTAGGGTTTGAAGCGGATGGACCGATTGCTGTTGAAGTATTTTCTCTACAAGCTCAAGGTATGGTTGTAATTGTAACAAAAGAAAATCACGAAGTGGATACAGAAGATGAGTTCCGTGACGAGTTTATTGAAATGCAAGTGACTCTTGATGAAAGTGAACATATACTTTACGAGTTTGCTACATTAGATGATGTAATCAATTTGTCAAATCGCTTATATAACCTTGGTGTAACTGATGGGAAGTTGTATACGTGGGATGATCGTTTTTATCTTTGGATAGAAGAAGAAGAGCAATTTCAATTATTGAAGGCGGATTTTATAGCTATTTTAGCGGAGTACGGTAATCCGTCAACAGCAACAATTTACCGTATAATGGAATATGGTAAAGAATTAATGGATTCTCAAGCAATTGAACAAATATACAATTACTTTGTGAAAAAACAAAACCTCAGCTAATGTAACGTAGCTTGAGGTTTTATTTTTATTCAGCTGAAGATTGGAAAATCTAAAATCTATAAAGCGCAGTGTAGGCAACAAGACTAGCCGACCTATATTTAAAAATTAAATCAGTATTTCTTGATGAAATAATTGTTTTATCGAATGTATTTTGATGAAAATAAAAAATATTTAAATATTTAAGTGTTTTACTTTTCTAAAAGCAATAAAAGGACTATAATAATAGTGAAAACGCTTGCAACTTAAAATAGTTTGTATATATTTGTTAGCGTTTTCTATTGCATTCCAAATTTAACGGTGTATACTAGGCAATGAAGGTTTACTAAACAAGTGAAATTACAGGGGGTTTACTTACTATGGTAGCCGAAAAGGGAACTCAAACGAAAACACAACAACAAGGGGAACAACATTTTGAATTGTTAAATTCAACACAAATTGTAATTAATGAAGCATTAGAAAAATTGGGTTATCCAAACGAAGTATATGAATTATTGAAAGAACCAATTCGTATGATGACAGTGAAAATTCCAGTTCGTATGGATGACGGCACTGTTAAAATATTTACAGGATATCGTGCACAACATAATGATGCTGTTGGTCCAACGAAAGGTGGAATTCGCTTCCATCCAAACGTAACAGAAAATGAAGTGAAAGCACTTTCTATTTGGATGAGTTTAAAATGTGGTATTGTTGATTTACCATATGGTGGAGGTAAAGGTGGAATCATTTGTGACCCACGTGAGATGTCTTTCCGTGAATTAGAAAGATTAAGCCGCGGTTATGTACGAGCAATTAGCCAAATTGTTGGTCCGACAAAAGATATTCCAGCTCCAGATGTATTTACAAACTCACAAATTATGGCATGGATGATGGATGAGTATAGCCGTATCGATGAATTTAATTCACCAGGATTTATTACAGGTAAACCACTTGTATTAGGTGGATCACACGGACGTGAAACAGCGACTGCAAAAGGTGTAACAATTTGTATTCGTGAAGCTGCGAAAAAACGTGACATTGATATTAAAGGTGCACGCGTTGTTGTTCAAGGATTTGGTAATGCGGGAAGCTTCTTAGCTAAATTTATGCATGATGCAGGCGCGAAAGTAATTGCAATTTCAGATGCTTACGGTGCACTACATGATCCGAATGGATTAGATATTGACTACTTACTAGATCGTCGCGATAGCTTCGGTACTGTAACAAAACTATTTAATAATACAATTTCAAATACAGAACTGTTAGAACTTGATTGCGACATTTTAGTTCCAGCTGCAATTGAGAACCAAATTACAGAAGAAAATGCTGATAAGATTAAAGCGAAAATTGTAGTTGAAGCTGCAAATGGTCCAACTACATTAGAAGCAACAAAAATCTTAACAGATCGTGGTATCTTACTTGTTCCAGACGTATTAGCAAGTGCTGGTGGCGTTACGGTATCTTACTTTGAGTGGGTACAAAATAACCAAGGTTACTACTGGACTGAGGAAGAAGTAGAACAACGTTTAGAAAAAGTAATGGTAAAATCATTCGATTCAATTTATGAAACATCACAAGTTCGTAAAGTGAACATGCGCTTGGCTGCATACATGATTGGTGTTCGTAAAATGGCTGAGGCTAGTCGCTTCAGAGGTTGGGTATAGTATATAATGTTTTGAGAAAACGTGATTTCCTTTTGAGGGAATCGCGTTTTTTGTTGAAGTTACTAGTTAGAGGTGTTGGATATGAACAATGAAAAAATGGATCAAGTAGATCGATTGGAAGAAAGGATAAACCTAAACTAGTAAGAACTAAAAATACTCAGAAAACAAGTGTTTTTAGAATGTTTGGAGAGGGTTTATTGCATCTGGTTGTTGGAGGGCCGATTATCGCTGTATTATTTAGAATTATTACGTGGATTGGTGAAAAATAAAATAAAAACGAAAAGAACACTTGTTCTGTACGAACAAACGTGCTATACTTTCCTTAGATAAGCAAACGGAAACGATTTTAAGGAGAGATAAATGATGAAAATGACAGTAGACCAAAGATTTATGATGCCAGCAGATGTTGTGGAACGAGTGGAAGTTTTACGAAATAATCATAGTAAGCGTGGATCATTATTACAATCAGTAAATAAGTTTTTCGGTTTAGATACGAAAGAAGATTGTGTTTGGTTTTACGGTTTTTACGGAGTGGCTGTAAGTATTGTATTATTTATGGTATTCACATCAAATATTTTCGATGTTCTCTTCGCATAAGAAATATGCCATAAGGACATTGCCACCGAATACATATATAAGGAAGTAAGGTAATTTTTTAGAGCGGGAGTTGGTAGTAATGGCGATGTTCCCTATAGAGCGTAACTATATTGGGTATGGAAATTCACGACCAGGAATCCCTCTTTCAAAAGTAAGATTTATTGTAAGTCATGACACGGGGAACCCTGGTAGCAATGCGATAGGAAATCGGGATTACTTTAATGAAATACAACCGAAAGCTTCAGCGCATACATTTATTGATGATAAAACAATATTAGAAATTGTCCCTATAAATGAAGTTGCGTACCATGTTCGATACAATGTGCCAACGGATAATGAGTTATTCGGTTATGATGCGAATAAGGCTGCAATTGGGGTGGAACTTTGCTATGGTGGCGACGTAAACTTTTGGGAGGCGTATACTCGTTTTACGTGGTATCACGCTTATTTATGTCAAAATTTCGGTTTGAATCCTAAAAAGGCTATTGTGTCACACAAAATGTTGGATCCTACTCGGAAAATCGATCCTGAAAATGTATTAGGGCAACAAGGAATTAAATTTCAGCAGTTTTTAGCAGATGTCTATCGGATGTATGTTTCGTTTAGATGACAAATATATGAAAAATGAATACAATAAAGATAGGTGCCTACTGCTGTAAGTAGGTTTTTTCTTGTTTATATAAATAGAGCAGAGTTAGAAGACTAGGAGTGAACCGAGTATGCAAAAAGAAACAGTTATTATTATCGGAGGCGGTCCATGTGGATTAGCAGCGGCGATTTCGTTGCAAAAAGTGGGGTTAAATCCGTTAGTAATCGAAAAAGGAAACATTGTAAATGCAATTTATAATTATCCAACTCATCAAACATTTTTCTCCTCTAGTGAAAAATTAGAAATTGGTGAAGTTGCTTTTATTACAGAAAATCGTAAGCCATTTCGTAATCAAGCGCTTGCGTATTATCGTGAAGTAGTAAAGCGTAAATCTATACGTGTAAATGCATTTGAACGAGTGGAACAAGTTCAAAAAGATGGTGATGTTTTTAAAGTTGAAACGACGAAGCGTGACGGAAACAAAGAAATATATGTTGCGAAATACATTGTTGTCGCAACTGGATATTATGATAATCCGAATTATATGAATGTACCTGGTGAGAAACTTGAGAAAGTAGCTCATTATTTCAAAGAAGGACATCCTTATTTTGATCGAGATGTCGTTGTAATAGGTGGTAAAAATTCAAGTATAGATGCGGCGTTAGAGCTTGTTAAATCGGGTGCACGTGTAACAGTTCTGTACCGTGGTGGGGAATACTCGCCAAGTATTAAGCCGTGGATTTTGCCGGAATTTGAGGCGTTAGTACGAAATGGGACAATTCAAATGCATTTCCATGCGCATGTAAAAGAAATTACTGAGCATACGTTGACGTATACAGTAGATGGTGAGGCAAATACAATTCAAAACGATTTTGTATTTGCTATGACGGGTTACCATCCAGACCACAGCTTCTTAACCAAAATGGGAGTTCGGATTGATGAAGAAACAGGGCGCCCGATTTATACAGAGGGTAGTATGGAAACAAACGCTGAAAATATTTTTATTGCAGGTGTAATTGCTGCGGGGAATAACGCAAATGAAATATTTATCGAAAACGGTAGATTCCATGGAGATGCGATTGCGCAAACCATTGCATCAAGAGAAGAATAAAAGGAAGCTGTCGAAATCTTCGACAGCTTCTTTTTTAATCGTGCATAAACATATGTTGGATTGTTTCGTGAGAGTTTGTGTTTTCTAGTGCGACTAGTAATTTAATTCGCGCCTTTTGAGCGTTTAAACCGTAGGTGAAAACAATGCCCATATCTTTTAGTTGTTTTCCGCCACCTTCATAAGAGTATACGTCTTGAACGATACCGTTAAAGCAGCGTGAAACTAATACAATTGGAATGCCTTTTTCTATTAATCGCCCTAGACTAGGAAGTGTTCTTGGAGGTAAATTACCTTGTCCAAGTGCTTCAATAACAATTCCGTCTACTGGTAGTGTTTCGATTGCTGATAATAATGTATCATCCATACCTGCGTATGCTTTTAGAACGACAACGTTTTTAGAAATCTGTCGTACTGTGCATGTTTCGTGATGCACTAAAGCATGATGGAAAACAACACCACGTTTTGTTACCATGCCGATTGGTCCGTACTGTGGACTTTGGAATGTCGCGACATTACTTGTGTGCGTTTTTGTTACATTTGTAGCACAATGTATTTCGTCGTTTAATACGACTAGAACGCCTTTTTCAGCAGCTTCATTACTACTAGCCACTTTTACAGCTGATAAGAAATTATATAGACCATCGGCACCTAATTCATTACTAGAACGCATTGCACCTGTCACAACGATTGGGATAGTTGCTTGAACTGTTAAATCAAGAAAATAAGCTGTCTCTTCTAATGTATCGGTACCATGCGTAATGACTACGCCGTGAATATTGTCTTGTTTTACTCTTTCGTCAATGATGACTTGTAATTGTAGCATTTCGCTAGGAGTCATGTGAGGAGATGGAAGATGGAACACATCTTCGACAATTAAATCAACATCGACTTCTAAATCAGGAATAAATTTTAAAAGAGGATTCTTTTCACCTGGTTGTACGACCCCAGTTTCTTTATCTTCCTCCATTGCAATTGTTCCACCTGTGTGTAAAACTAGGATTCTTTTCAATGCTTATACCCCTTTCAAGTTGAAACATACATTTAGAACATAACATGTTTTGAGTAAATTCGACAATGAAAATGTATAAAAGTATGCTTAGAAAATGACAATAAAATAAATTACTTTAAGTGTGCTCGGTAAGTGGTTATTAGGTTAGGTTTTGTTTGTGGAAATTTATGAGGGTAGATGTGTAAGTTAGAGAGGGAAGGAGTGAGTTTTTTTGAAAAAAGTGGAGGAAATTATAATTCGTATATTACTGATTCAATTTATTTGTCTTTCTGTCGTCCAACTGTTTTTTATACATAAATCTTCAGTGAAATATTTATCGAAAATTGTTTATTACGAAGGTGTCGTCACGAAAAATAAGGCGGAAATCTTACAGGTGAATAAGTAGTTTTCATTTTCTTCTATGATGGATTATGCTACAATTATTGAGGATTTAATGACGTGAGGCAAATGAGAAGAAGCAGGGGGAGAATACCTGCTTTTCGTTTTGTTTTATAAGTGAAAAATGAGGTGTTACAATGGATAAACGAATTTCGATTGCTATAGATGGTCCAGCGGCTGCTGGGAAAAGTACAGTTGCAAAAGTTGTTGCAAAAAAACTTTCATATGTTTACATTGATACAGGCGCAATGTATCGTACTATTACATATGCAGCCCTTGAACAAAAAGTGGATATTGAAAATGAAGAAAAGTTAATGGAAGTTGTAAAAAATGTAAATATTGAATTTCAGCAAGGGGAAAATACACAACTTGTATTTTTAAATGGACAAGATGTTTCTGAAGTGATTCGTACGCCAGATGTGACGAATCGCGTATCTATTGTAGCAAAGCATCGTCTTGTTCGTGAAGAAATGGTACGTCGTCAACAAGGATTAGCTAAAAAAGGCGGCGTAGTAATGGATGGCCGTGATATTGGTACACATGTACTACCAGATGCTGAAGTGAAAATCTTTATGCTTGCTTCTGTAGAAGAAAGAGCGGAAAGAAGACATTTAGAAAATATGAATAAAGGTTTCGATTCTAATTTAGAGCAGTTAAAAGAAGAAATTGCTAGGCGTGATAAATTAGATTCAGAACGCGAAGTTTCTCCTTTGAAAAAAGCTGATGATGCATTGGAATTAGATACAACTTCTTTATCAATTGAAGAAGTTGTCCAAAAAATTATGGGTATTGTTTCAGGAGTATTTGCGAAATAAAGAAAGAGGACTGTCCTCTTTCTTTTTTTTTTTTTTGAAATGTAAAGGATAAGTGAATTATGAGTCTCTTTTCTTGACAAATGGGCTAATTTGTAAGAAGTTAGTTACAGAGGGGAAAAACTGTCAGAATATATTCGCTATTATATTTCAAATCATACTTTCTTCAAGATGATTTTGCTGTATACTATTTATATAGGTTTAATATAGTTTCTTGTGAACTATATTGAAACAGAATATGTGATGATAAATTCTTAAACATGCAAATGAAAACATTTGTTTTCATTTCGTATATACATAAAAATGCTTTGTCAATTCTGTAGGGAGGTATTTCCATGGTAGAGAAAATGAATGAAGAAGTTATGAATTCAAAAGAATTACAAGTTGGTGACGTTGTTACAGGTTCTGTAACGAAAGTTGAAGAGAAACAAGTGCTTGTAAATGTTGGATACAAAACAGATGGCGTAATTCCAATTAGTGAATTAGCTAACGTTCATATTGAAAAAGCAAGCGATGTTGTAGAATTAGATCAAACACTTGAATTGAAAATTATTAAATTAGAAGATGATGATCTTGTTTTATCTAAGAGAGCTGTTGACGCAGAAAAAGCGTGGGTAGAATTACAAGAAAAATTTAATTCTGGTCATGTATTTGATGTTATTGTAAAAGATATCGTGAATGGTGGGTTAGTTGTGGACCTTGGTGTTCGTGGTTTTATCCCAGCTTCACTTGTAGAGGTACATTATGTAGAAGACTTTGCTGACTATAAAGGAAAAACATTAGCGGTGAAAATTGTTGAATTAGACCGTGAAAAAAATCGTGTTATTCTTTCACATAAAGCGGTAGTAGAACTAGAACTAGATTCTAAGAAAAAAGAAGCAATCTCTTCGTTAAAAGAAGGGGATATTGTCGAAGGAACAGTACAACGATTAACGGATTTTGGTGCTTTCGTTAACGTTGGTGGTGTGGACGGTTTAGTTCACATTTCACAAATTTCACACGAACGTGTAGAGCAACCTTCTGAGGTATTAGAGCAAGGTCAAAAGGTAAAGGTAAAAGTGTTATCTGTTGATGCTGATACGCAACGTATTTCTTTATCAATTAAAGCAGCTCAGCCGGGACCTTGGGAAAATGTTGCTGGCGAAATAAAGGCTGGAGATATTCGTGAGGGAGTAGTAAAACGCCTTGTTACATTCGGTGCATTTGTTGAAATTTTACCTGGTGTTGAAGGGCTTGTGCATGTATCTCAAATTGCAAATCGTCACGTGAAAAACCCAAATGAAGTATTGGAAATGGGACAAGAAGTAAAAGTGAAAGTACTTGAAGTCCATGTAGCAGAAAAACGTATTTCTTTAAGCATAAAAGAAACGCTTGAAGAAAATAATGTAACAGAAGATTATAGCCAATATGAGCCAAATGCTGATTCTGCTACTTTCCAGTTAAGTGATATTATTGGTGAACAACTGAAAAAATTAAAGAAATAAAGAGGGGTACAAGTGGTAAGGGCAAAACGTAAATTAGATCATATTGAATATGCTCTTTCTACTGGTCAGTCTCGTACGCATGGCTTTCATGATATTGATTTTGTGCATCAAAGCTTGCCAAATTCAAGTTATGATACTGTAACATGTGAAACAAAAATCGGCGAACTTTCACTAAGTTCGCCGATTTTTATCAATGCGATGACTGGTGGTGGAGGAGAGCAAACATTACATATTAATGAGCAATTAGCATATGTAGCGAAACATCATAACCTTGCTATGGCTGTAGGGTCGCAAATGGCAGCTTTAAAAAATGAAAGCGAGGCGGCTTCTTATAAGATTGTCAGAAAGGTAAACCCAAATGGTATTTTCTTTGCTAATTTGGGGAGTGAGGCAACTGTCGAACAGGCAGAGCGTGTCGTTGATATGATTGGAGCAAATGCATTGCAAATTCATTTAAATGTCATACAAGAGTTAACGATGCCAGAAGGAGACCGTGATTTTACTGGTGTACTTCGGCGAATTGAACAAATTGTTTTAAACAGTAAAGTTCCTGTCATTGTAAAAGAAGTGGGATTTGGAATGAGTAAGGAAACAGTACAACAGTTAGCGAGTATAGGTATAACAGCAATTGATATTGGCGGACAAGGTGGTACGAATTTTGCTGCTGTTGAAAATGAAAGAAGACAGCGAATGCTTTCTTATTTTAATAACTGGGGCATACAAACAGCTACCTCGATTATTGAAGCAACCTCTACAAATAATAACCTCTCTTTTATTGCATCTGGGGGTATACAAACGGCACTTGATGTGGCGAAGGCAATCGCATTAGGGGCGAATACAACTGCGTTTGCTGGATACTTTTTACGTATTTTAATGCAAGATGGTGTTGAGAAGTTAGTGGATGAAATCGACCTTTTACATACAGATTTAAAATTTATTATGACAGCTCTTGGCGTGAAGACGATAGAAAAGTTACAATCTGTACCTCTTGTTGTAAAAGGCGAAACGTATCATTGGTTAGCACAGCGAGGGATTGACACTGCACATTATAGTAGGCGATAAAAAATCAACCGTCCGGTTGATTTTTTTGCGTTTTATTTTCGTAAGCAGAACGTGTGCAAACTTTTCAATATAGCTGGTTAGCGATAAAACAAGATAAGAGATTACTATTTAAGGGTCAAAAGAAGCAAGAAAAAATTTACGGTAATTTAGGGGATGAGGACGTTAATAAAAAGGAGATAATGTATCCTCAAATAGTAAAAATACGATAGGACGCATTACATATAATAGTGAAGATGTTAATATCCATGCACGAAATATAAGAGAAGATACAGCGATTTCTGGATATAATAAAAAGGTTGAAATTGCATTAACTTCAAATGTAAGAGAAGGGGGTTCTAGTTCAACAACAGCACAATTAACAATTAAAACTGTGAATATTGCAATCGCAGTCGGGAATAAATTGTATAGGAATCCAATGGTAAATACAGGAAGTGGAATAGAAACACTAATTTTGCCAAGGGAATTAGGAGAAGACAAAAATCCATCGGAAGATTCGTATGTGATTTATTATTTCAATATACTAAATGAAGTGAGTTTAAGTAATGCTGAAGTAGTATTACTTTCTGATCAAGGAAATATCATTGTGAGTAGGGGAATTAAAGAAGAAAAAGAAGATATTGTAGGCGTGAAAAAAGAGGTTGAGCGAAAGTTAAATGAAATAGGAGAGACGGATTATGTACGTGTAGAGGTAAAGAGTAAAAATCCTTCTCTTCATACGTAGTATGTTATTACATATTCTAAAAAAACCAACAGGTATAGTTACGATTGATGCCTCGTTAAGTGACAGGGTTTATAATGCGAAAATAAAAGAATTATATTATGAGTAGAAATAAAATAATTGTGTAAAAAGACGGTTTCGTACATTATCGAAACCGTCTTTTTGTATTGCCTATTTGAGGGCAGTAGGCCCTACCTCAAAATTCGGCGGAGTCGAGCTGTCCGTAAAAGCCCGATTGGTGTGGGCTAATAATCAGTGGGGATGGATCCCACTCACTGAAGTTTCGCTTTATTTAATGCTGATTCTGCTTTCGAGCTTGCTCCGGTGTATCAAGACTTGTTGCACCGGGATATTGAAGTGATTGGTCGCGATCAGATTCAACGCGGCGTGATTCTCTTAGCTTTCGTTCTTGGCGATCTTTACCCATTGTGAGTTACACCTCCTTATTAAAAGTTTTGCTGTTATGGGAAAAACTATGCACAAAGAAAAGGAGGATTAACTTTCATAAAAAGTTCCCATAATGGAAAACATAGGAGGTGAAGTGATGGATGGGAGTACTTTTTATTTTGTTGCTTGGATAGGGTGGATTGTCGTGACCTTTTTTATGAAAAAAGAATCTATTCGTTGGAAGATAAGTGCTTGTATATTAATTTTTATTATTTGTTCTCCGTTAAATGTGACGATTGCTTCTTTCACCATATCGGTAAATGCCCTTTTGCTTTGTATTATTTCTTTTGTAGGCATCACGTTATATTCTATTTGGAAAAAATTATATACCTTACTTTCGGCACTTATTATTGCAATGTTATATACAAGCTTTCATTTGTTAGAAGTATATGATCCAATTTGGATTGTGGTTGATAGGTTGTTGCTGTTAAGTGGTGCACTTGTGTATGCATCGGTTTTATTGCACGGGGATCGCATATTACGATTATGCTCCTTATATATAGGGATGTTACAAGGGGAATTGTTGGTGACGCTTATTTTTCGTAAATTACATTTTCCTTATGAATATGGCAGTTTAGCTTTTTTAGATGTTGCTGCTGTTTCCACTTTATTTATGGCGATTTTACTTTGGATTACAAAAGCATCAGTATATATGGAACAATTTAAGAGGAAAACACGTAAAAGAAAGGCGAGGGTGATACATGACTGAATATACACCAGCTATTTTATGTGGCGTAATTGCAGGTACAATAACTAGGTTGTTAATGCTTCGTACCGATACGAGGCAATATCCGACGAGGCTCCACGGGAAAATTATTCATATCGCGATGGGATTAATTGCGGCTGCCTTAGGAGCAATTGCGATTCCGTCTGTTTTGAAAAAGGATTTCTCTGCAATTACATTTCTTACGTTAGCAGCGACGCAATTTCGTGATGTGCGCAATATGGAAAGAAATACGCTTCAACAATTAGATGGATACGAGCTCGTACCACGTGGCAATACATACATTGAAGGAATTGCATTAGTATTTGAAAGTCGTAACTATTTGGCGATGTTAACGTCGTTTGTAACAACGTTTGCGTATATAGGATTCCATTCATGGATTGCCGGGGTAATTACTGGTATAGTAAGTTTTTCTATTTCGAAAAAATTAATGTCAGGTAAAAGACTTCATGACCTTGTAGAAATAGAGCACGTTCCACTTCGTTTTGAAGGAGCGGGACTTTATATTGATAATATTTACATTATGAATATTGGATTGCCAGCAAGGCAAGAAGAAATTATGAAATATGGAATGGGATTTATTTTAAAACCGAAATCGATAGATGCGATGGTTACAATCTCAAACTTAGGACAACGGCAAGCTATTTTACATGATGTTTCGGTTGCTTTAGGAATATATAGAGATTCTGGAACGCCGGCACTTGTACCGTTAGCGAAGCGTGATTTAGAGGATGGGAGAGTTGGGATTTTTGTTCTTCCGCAAGATCAAGATGCAGAGAAAGCGATAGGGGTAATTGGAAATGTCCCAACATTAGAGAGTGCTGTTCATATGTCATCAGAAGCTCCGAAAGGAAGGGGAGATAAGAGATGATGTTAGAAAGTGTTATTCTCGCAGTCATTACAACCACACCCGAAAAGTTTGCAGGGGGGGCTCCTTTATTTGTTTGTGAATCGACAGAGGAAATGGAATTTGTTGCAAATAATTTAGAAGCCATTTTAGATGGTATTGCTCATCGCTTACAAGAGAATGTATATATTATTGTGAAACATTAGCAACGTGTGGTATAATGTGAGGTGTTTTGATACGTTGAGAATTATTCTGGAATGCAAATCCCTTCTTGCACAAAGAAGGGTTTTTTACATAATAAACAGAAGCAAGTTGAAAGGATGAAAGTATATGCCGAAACCAGTAATAGCAATAGTAGGCCGCCCGAACGTAGGGAAATCTACTATTTTCAATAGAATTGTTGGAGAAAGAGTTTCAATCGTAGAAGATATACCAGGTATAACGCGAGACCGTATTTATAGTGCGGGAGAATGGTTAAATCATGAGTTTAACATTATTGATACAGGTGGAATTGATATTGGAGACGAGCCGTTCTTGACACAAATTCGTCAACAGGCGGAAGTAGCGATTGATGAAGCAGATGTTATCATTTTTATGACGAATGGTCGCGATGGTGTAACTGCAGCAGATGAAGAAGTTGCTAAAATTTTATACCGTTCTAAAAAACCAATTGTACTTGCGGTAAATAAGGTTGATAATCCAGACATGCGTAGTGATATTTATGATTTTTATGCATTAGGATTTGGCGAGCCATTCCCGATTTCAGGTACACACGGTTTAGGACTTGGTGATTTGTTAGATGAAGCTGCAAATCATTTTCCAAAGATTGAAGAAGAAGCGTATGACGATGAAACAATCCGTTTCTCTTTAATTGGACGTCCAAACGTAGGGAAATCATCACTTGTAAATGCACTTCTTGGTCAAGAACGTGTAATTGTAAGTAATATAGCGGGAACGACACGTGATGCTGTTGATACACCATATAGTAAAGATGGTCAAGATTATGTAATCATCGATACAGCTGGTATGCGTAAAAAAGGGAAGGTATACGAAAGCACAGAAAAATATAGTGTACTTCGTGCACTTAGAGCGATTGAACGTTCTGACGTTGTTTTAGTCGTTTTAGACGGAGAAGAAGGAATTATTGAACAGGATAAAAAAATCGCTGGATATGCTCATGATTCAGGACGTGCTGTTATTATCGTCGTAAACAAATGGGATGCAGTGAAAAAAGATGAAAAAACAATGAAAGCATTTGAAGAAAACATTCGCGCTCATTTCCAATTTTTAGAGTATGCGCCGATCGTATTCTTATCTGCGAAAACGAAAAAACGTACACAAACATTATTACCAGTTATTAATGAAGTAAATGAAAGCCATAGCATCCGCGTACAAACGAACGTATTAAATGATGTAATTATGGATGCGGTAGCGATGAATCCAACGCCGACTCATAATGGTAGCCGTCTGAAAATCTTCTATGCGACACAGGTTGCGGTAAAACCACCAACATTTGTTATATTTGTAAACGATACAGAATTAATGCACTTTTCATATGAGCGCTTCTTAAAGAACCGTTTACGTGAAGCGTTCGGTTTTGTAGGAACGCCGATTCACATTATCGCTAGAGCAAGAGACTAATGGAGAGGATGTGATTTTATGACAAAAATCACAGTAATAGGAGCAGGTAGCTGGGGAACAGCGTTAGCGATGGTATTAGCTGACAATGGGCATGATGTACGTATTTGGGGAAACCGTCCTGAACTCATGAATGAAATTAATATGAAGCATGAGAACAGTAGATATCTTCCAGGGATTACATTGCCAAGCACAATCGTAGCCTACTCTTCTTTAGAAGAAGCATTAGTTGATGTAAATACAGTACTGCTAGTAGTACCGACGAAAGCGTACCGAGACGTATTGCAAGAGATGAAAGAAATTGTTACAGAGCCAATTACTTGGATTCATGCAAGTAAAGGAATAGAACCAGGTACGTCAAAACGTATTTCTGAAATGATTGAGGAAGAAATTCCAGAGAGCTTGATTAAGGATGTTGTTGTACTATCTGGGCCGAGCCACGCTGAAGAAGTTGGATTGCGTCAAGCGACAACTGTTACGTCTGCAGCAAAGCGTATGGAAGCGGCTGAGGGAGTACAAGATTTATTTATGAATAGTTACTTTCGTGTATACACAAATCCGGATATCGTTGGAGTGGAACTTGGTGGTGCTTTAAAAAATATTATTGCACTAGCTGCGGGGATAACGGATGGACTTGGATTAGGAGATAATGCGAAAGCGGCATTAATGACACGTGGTTTAACGGAAATTGCTCGTTTAGGAAGAAAGATGGGCGGAAATCCACTGACATTTGCCGGCCTAACTGGTATGGGGGACTTAATTGTAACTTGTACAAGTGTGCATAGTCGAAATTGGCGTGCGGGAAATATGCTTGGAAAAGGACATTCTTTAGAAGAAGTATTAGAAAGCATGGGTATGGTTGTTGAAGGTGTAAGAACAACGAAAGCTGCTCATGAATTGGCAGAGAAAATGGAAGTTGAGATGCCAATTACAGCCGCTTTATATGACGTGTTGTTCAATGAGAAAAATGTAAAAGATACAGTAGGCTCATTGATGGGACGTGTTCGAAAACATGAAGTTGAAGCGATACCTGATTTGTTATGAAAAAAACGGTAGAAGTACATTTTGTGCTTCTACCGTTTTTTTGTTTTCTGGGTCTTTTCACCAATTCTTCATTTATGCATAGGATGAAGAGTAACTTGAGGAGAGGGTGAAAAGAATGGATAACAACATTTTTAATAACATTGAAAAAGAAGCGAAAGTGAACAAAGAAGATATTTTTAAATTAGCGTCGTCTGTTCAAAATGCGAACTTACGTGATGAGACAGTGCTTCGCCAATTGATTCATCAAGTTGCTCTTATGGCAGGACGTGAAGTGCCAAAAGAGCAAGAGGATCAAATTGTAAAAGCAATCATTAACAATAATATGCCGGCGGATTTTGGTTCGTTAAGTAAACTGTTTAAAAAATAAATTATGAGAAACAAAGAGTTTAGAGAATGCATATGATAGTTATGAAAGAATGGGAATAGAGCTGTTAAGGGCATATTTGGTCAACCGAAGCGCATCATTTCGTGCTTCGGTTTTATTATTTTAAATAAAAATCATCAATTAACGAAAAAATGATGATTTTTATTTGTTAAAATATTTTAATTTGTTAAAATAGTATAAAAATAGATTGAAAGTAAAGGGGTGTATATATGTCGGAAGGGCTTATGAAAATGTGGTTTGCTTTAGGGGCAATTGGATTTATGTTTCTTGCAGTAAGTTTTATTTTATTAAGTAGGCATAAAATGAAGAATAAATTTTTGAAAGGGATTACAGCTTTAGTAGCGTACACCCTCATGATTGTATCGGGAATTGTTATTTTCCTTGTTGTATTTAGTGGCCCTATTGAGCAATAAAGGATGTGCAGTCGGTAAATGTTACAAAAGGAACAGTCCATATTAGCATGAAAAGGTGATTGTCAGTGAAAAAAATCCATATTATTTTAATATTTTGTTGCATGAGCATTTTAACAGGGTGTATGTATCCAAGAGAAAATATGAAACAAAGTGCTATTCCTTATGAAGACCAGTTGCAGGTTGTACAAAAAGCCATTAATACATATAAGGATCAAACGGATGGTTTATTACCAATTAAGACGCGTGATATGAGTACGCCGATTTATCAGAAGTATCCAATTGATTTTCAAAAAATTGCTCCGCGGTACATACAAGAGGCACCAGGGAATGCGTATGAAAGTGGTGGAGTATATCAATATGTATTAATAGATGTTGAAAAAAATCCGACAGTAAAGTTAATTGATGTGAGAATGGCGGAACAAATTCAAGAAGTGACATTGAAGCTAAGGATGTATCGTGATGAACATCAATATCCACCTTTTAAAAAAGTGATTACAGATGGTGTTTATGAATTAGACTTCAAAAAACTAGGATATAAAGATGTACCACAAGTGACAAGTCCGTACTCAGGAAAAGGTCTCCCTCTTGTAATCAATGAAAAAGGAGAATTGTTTGTTGATTATAGAATCGACTTATATGAAGCGTTGAAAAAAAATGAAGGGCAATTTAAAGAAGGTGAAGATATCCGGGGTATACTATCGGAGGATTCCCCGTTTGTTCCTGCATATTCTTTGCCGTACACAGTAAAAAATGGAGAACCAATTTTTTTAAAATCATAAGTCATGAACCTTTCTTTTAGTGAATAAGTTCTAGAAGAAAGGTTTTTTATGTTATACAACTTGCGATGCAAACAAAAGGTATTTTTTAAATAGTCATATGAAATTGGACAAAATTATTTGATATATTGTCCGAACTTCTAGAATACCATTATATTATATCAGATATTATAGGCAACGTTAGAGAAGGTATTAGTTGACTATAAACACGGAATTATTCCCAAAAATATTGAGGGAGGGAATCACTTGGAAAAGGTAGATATTTTTAAAGATATTGCGGAACGCACAGGCGGTGATATTTATTTTGGAGTTGTAGGAGCTGTTCGAACAGGGAAATCAACATTTATTAAAAAATTTATGGAACTTGTTGTTATTCCCAATATTGAAAATGAGTCAGACCGTCAAAGAGCGCAGGATGAACTGCCTCAAAGTGCTGCTGGTCGTACAATAATGACGACGGAACCGAAGTTTGTTCCAAACCAAGCGGTTTCTATCGAAGTAGATGAAGGTCTTGAAGTGAATATTCGATTAGTAGATTGTGTTGGATATACGGTTCCAGGAGCAAAAGGCTATGAAGATGAGAATGGTCCGCGCATGATTAATACTCCTTGGTATGAAGAGCCTATTCCATTCCATGAAGCTGCAGAAATCGGGACACGTAAAGTAATTCAAGAGCATTCAACAATTGGTGTCGTTATTACAACAGATGGAACAATTGGTGAAATTCCAAGAAGAGATTATATAGAGGCAGAAGAACGCGTTGTAAATGAGTTAAAAGAAGTAGGAAAGCCTTTCATTATGATTATCAATACTGTACAGCCATATCATCCAGATACGGAGCAGTTACGTCAAAGTTTATCAGAAGAATATGATATCCCAGTAATTGCGATGAGTGTAGAGAGTTTAAGAGAAACAGATGTGTATAACGTACTTCGAGAAGCGTTATTCGAGTTCCCGGTTTTAGAAGTGAATGTAAACCTTCCGAGCTGGGTAATGGTGCTAAATGAAGGGCATTGGTTACGCCAAAGTTATCAGGAAGCGGTTCAAGAGACTGTAAAGGATATAAAACGTCTTCGTGATGTGGACCGTGTCGTTTGGCAGTTTAGTCAATATGAATTTATTGATCGAGCAAGTCTAGCTGGCATTGATATGGGGCAAGGTGTGGCAGAGATTGATTTATATGCGCCAGATGAATTGTATGATCAAATTTTAAAAGAAGTAGTAGGAGTAGAGATTCGAGGGAAAGATCATTTATTAAAGCTTATGCTCGATTTATCTCATGCGAAAACAGAGTATGACCAAGTGGCAGATGCTTTACGTATGGTAAAACAAACCGGATATGGAGTAGCAGCGCCTGCATTAGCTGATATGAGCTTAGATGAACCGGAAATTATTCGTCACGGTTCAAGGTTCGGTGTTAAATTAAAAGCGGTTGCGCCGTCTATTCATATGATTAAAGTGGATGTAGAATCAACATTTGAACCAATTATCGGTACTGAAAAACAAAGTGAAGAACTAGTTCGCTACTTGATGCAAGATTTTGAAGATGACCCACTATCAATTTGGAATTCTGATATATTTGGGCGCTCTCTTAGCTCTATTGTTAGAGAAGGAATTCAAGCGAAGTTATCTCTAATGCCAGAAAACGCTCGTTATAAGTTAAAAGAAACGCTAGAAAGAATTATTAATGAAGGATCTGGCGGATTAATTGCGATTATATTATAAGAAAAAAATCCCTCTAATTGCAGAGGGATTTTTTTCTTTTTGAGTACGTAATAGAAAAATAAACAGTCATTATCTAATATTTTGTTGTAAATTGTCAAGTTTCATCAGAATTTCACATTTTAAGAGTAACAATTTCCTTAAAAATATTGAATTATAAAGGAGAATCGTATAATATAGGCGTTGATAATGATTTATCTACATCTTTGTAGTATAGAATTTGTAAAAATTGCCTACAAATGAAAGTAAGACTCATTTTATGATCATTATACAGTCTTATCTTTGGGAGGAGGTGAATGGCATGAACAAGACAGATTTAATCAATGCTGTTGCAGAAGCAAGTTCCCTTTCTAAAAAGGACGCAACAAAAGCAGTGGACGCTGTTTTTGATTCTATCTTAGAAGCTTTAAAACAAGGTGATAAAGTACAACTAATCGGATTCGGTAACTTCGAAGTTCGTGAGCGTGCGGCTCGTAAAGGTCGTAACCCACAAACAGGTGAGGAGATTGAAATCGCTGCAAGTAAAGTACCTGCATTCAAACCTGGTAAAGCGTTAAAAGATGCGGTTAAATAATCCTTACATATTAACAGGGAAGAAGAGTTTCCTTTTTGGAAACTCTTCTTTTTGCTTTTAAAAACATAAATATGCTAGAATGTGTTCGTATCACTTTTAGGTTTTTCGGGAGGGCTAGCGGATGGCAAAAGTTAATTTAGAACAAATTGAACATGCAGTACGTCTTATTTTAGAGGCAATCGGAGATGACCCAAATCGCGAGGGAGTACTTGATACACCGAAACGTGTTGCGAAAATGTACGCAGAAGTATTCTCAGGGATGCATGAGGATCCGAAAGAGCATTTACACAAAGTATTCGGAGAAGACCACGAAGAGCTTGTACTAGTAAAAGATATACCATTCTATTCGATGTGTGAGCATCATCTTGTTCCGTTTTATGGAGTTGCTCACGTTGCATATATTCCGCAAGGTGGAAAAGTAACAGGACTAAGTAAATTAGCTCGTACTGTAGACACAATTGCGCGTCGTCCACAACTACAGGAACGAATTACATCAACAGTAGCTAACTCTATTATGGAAGTATTAGAGCCGCATGGTGTAATGGTAGTAGTAGAAGCAGAGCATATGTGTATGACGATGCGTGGTGTGAAAAAGCCTGGTGCGAAAACAGTAACGACTGCGGTGCGCGGCGTGTTAGAAAATGATGCAGCAGCACGTAGTGAAATTTTATCGTTTATTAAGACGAAGTAAAGAAAAGCGGGAAACTGCTTTTCTTTTTTTTATATACAAAAAAATGATATAGTTTTAGTGTTAAAGAGCAAGAATATAAAGGTTGAAAATTACTTCGCTTTTTGTGGAAATGAATGTTTGTAGTTGTTAGAGACGAAGATAACTCGTATGAATGAAAGTTGAGGCTTCATTCGGTGGAAGTTTGGCAGAAGTAGCCAAGTTTTGATTATAGAAAATAGAATGTATGTGTTATAATAAATTTTATGAATTAGAAAACAAGGGTGATTTTTTGTGTGTGACATCTACGGAGGGTATGCGGGTATTAAAGAGAAATTGATGGAGAAATTACGCCATCCTTATTTTATAAACTATATTGAAGAACCATTTATTGATGAAGAAAAAATAGCGCTGTTATACGGTGCATTAAAAAGTGCAAATATACATAAAGAACAAATTGATCATTATGTAGTAACGATTATGCTTGTACAAATTGCTCTTGATACACATGAAAAAGTATCAAATAAAGAAAACGAAGAGACGAGTGGATTTCATAAGCGGCGTCAATTGACAGTTCTTGCAGGTGATTATTATAGTGGTCTATACTATTACTTGTTGTCAATGAATTGTGATATTATCTTAATTCGTGCACTTGCTGAAGGAATTAAGGAGATTAATGAACATAAAATTATGCTATATCAAAAAGCACATGTGGCGATTCAAGACATAATGGAAAGTGTAGTAATAATTGAATCTGCGCTTTTGCAAAAAACATGTGATCATTTTCATTTATCTAATTGGAAACCATATATAACTTATGTGTTAGGAAAAAATCGTCTTCAAAAAGAGTGTCAATTGTATGCTGATAAACAAAATTCACCTGTTTTTCAAGCGGTCCAAAAAATCTCATTGGATGACGATAAAAATCTAGAAACAGTTATTAATGAATGGCTTATGGAAAAGAGAAAGCAGGAAGAAAATTTTTTAGAGAATCATACAGAAGTTAATGAGATAATTTCTATGTTAAGAGATAAATCAAGGACATAAGCAACTTTACATTGGAAGAAGGTACGAGCATGCAACAATCAAAAGAAGAAAGAGTACATGACGTATTTGAGAAAATTTCTGATAAATACGATGTGATGAATTCTGTAATTAGTTTTCAAAGGCATAAGGCATGGCGCAAAGAAACGATGCGAATTATGGATGTGAAACCTGGAAGTAAGGCACTTGATGTATGCTGCGGGACGGCAGATTGGACAATTGCACTGGCGGGAGCTGTAGGTGAAGATGGGAAGGTTTACGGTTTAGACTTTAGCGAAAATATGCTAGCTGTCGGTAAACAAAAGGTAGAAGCTTTAGAATTAAAGCAAGTAGAACTTATGCATGGAAATGCAATGGAACTTCCTTATGAAGATAACACGTTTGATTATGTAACGATTGGTTTTGGGTTACGTAACGTTCCGGATTACATGCAAGTATTAAAAGAAATGACGCGTGTAGTAAAGCCTGGTGGAAAAGTAATTTGCCTGGAAACATCCCAACCAACGATGATAGGTTTTCGTCAAGGATATGTCATATACTTTAAATATATCATGCCGTTATTTGGAAAGATGTTTGCGAAAAGTTATAAAGAATATTCATGGCTTCAGGAATCTGCTAGTACATTCCCAGGGATGAAAGAGTTAGCAAGTATGTTTGAAGAAGCTGGGCTTAAGAATGTGCAAGTGAAACCATTTACTTTTGGTGTAGCAGCTATGCATTTAGGTTTTAAACCAGAATCAAAATAGAAAAAAGACGTTTTAGGTTAAGGTGAACAATATGAAGTTACAACTTATGTACTCTTTTTTACGATCGGATATTAATGTTATAGAAAAAGAATTGAAGAAGACAGTTGCTTCTGAGCAGCCGTTAGTAGAAGAAGCGGCATTACAGCTTATTGAAGCAGGTGGGAAGCGGATTCGCCCTGTTTTTGTTTTGCTTGCAGGGAAATTTGGGGATTATAAGTTAGATGCAATTAAGCATGTTGCGGTTGCATTAGAACTTATTCATATGGCTTCGCTTGTTCACGATGATGTCATTGATGCTGCGTTTTTACGACGCGGTAGCGCAACAGTGAATGCGAAATGGGGAGATCGTATTGCAATGTATACAGGAGACTACTTGTTTGCGAAGTCTCTTGAATGTATAACAAATATAGAAATTCCAGATGCACATCAAGCGTTGTCTCATACAATTTTAGAAGTTTGTAAAGGTGAAATCGAACAAATTAAAGATAAGTATAACTATGATCAAAATTTAAGAACGTATTTAAGAAGGATAAAACGAAAAACAGCATTGTTAATCGCCGCGAGTTGTCAGTTGGGAGCGATTGCTGCTGGTGCTAATCGTGATACTGTAAATCGTCTATTTTGGTATGGATATTTTGTTGGTATGTCTTATCAAATTATTGATGATATTTTAGATTTCGTATCGACAGAAGAGAAGCTTGGAAAGCCTGCTGGTGGTGATTTATTACAAGGTAACATTACATTACCTGTTTTGTATGCCATGGAAGACCCAGTTCTTCGTCAGAAAATTACATCTGTGCATGAAAATACAACAGCAAGTGAAATGAAAGAAATTATTGATGATATTAAAGCGAGCGAAGCTATTGATAAAGCATTTTCGTTTAGTGAACGTTATTTACATAAAGCATTAGAAATAATAAAACCACTCCCTCGTGGACAGGCGAAGTATGCGTTGCAAAATGTCGCGAAGTATATTGGAAAACGAAAATTTTAGTATTTTTTCTAAAAAATAAAACAATCTCTCTATTTCAAAACTATTGCACAATTGTGATAAGGGTGTTAATATGTGTGTGGGGATATACAATTACATACATAATTCAGAAGTGGAGAGATTTTTTATGGAAAAAACATTTCTAATGGTAAAACCAGACGGTGTACAACGTGCCTTCATTGGGGAAATCGTAGCTCGTTTTGAGAAAAAGGGCTTTCAATTAGTTGGTGCAAAATTAATGCAAGTTACTCCGGAAATTGCTGAACAACACTACGGTGAGCATAAAGAAAGACCTTTCTTTGGTGAATTAGTAGACTTTATTACATCTGGCCCTGTATTCGCAATGGTATGGCAAGGTGAAGGTGTAGTAGATACAGCACGCAATATGATGGGTAAAACACGACCACATGAAGCTGCTCCTGGAACAATTCGTGGAGATTTCGGTGTAACTGTTGCGAAAAACATTATCCACGGTTCGGATTCTTTAGAAAGTGCAGAGCGCGAGATTGCTATTTTCTTTAAGGAAGAAGAATTAGTAGACTACTCAAAATTAATGAATCAATGGATTTACTAATTATTTTGAAATAATTTGTAAACGCTTTAATAACTGTGATAATAGTAAAAAGTGCAAGAAGAATAGAGGTATTCTTCTTGCACTTTTTTTTATTTCGATTAGTTACGAAGTTAGGACTGTTATGATATATTGGTATGTAAAGTAAAAGGTCTACTGTTATGAAAATAATAGAATAATTACAAGTAGGGAAAGCAAACACTCGATTTACTATATAATTTCTTTGTATTTTAAAGAGTGATGGAAGATAATATAGCTACTTTATGTAGCGGGATAAATACATATGCGAAAAGAGGAATAACGTATGCGATATATTACAGCTGGTGAATCCCACGGTCCGCAACTTACGACAATTTTAGAAGGTGTTCCGGCAGGATTATCTTTAGTAGCGAATGATATAAATGAAGAATTAGCTAGAAGACAAAAAGGATATGGACGCGGTAGACGCATGCAAATTGAGAAAGACCAAGTGCAAATTGTAAGTGGTGTTAGGCATGGGAAGACGATGGGGTCCCCGATTGCACTTGTTGTTGAAAATCGTGATTTTACACATTGGACAAAGGTTATGGGTGCAGAGCCGTTAACTGAGCAGGAAGAGAAAGAAATGAAAAGGCAAGTTACGAAACCTAGACCTGGACACGCAGATTTAAATGGTGCGATTAAATATGGTCATAGAGATATGAGGAATGTATTAGAGCGTTCTTCCGCACGTGAAACGACAGTTCGTGTTGCAGCTGGTGCAGTTGCAAAAAAAATATTAGCGGAATTAGGTATACAAGTAGCGGGACATGTTGTCGAGATTGGTGGTGTACAGGTAGAAAATATCAAATATAACTCTATTGCGGAATTACAAAGTACTACAGAAGCATCTCCTGTACGTTGTTTAGATGAAAAGGCCGGTAAAAAGATGATGCAAGCAATTGATGATGCGAAGGCAAATGGTGATTCTATCGGCGGTATTGTTGAAGTAGTTGTAGAAGGAATGCCAATCGGAGTAGGTAGCTATGTACATTATGATAGAAAATTGGATGCGAAATTAGCAGCGGCAATTATGAGTATTAACGCTTTTAAAGGTGTTGAAATTGGAATTGGTTTTGAAGCAGCACATAGACCTGGAAGTGAAGTGCATGATGAAATCCTTTGGGATGAAGTGCAAGGGTACAGAAGAAAAACGAACAATGCAGGTGGATTAGAAGGTGGCATGACAAATGGTATGCCGGTTGTTGTGCGTGGTGTTATGAAACCGATACCGACATTATATAAACCGCTTCAAAGTGTTGATATTGATACGAAAGAACCTTTTACAGCGAGTATTGAACGCTCAGATAGTTGTGCAGTGCCGGCAGCTAGCGTTGTGGCTGAAGCTGTTGTGGCTTGGGAGCTCGCAACAACTTTAATTGAACAATTTGGATTAGATCGTATCGATCTTATACGTGAAAATATTGAGAAACATAATGAATATGCGAGGGGATTTTAATGGAGAACATACATATTCAAACGAAATCAAAAGAATATGATGTACATGTTGGAAGGGAGGCGTTGTTACATTTAACAACGCTTATTCAAAAAATGAATCCTGCGGTATCTAACGTAATGATTATTTCTGATGAAGCTGTTGCATCACTGCATTTACAGACAGTTGTTGATGCATTGCAAGTAGAGCAAAAAGTGTTTTCGTTTGTTGTACCGAGTGGCGAAAAAGAGAAGTCTTTTGAAAATTTCTATGAGGCTCACACTTCGGCTCTTGAAAATAAATTAGATAGAAATTCTTTAATCATCGCACTTGGAGGCGGAATGATTGGAGATTTGGCTGGATTTGTTGCCGCGTCGTTTATGCGTGGTATTCGCTTTGTCCAAGTTCCAACGACTTTATTAGCTCACGATAGCGCAGTAGGCGGGAAAGTAGCAATTAACCATCCACTAGGAAAAAATATGATTGGAGCGTTTCATCAGCCAGAAGCTGTTGTATATCATACGCCATTTTTACATTCACTTCCTGAAAAAGAGTGGCGATCAGGTTATGCAGAAGTGATAAAGCATGCTCTTATTGGTGATGTAGAGCTATATCGTTGGTTAAAAGAAGAAGTGCAAATATTAACGGATCTTCGTGATGAAAAGTTAATTCATATATTAACGAAGGCGATTCCTGTGAAAGCGAATATTGTGTCGCAAGACGAAACAGAAAAAGGTGTACGTGCCCATTTGAATTTTGGGCATACGTTAGGACATGCTCTTGAAAAAGAGTTAGGATATGGAAATATTACTCACGGTGATGGAGTAGCGGTTGGCATGCTATTTGCCATGTTTTTAAGTGAGCAAGTGTACAAAGTTGATCTTTTTTATGAAGAAATGAAGCAGTGGTTCTTGAAATACGGTTATCCAAAAATGCCAAGCGACTTGAATGTAGAACGTCTCGTTCAGTTGATGAAACAAGATAAAAAAGCAAATGCTGGAACAATTCATATGGTGCTTATGCAGGAATATGGGGGAGTGAATGTCGTATCTATTTCAGATGAGACTGTTCATATTGCGTTAGAAGCATTTCAAAAGGATATGGTCTAAAAAAGTTGTAGAACAGGTATGAAATGCATATTTAAAGGTATTCTCGTAATGGTGACGGTTATGATTAAAGATGACAGTAAGGAATTATAAATCATATCAATGACTGGGGGAAGAAAAGTGAGAGTAAAAGAGCAATTGTTAACTTTGAGAGCATATGTACCTGGGAAAAATATTGAGGAAGTAAAAAGAGAATATGGATTGTCAAAAATTGTGAAATTAGCATCGAATGAAAATCCGTTTGGCTGCTCTGCACGTGTGACAGAAGCATTAACTTCGTTAGCTAATCAATATGCACTCTACCCGGACGGGGCGGCTTTTGAGCTTCGTGAGAAAGTAGCAGAGTATTTAGGTGTAAAAGCGGAACAACTTTTATTTGGTAGTGGGTTAGATGAAGTCATTCAAATGATTAGCCGCGCTTTGCTACATAACGGAACAAATGTTGTAATGGCGAATCCTACGTTCTCACAATATTATCACCATGCTGTTATTGAAGGAGCCGAAGTTCGGGAAGTACCACTTGAAAATGGTATTCACAATTTAGATGCAATGTTACAGCAAGTAGATGAGAAAACGAAGATTGTATGGATTTGTAATCCGAATAATCCGACAGGTACATATGTAGAAAAACAAAAATTACTTTCATTTTTAGAATCAGTTCCAAAGTCAGCGCTCGTTATTATGGACGAAGCATACTATGAATATGCTGGGGCAGAAGATTATCCGCAAACATTACCTCTTCTTGAAAAGTACGAAAATCTTATGGTGCTACGCACATTCTCAAAAGCGTATGGATTAGCTGCTTTTCGTATTGGATATGCGATTGGTGATGCAAAGCTTGTAGGGCAGCTCGAGGTAGCAAGATTACCGTTTAACACATCAACTATCGCACAAGCGGTAGCGTTAGCGGCGATAGAGGATCAACAGTTTTTACAAGAGTGTGTGAAGAAAAATGCCGGAGGATTAAATCAATATTATGCATTTTGTAAGGAATATAACGTATTCTACTATCCATCTCAAACGAATTTCATTTTCTTGAAACTTGGTATACCTGGTAATGAAGCTTTCGAACGATTAATGAAAAAAGGATATATCGTTCGTTCTGGTGCAGCATTTGGTATGCATGATGGTATTCGTATTACTGTTGGATTAAAAGAAGAAAATGATGAGATTATTGAATTACTTACAGAACTTGTAAAAGAACAAGTGAAGAAAGAAGAAACGTATTCTTAAGAAATGGTGAAGGCTCCTGTTACAGGAGCCTTTTTCATTTGAATTGCAATAAGGGGAGTTGTTTGCACGTTCAAGAAAGAAAACGTTACAATAGAAGTAGACGTATAAGAAGAACTATTGTACATATAACTTATTTAAAATGTGAGGAGGATACAGTTTGAAACTAGTAGGACGAAAAAATAGTTTGAATGGGAAAATTGTTGTTCCAGGAGATAAATCTATTTCGCATCGCTCTGTTATGTTTGGAGCGATAGCGGAAGGGACGACGAAAGTATCAAATTTTTTATTAGGAGAAGATTGTTTAAGTACAATTGCATGTTTTCAAAAACTAGGTGTCCAGATTGAACAGAGTGGTAACGATGTCACGATTTACGGTAAAGGGTTACATAATTTACAAGAACCGAAAGAAGTATTAGACGTGGGGAATTCAGGGACGACTATTCGTCTTATGCTTGGGATTTTAGCAAATACGCCGTTCCATAGTACGATAATTGGTGATACATCAATTGGAAAACGTCCTATGAAACGTGTTACAGACCCGCTTAGTAAGATGAATGCTCAAATCGATGGTAGAGAAAACGGACAATATACACCTTTATCTATTCGCGGTGGTAAGGTAAAAGGTATGCATTACCATTCACCAGTAGCAAGTGCACAAGTGAAGTCAGCAGTTTTACTTGCGGGTTTGCAAGGGGAAGGCATAACTACGGTAACAGAGCCTATGCAATCTCGTGATCATACGGAAAGAATGTTACGTGCATTCGGTTGTACCGTAGATGTTAATGGACGGACCGTTTCATTACAAGGTGGACAACAACTTAAAGGTGCAGACATAGAAGTTCCAGGAGATATTTCTTCGGCGGCATTTTTCTTAGTAGCTGGTGCAATTGTTCAAAATAGTAAGCTTGTATTGGAGAACGTTGGTTTAAATCCGACGAGAACAGGGATTTTAGATGTATTAACAAAGATGGGTGCACTTATTTCTATCGATCATATTAGAAATGAAGAGTTTGAACCGTGCGGGGATATTACGATTGAAACATCTAAACTAAAAGGAATAGAAATTGGTGGAACTCTTATTCCAAGATTAATTGATGAAATTCCTGTAATTGCTTTATTGGCAACGCAGGCAGAAGGAATTACTGTTATTAAAAACGCTGAGGAGTTAAAAGTAAAAGAAACAAATCGTATCGATACGGTTGTAGATGAATTAGGCAAATTAGGTGCGAAGATTGAAGCTACACCAGATGGTATGATTATATATGGTAAACAAAGTTTAAAAGGAAATACTGTTAATAGTCACGGCGATCATCGTATTGGGATGATGCTTGCAATCGCATCGTGTATTATAGATGGAGAAGTGAAAATAGAGAATAGTGATGCGGTCGCTGTATCGTATCAGAAATTTTTCGAACAATTAGCTGCGCTATAAGAGAAAGTATAGGAAGAGGCAGTTCACTCAAAAGGTTGCGTTCTTACACCTAGTTGCTTATGATAAATGAACAGAAGAGAATATTTTTTGAATTAAAGGAGACGTTTATGCAAAAGTTTGAACAAGCTGTTTCTTATATTGAAAACGGTGAAGCAGAAAAAGGATTACAATTATTAAAAGAACAACTACGAGTTGCTAATGATGAAGAGAAGTATGATATCGCTCGTTACTATCATACACTTGGGTTTATGGATGAGGCGTTAGCAATTATTGATGATTTGCGCTTGCTATATCCGGAAGAAAGTGAATTTACGGTATTTTTAGCAGAATTATATATTGATCTAGACAAAGAAGATGAAGCGATTGAAGTGCTTCATGATATTCCAGAAAACGATGATTTATATGTTCAATCGTTATTACTTGTTGCGGATTTATTCCAAATGCAAGGTTTTGATGATGTAGCAGAACAAAAACTATTAAAGGCGAAAGAAATGATGCCAGACGAACCTGTTATTACGTTTGGGTTAGCAGAATTATATAGTAGTAAAGGTGAAGAGCAAAAGGCGATCACTTATTATGAATCGTTACTAGCAGAACATAAAGTTATGGGTGGTGTTGTCATTGCGCTTCGTCTAGCAGAAACTTTAAGTGCTATTGGAAACTGGGAAGAGGCAATCTCTTACTATGAAGCGGGGTTAGAAGAGCAAAAAGATATTCACTCACTATTTGGATATGCCTTCACATTATATCAAGGGGAAGAATATCAAAGAGCAATTGGTGTTTGGCAAGAATTAAAAGAATTAGATCCTGAGTACGCATCGTTATACATGTATTTAGCGAAAAGCTATGAAAAAGAAGGCATGCTTCAAGAAAGCTATGAAACACTTCAAGAAGGAATTAAGGTAGATGAGCTTTCTGTTCCTTTCTATGTAGAATTAGCGAATATTGCGGCGAAATTAGGTAAAATAGCGGAGGCAGAAGAAGTGCTTCAAAAAGCGCTGGAGCTAGATCCGGGACATTTAGGTGCGACATTAAAGTATGCGTATATCTTAAAAGAACAAGAGAAATACGAAGAGCTAATTGCAGTTGTAGAGCGTACAATTGACAGTGGAGAACCAGATACACAACTACTTTGGGATCTTGCATTTGCAAAAAAACAATTAGAAATGTATTCGGATGCATTAAAACACTATGAAAGTGCATATACTTCTTTTAAGAATCATCCAGATTTCTTGGAAGAGTACGGTTATTTCTTATTAGAAGAAGGAATGCGAAAAGAGGCGAAAGAAGTATTTACGCAGTTAATACAACTAGACCCGACACAAATTCATATTGAAGAATTGTTATATAATTTAGAGGATTTTTCGTAAGTTGGAAGGAAACTGAATGCCGCTTCTTGAATCTAAAAAGAAAAGAGAAAGACAGAGGAGGGACTTAATCGCTATGAATACCCCTGTTTCTGTAAACGAGAAGAAGGATTTTGTAAAATGGTTTTTGAATAATTACCAACTGAAACAGCGTGAATGTGTATGGATTTTGAATTATTTAATGAGTCACGATCAATTAATGCATAAAGTCCACTTCGTAGAACATGCAAAATATTGTCCGCGTGGCTTAGTAATGTCAGCAAATTGTGTGAAAGACACACCGTTTCACTTTTTTAAACAAAATGTAATGACAACAGATGCAGAAAAGTCGTTTCATGATATTCGTTTGAATCGAGATGAGGATATTTATATTCAGCTTAATTTTAAATCATCGTTCCAAAATGCAAACTATGTAGCTGTATTAGAAGAAAACCCATATTTGCCAAAGCATATTGAAGTGAATGAAAAAGATCGATTGCTTGCAGAACGATTTTTAGAAGAAAGTGTATTCTCATTTAGAAGAGAGCGTCTTTTGAAACAAATTGATGAAGCTTTGGATAAGCAAGATAAGGAAGCATTTCATAGGTTAACAGCAGAGTTGAAAATTTTATAGAATTCATTTTGATTATGTAATCTTTACGAATTTCAGACTTTTTAAGAAAAACTACTTAATAATAGGTAGTTTTTCTTTTTTTACCTCTTTTAGTATGGTTTAATATATATAAAGTGAAAGTTCTGTTATTTCAAATAGAGGAGGGGAGAAAAGGTGAAATGGATTGTAAAAGATGTAGAACAGTTTGAGCAAGCGAGGGAGTATGTAGATACAGGGATTATACCCCTTTTGTCTATTTCGGCAGCAAAAGAAATGAAAATGGTTGTAGAGCAAGGTGAATTTATTGAGGCTTTGAGTATGGAGTTGGAAAGGGAGTATAAAGGAAGAGTGCTTTTACTGCCCGCATTTACGTATTTGGTAGAGAGCCAAAAGAATGAAAAAGACCGTTTGCAAGAATGGACAGATCATTTGCAAAGGCAAGGTTTTAAGCATATTGCCTATGTGACAAGTGATTTTTCATGGAAAGAAGATATGCGAGATTTGCAGGGTGATTTATTTTGGTTTCCATCGTTATCATTAGAGCAATTTAGTGACCAAGCGAAAAGGGAAGTTATTCGTGCTCACATAAAAAATATTATGGAAATGTTGGAAGAAAGATGGATAAAACAATAATAAACAGAAAGTTCTTATTATTATGAGTAGTATGATATTGACCTATACAAGAGGGTATTATATCATGATAGTGTCCTAGTTTTTATTTTTTATATAATTTTTTCACGAGGGGACAATTTCTGATAGAGGGGGGAAATTTTCGTGAGCGAGAAAGAACATCGTGTGTCAAGAAGACAGTTTTTAAATTACACACTTACAGGGGTAGGAGGATTTATGGCGGCGGGTATTTTAATGCCGATGACGCGGTTTGCACTTGATCCGGTGTTAAGAAAAGAAGCGGGAACAGATATGGTTGCTGTTGGACAAGTAAAAGATATTACAACAGAGCCGAAGCGCTTCGATTTTAAGGTGAAGCAGGTTGACGGATGGTACAAGTCTGAAGAGCCAAAATCTGCTTGGGTGCATAAAGATGAAAGCGGAGACATTGTTGCGTTTTCTCCAGTGTGTAAACATTTAGGTTGCACAGTGAACTGGAATTCGGACAAAGCACATCCTAATCAATTCTTTTGCCCGTGTCACGGGGGACGTTACACAAAAGATGGGATGAACATTAAAGGCACACCGCCTCTTGCTCCGCTTGACGTATACGAATCCAAAGTAAAAGATGGAACACTTTATTTAGGAAAAGCGAAGCCAAAAGGGGGTGCAAAGTAGATGTTAAATAAAATTTATGATTGGGTGGACGAACGTTTAGATATTACACCGATATGGCGTGATATCGCTGATCATGAAGTACCTGAGCATGTTAACCCGGCGCATCACTTTTCTGCATTCGTCTACTGCTTCGGAGGACTTACCTTTTTCGTTACTGTAATTCAAATTTTGTCTGGAATGTTTTTAACGATGTATTATGTGCCTGATATTAAAAATGCTTGGGAGTCGGTTTACTATTTACAAAATGAAGTTGCGTATGGACAAATTGTTCGTGGTATGCACCACTGGGGTGCCAGTCTCGTAATTGTAATGATGTTTTTACATACACTCAGAGTTTTCTTCCAAGGTGCGTATAAAAAGCCTCGTGAGTTAAACTGGATTGTTGGTGTTCTTATTTTCTTTGTTATGTTAGGTCTTGGTTTTACCGGATATTTATTACCGTGGGATATGAAAGCGTTATTTGCTACGAAAGTAGGGATTCAAATCGCAGAGCAAACGCCGCTCATTGGTCCTTATATTAAAACATTACTTGCTGGCCATTCCGAAATTGTTGGCGCTCAAACATTAACTCGCTTCTTTGCTATTCACGTCTTCTTCTTACCAGCAGCACTTCTAGGTTTAATGGCCTTCCACTTCATCATGATTCGCAAACAAGGTATTTCCGGTCCGCTATAAGAGATTGCTAAATTAAAGGGGAAAGAACAAAAGGAGGGAGATTATGCATCGCGGCAAAGGGATGAAGTTTGTAGGAGATTCTCGGGTACCAGTAGCCCGGAAACCAAATATTCCAAAAGATTATTCTGAATATCCAGGGAAAACAGAAGCGTTTTGGCCGAATTTCTTGTTAAAAGAATGGATGGTTGGTGCAGTTTTTTTAGTCGGTTATTTATGTTTAACAGTGGCGCATCCGTCACCGCTTGAGAGAATGGCGGATCCTACAGATGCAGGATATATACCACTTCCAGATTGGTATTTCTTATTCTTGTATCAGTTATTAAAGTATTCGTATGCCTCAGGCTCATTTACTGTAATTGGTGCGTTTATTATGCCGGGGATTGCGTTTGGAGCGTTACTATTAGCTCCGTTTCTAGATCGAGGTCCAGAAAGAGCGCCATTGAAGCGTCCTGTAGCAACGGGGTTTATGCTTTTAGCAATTGCATCGATTATTTTTTTAACTTGGGAATCTGTAGCACACCACGACTGGGAAGCTGCAAAAAAACAAGGAGCAATTGTAAAAACAGCACCAGTTGATAAAAATGATGATGGCTACAAGTTGATGCAAAAAAATACTTGTTTAACATGTCATGGTGACAATTTACAGGGCGGGGCGGCAGCACCGGCTTTGCAAAACTTAACTTTAAAACCAGAAGAAATCGCTAAAATTGCGAAAGATGGAAAAGGTTCAATGCCTAAAGGTGTATTTAAAGGTACAGATGAGGAACTGAAAAAGCTTTCGGAATTCGTTGCAAAGTATAATAAAAAATAATAGAAAAGCTGACTACAAAATCTGTAGTCAGCTTTTTATTTTGATGACGGAAAGTTTACTATATAATAGAGTAGAGTTCGATGAAAGAATTACTTTGTTTGAAAGGTGTTGGACATACAGCTTGGTTTACTTGTATGCAATGTTAAGGCAACGTTCGGTACTATTATTTTTATTGGTTGTTAACATATTAGGTACAATTTACGGATTCATATGGTATGGAAATCAATTAAAAGAAACCTCACCTATATTTTGGCCGTTTGTACCAGATAGCCCTATGGCGACTCTCTTTTTTGTCTTTGTTTTAATTGCTTTTTTGATGAAGAAGAACTGGGGGTTAATAGAAGCGTTAGCGATAGTTACTTTAATAAAATATGGTGTTTGGGCTGTTGTTGTAAATGCAATTACGATTTATGTAAAAGGTCCTATTGGCCTTATGGGATATATGTTAATGTTATCTCATTTTGCGATGGCAGTACAGGGAATGTTATATGCTCCGTTTTATCGGATAAAAAAATGGCACTTCACTGTAGCGGGCATATGGGCATTACATAATGATGCAATTGATTATTTATTTTGGCAAATGCCGAGATACGGGATTATGCATTTGTTTGTAGAGAAAATTGGTTATTTTACGTTTTGGTTAAGTATTGCTGTACTGTGTATTACATATTATTATTGCTTACGTGAGAACCGAAAACAGTTTTCTTTATGATGGTGAGGACATTTAGGGGGAGAAAATGAAGAAAAATAAGAGTGGTATAAACATATTGGATCGATTGATCACTTTAGTAGTTTCCTATAGCATAGCATTTTCTGTTTTCGCTCTCGCGACAACGGTAGTTGTATATGGAAAATGGTTGTATTATTTTGAAATTGATTTTTTAAATATTCCAGATTTAGCGGATATGACGAAAGATGAAATTAAGAGAAACTATGATGTGCTTATTACATATTTATCGCCGTTTTATGAAGGTGCATTACAATTGCCGACATTAGATATGTCCACAAATGGACGCATTCATTTTGTAGATGTTAAAAATGTTTTAGTAAAGATTCAATATATAATGTATGGAACGATTGTAATTGCTGTATTAGGAGGAGCGTATTTATTAAAAAAGAAAAAAGAAAAGTTTTTACTTCACGGAGCGATTCTTACAATTATTTTTCCAATAGCTCTTACGTTACCAATTGCTATTAATTTTGAAAAGAGTTTCGTATTATTTCATAAGCTTTTATTTAGCAATGATTATTGGATGTTTGATATTGAAACAGATCCGGTTATTTTAATGTTACCGGAAGAATTCTTTATGCATGCTGCATGTGTTATTTTATTATTGATTTTAGGTGGTAGCATACTTTGTTACAGTGTGTATAAATATTTAGTGAAAAAGAAAAGGGTTTCAAAGAAAAAATTCTCTGTTTAAAGAGAATTTTTTTGTTTTCATAGAGATAATATATTTTTTGGTTTTGTTCTGTTCTATTCTTGTCCAATTCCACATATTTTGTACTAGTAGTTATAGGGGGGACCGGGATGAAGAGAACATTAATTGGACTGATAGCATTTCTAATTATAATGTTTCCAGTACGTATATATGCTGAAGAGTGGAGTGAACTAACTGGATTGCTAGATGACTCTTTACAGTTAGTGAAGAAAAAAGAAGATGAGAAGGCAATACAAGTACTGCACCATTTCTCAGAGCAGTTTCTATCAAAGGAGAATGAAAAAAATTCAAAAGTAATTCCGGGACAAATTAGAGTCGTTTCTTTAGCATACGATAAGGCGAAACAATCTCTCTCGGAAGATTTAGATAGGCAAGTTAAAGTTGATAATGTGTTAGCGTTACAACTAGCTGTTGATGCGCAAGTATCTAAATATCAGCCACTTTGGATGGAAAGAGAAAGAAAGATAATGAATGCTTTTTCTCAAGTAGAAAAAGCGATGAAAAAAGACGATGATGGACAATTCCAACAGACGCTAAATACATTTTTAAATGAATTTAATATTATTTATCCTAGTTTAATGATTGCTCTGCCAGAAAACGAAGCGCAGCGTGTAAATGCACATTTATCTTATTTGGATGAATTTCGTAACGTTATGTTAAAAACGAAAGGTGGGCAAATGCAACTAGGGATTATTAAAGGTGATTTGCAAAAAATATTTCATACAGTAAAAAAAGATGAGATTGCTCCCTCTCTCATTTGGTTTATGACAATTACTGGAGGACTTATTTTGTTCACTTTAACGTATGTTGGATGGAGAAAGTATAAAGGGGAGAGGGAGAAGCGGAGAAGTAACTTGCATTCTAAAGATAGATAATGCGTATAAATAAAGATACGGATTGTAAGGTTTATTTATTGACAATGGTGGAAGAAAAAAATAGAATGAGAAGTACTATAATTAAAACTTCAATGGAGGTTTATGATGTTTTATTTAATTTACTTCGCGATCATTTTGATCATACCGTTGTATGCACAGTCAAAAGTACGTAGTGCCTATAGCAAGTATTCACAAGTTTATTCAACATCAGGTATGACAGGAGCGGAAGTGGCTCGAAAAATTTTAGATGAAAATGGATTGTACAATGTAGCCGTAGAAGAAACGCCAGGTCATTTGTCAGATCATTATGACCCGCGTGTAAAGACGGTTAGATTATCGACAGATAACTATTATGGTCATTCAGTTGCTGGTACAGCTGTAGCAGCACATGAAGTAGGACACGCAATTCAAGATGCGAAAGACTATAACTTTATGCGTGTACGCCATTCGTTAGTGCCAGTTGCTAATTTTGGTTCAAACATGTCATGGGTTTTTGTCCTAATTGGTGTATTTGCACAAATGTCTGGTTTGTTGTTACTAGGAATTATTTTAATGGCAGCAGGTGTTATTTTCCAACTTGTTACATTACCAGTTGAGTTTGATGCATCAAAACGTGCAATGCAACAAATTGAAGCACTTGGTATCGTATCGACAGATGAGTACGGTCAAGCTCGTAAAGTATTAAATGCGGCAGCATTAACATATGTAGCAGCAGCAGCTGTAGCGGTATTTGAATTATTACGTCTCGTATTAATTTATACTGGTATGCAGCGTAGCGACGATTAAAGACTATCAATTATGATAGTCTTTTTTTGTTTTGTGGATTGAATCTTATAACATGTTACGAATGGAAATAATAGAGAGAATATGGGGTATAGAACTAGTTAAAATAAAGATAAGTATGGAATGATGAAAGAAGGTGACGGACATAGAATATCCAGATTATTTAGTTAAACAAGTGAAGGAGCGTAGTGCTATATACCAATTAGAAGGTTTTTTAAGTGGACAGGGCCCTAGAAATCCAAAATTAATGCTTGTTGGAGAAGCACCTGGTGAAACAGAAATTCATAATGGTATCCCGTTTAGCGGGAAAGCTGGAAAACATTTAATGGAGTTTTTAGAACGTATTCACGTTACAAGGGAAGAAGTGTATATTACGAGTGCGGTTCGGAGTAGACCTTATAAATGGAGAGAGAAAAGGGAACGAAATGGCGAAATAATACAGAGGAAGTACAATAGAACACCGAATCAAGGTGAGATACTTGCCCATGCACCTTTGTTAGATTATGAACTGGAATTTATACAGCAGCCGGTTATTGTCACACTTGGTAATATTGCATTACAGCGTTTAGTTGGTAAAAATAATAAAATTACGGATGTTCATGGAGAATTGTTAAAGCAACCTGTGCAGCGATTGAAAGATAGCAGCAGTACAGAATTTATTTGGTCAGAAAAAGAATATCATATTTTTCCGACCTTTCATCCAGCTTCTATTTTCTATAATCGGAGTTTATTGGAGCTTATTTATGAGGATTTGGAGAAACTTAAAAGATTTGTAATAAAAAACCAGAAAAGTTAAAGAGCTTTTCTAGTTGAATTTAATTATGTAACGGTTTTTTATTTTCATCTAATGTAAATCCTTCACCAACAACATCGTGTACATCACTTACAGCGACAAAGGCATGTGGATCTACTGAAATAATGATATTTTTTAATTTTACGATTTCATTTTTAGCAACAACACAATATAGTACATTACGTTCTAATTTTGTATAGGATCCAACTGCTTTTAAAAAGGTTGCTCCGCGCTCCATTTCGGATAAAATTTTTGCAGCAATTTCATCGTTTTTATCAGAAATAATAGTTGCTCCTTTTGCTGCATAAGCTCCTTCTTGCATGAAATCAATAACCTTAGCCCCGATAAAAACAGCAACTAACGTATACATGCCTTCACGGTATGATAAATATGTAAGAATAGAGATAATGATAACGACCGCATCAAACATAAACATCGTTTTTCCCATACTCCAGCCAACATATTTGTGAGCTAGCCTTGCGATAATATCAACACCCCCAGTAGTCCCGCCGTATTTGAATATAATTCCAAGTCCTATACCGATAAATGCCCCAGCGAATAAAGCAGCCAGTGTCATATCATTTTGCAAGTTTAAATGTAAGTTGAGAACCTCGTAGCGCTGAAACACCCAAAGGAATAAAGAGACGCTAAATGTACCGATTAATGTGTATAAAAATGTTGTTCGGCCGAGTAACTTCCAACCGATGAAAAATATAGGAATATTTAAAATTAAGTTTGTATAGGAAGGGTCAAACGAAAATAGAAAATATAATAATAGCGTAATGCCGGTAAAGCCACCCTCTGCAAGGTGGTTTTCAATATTGATATTCACAATACCGAAAGAGAAAATAGCGGAACCTAATAAAATAAATATAATATTTCGAATATTCAAGTTTGTTTTCATGTAGATAGCCCCCTAATTATGTAATGATTTGCGTTGCTCCGCTTAAACGATAAAACATAATGATAAGTTATTTCTAGTTGCTGGTAAAAATAGTAAACGACGTAAGAGCCCGATTGGTTTAGGCTGATTTTTTGCAGAAAGTAAGCAAAAGAAAGTTTCACGTTACCCCATCCCAACGGCTGGTAGAGGATAAAGCGAAGAAGAAAGAGCAAACCAGCCGTAGGAACCCGATTAGTTCGGGCTAATCTTTTGCAAAAATCATGCAAAAGAAAGTTTCACTTTATTATAGTCTATCCGAAAAAACGTGGCAAATAGGCAAATGTGGGGGAATAATATTTGTCAAATCGCGATGAATTGGCTAACATGAAAGAGGAAGGAATAGAGGTGACTAGTATGGAAGCAAAAACGATGAAAGATATGCAGAAGGAAGTAGATGCATATATCGGCCAATTTAAAGAAGGTTATTTTAGTCCGCTTGCAATGATGGCCCGTTTAACTGAAGAAATGGGAGAGCTTGCAAGAGAGGTTAATCATTATTATGGTGAGAAACCGAAGAAAACGACTGAGATAGAGCGAAGTATTGAGGAAGAGCTTGGAGATGTGTTATTTGTTATGATTTGTATGGCAAATAGTTTAAATATTGATTTAGAAACAGCGCATAACATTGTAATGAATAAATTTAATACACGTGATAAAGATCGCTGGACACGTATTGATGAGGGAGAGAAAGACGCATGAAAGAAATTAAAATAATTATCGCTGGACCACGAGGACGTATGGGACATGAAGCAGTCCTTCTTATGGAAAGAACAGCGCATTTCAATTTAGTAGCAGCAATTGATTATAAGTATGGCGGAGAGAAAATCGCTGATTTACCTGGAATGCCAGCGCTAGATGCACCTATTTATGCGGATTTACATACTTGTTTAGATGAAGTAGAAGCAGATGTATTGTTAGATTTAACAACACCAGAAGTTGGAAAGAAACATGTGACACTTGCAGTTGAACGTGGACTTCGATCTGTTATTGGTACGACTGGATTTACAGAAGAAGAGCTTAAACATTTAACGGAAACTGCGAAAGAAAAAGAAGTGGGAACAATCATTGCTCCAAACTTTGCGATTGGTGCAGTACTTATGATGAAGTTCTCTCAAATGGCAGCGAAGTACTTCCAAGATGTTGAAGTAATTGAATTGCATCACGATCAAAAGTTAGATGCACCATCTGGTACAGCTGTAAAAACAGTAGAATTAATCCGTCAAAACCGTGAACCAAAGCAGCAAGGTCATCCAAATGAAATCGAACAACTAGAAGGTGCACGTGGTGCAAATGTAGACGGTATTCACATTCATAGCGTACGTCTACCAGGGCTTATTGCGCACCAAGAAGTAATGTTCGGCGGAGATGGACAAATGTTAACAGTTCGTCATGATTCATTCAACCGTGCATCATTTATGTCAGGTGTAAAACTATCAATTGAAACAGTAATGAACCTTAATCATCTTGTGTACGGTTTAGAAAATATTATCGACTAAAGGGGAGACAACGGATGAAAATTGCCTTAATCGCACATGACAAAAAGAAAGATGATATGGTTTCGTTCGCATACGCATATAAACCAATTTTTGAAAAACATGAACTTTTTGCAACAGGAACGACAGGACTTCGTATTATGGAGGCAACTGGTTTAGTTGTAACAAGATATCAATCTGGTCCTCTTGGTGGCGATCAAGAAATTGGTGCAATGATTGCAAAAAATGAGATGGATATGGTGATTTTTTTCCGGGATCCACTAACAGCGCAGCCGCATGAACCAGATGTCAATGCGTTACTTCGTTTATGTGATGTATACGCCATCCCACTAGCAACGAATATGGCAAGTGCTGAAATGTTAATGCATGCATTAGAGCGGGGAGATTTAGATTACCGAAAGTTAAGAAAATGAGGGGAACAATTATGAGTGGATTACATATATTAGCGTTTGGTGCTCATGCCGATGATGTGGAAATCGGCATGGCAGGTACCATTGCAAAGTATACGAAGCAAGGCTATGAAGTAGGCATTTGCGATTTAACAGAAGCTGATCTTTCTTCAAATGGAACGGTAGAACTGAGAAAAGAAGAAGCAAAGGCTGCAGCTCGTATTATGGGAGTAAAAACGAGAATTAATTTAGCAATGCCAGACCGTGGTTTGTATATGAAAGAAGAATATATACGTGAAATTGTAAAGATTATTCGTACATATAAACCAACACTAATTTTTGCACCATATTACGAAGATCGTCATCCAGACCATGCTAATTGCGCGAAACTTGTGGAAGAGGCTATCTTTTCAGCGGGAATTCGTAAATATATGCCTGAACTTCTGCCGCACCGTGTAGAGTCTTTTTATAATTATATGATTAATGGTTTTCATAAACCGAATTTTTGTATAGATATTAGTGAATACCTTTCTAAAAAGGTGGAAGCGTTAGAAGCGTATGAAAGTCAGTTTTCAACAGGGAGTGATGGTGTTAAGACGCCATTAACCGAAGGATACGTTGAAACTGTAATCGCTCGGGAGAAGATGTTTGGGAAAGAAGTTGGAGTGCTGTATGCCGAAGGATTTATGAGTAAGAAACCCGTTTTAATACATGCTGATTTAATAGGGGGATGTAAATGAAATTGAAAATAGGTATTACATGTTATCCTTCTGTAGGTGGTTCTGGGGTTGTTGGGACAGAGTTAGGAAAGCAATTGGCGGAACGCGGGCATGAAATTCATTTTATTACATCGGGTGTACCATTTCGGTTGAATAAAGTGTACCCGAACATTTATTTTCACGAAGTAACAGTAAATCAATATTCTGTTTTTCAATATCCACCTTACGATTTAGCACTAGCGAGTAAAATGGCAGAGGTTGCTCAAAGAGAAAACCTTGATATTTTACATGTGCATTATGCAATCCCTCATGCTATTTGTGCATATTTAGCAAAACAAATGATTGGGGAGCGTATTAAAATTGTTACAACCTTACATGGAACGGATATTACTGTGTTAGGTTCCGACCCTTCGTTAAATAATTTAATTCGCTTTGGTATTGAACAATCTGATGTTGTTACAGCTGTGTCACATTCGTTAATTGAAGAAACGAATGAACTTGTAAAACCAGATAAAGAAATTGAGACGGTATACAATTTTGTAGACGAACGTGTTTATTTCAAACGTGATATGTCTCAATTAAGAAAAGAATATGGTATACGAGAAAATGAAAAAGTGTTGATTCATATTTCGAATTTCCGAAAGGTTAAGCGTGTACAGGATGTTGTGCAGTCATTTGCCAAAATTGTAAAGGAAGTAGATGCGAAATTGCTTCTTGTTGGTGATGGACCAGAGTTCTGTACTATTTTACAATTGGTGAAAAGTTTACATATTGAGGAACGTGTCTTATTCCTAGGAAAGCAAGATAATGTTGCAGAGCTTCTTGCGATGAGTGATTTAATGCTACTTTTATCAGAAAAGGAAAGTTTTGGTCTCGTTATATTAGAAGCGATGGCGTGTGGTGTGCCTAGTATCGGAACGAGGGTTGGGGGCATTCCAGAGGTCATTCAACATAGTGAAACAGGATATATATGTGAAGTTGGAGATACAGATGGAATAGCTAAGCAAGCAATTCAACTACTAGAAAATGAAGAACTTCACCGTAATATGGGGGAGCGAGCGATGAAATCTGTATATGAGCAGTTTCGTTCGGAAAAAATCGTTTCACAGTATGAAGCGATTTATTATGACATACTAAGGGATGACAAGAATGGAAAGATTTAAAAAAGCTAGTTCAATTATTGAGATATTAAAACAGCACGGACATGAGGCTTACTTCGTTGGTGGAAGTGTACGCGATCTTATTATCGATAGACCGATTGGAGATATCGATATCGCAACATCTGCTTTACCAGAAGAAGTAATGGCTATTTTCCCAAGACATGTTCCGGTTGGTCTTGAGCATGGAACTGTAATTGTTGTAGAAAATGGTGAACCGTATGAGGTAACTACTTTTCGAACAGAAAGCGAATATGAAGATTTTCGGAGACCTAGTAGTGTTCAATTTGTCCGTTCATTAGAAGAGGATTTAAAACGACGTGATTTCACGATGAATGCAATTGCAATGACAGAGGAAGGCGAAATGGTTGATTTATTTGCTGGGCAAGAAGCGATTCGTCTGAAGGAAATTACAACGGTTGGAGATGCTGCAGACCGTTTTCAAGAAGATGCACTGCGAATGATGCGTGGTATTCGGTTCGTAAGTACGTTAGGTTTCTCTTTGGAAATAAAGACGAAACAAGCAATTGAAACGTATGGGCATTTGCTCGAACATATAGCGATTGAAAGAATTACAGTTGAATTTGAAAAATTGTTGACCGGTACATATTGTGTGAATGGTCTTCAAGAGTTAGTAGAAACGAAGCTATTTTCTCATCTGCCATATTTGCAAATGTCAGAAGAAAGACTCTTGAAAGCTACGCAGTATAAATGGGATTCTTTCGAAACAGACGTTGAGGCGTGGGCATTTTTCTTATATTGTATCGGAGAAGAGCATCCATCTGTCTTTTTACGTCAATGGAAGTTCTCGAATAAAAAGATTAAAGATATCGTAGCGGTTTTATTAGCAATTCGTTCTAGAAAGGAGAAGGAGTGGGATACAATCCTTCTTTATAAAACTGGAATTCGCATCGCTGAGATGGCGGAAAGAGTATATGAAGCGATAATAGAAAGTTATAATAGTGCGTCTGTTAAGCAAGTACAATCATTATTTCATGCATTGCCGATAAAAAATCGTCAAGAAATGAATGTGACTGGTAATGATTTATTAAGCTGGGCAGATAAAAAGCCAGGTCCGTGGGTTGCCGAAATGCTTCAAAATATTGAAAAAACAATCGTACAAGGAGATTTAGTTAATAAGAAAGAGAATATAAGGGAGTGGCTACAAAGATGCAATCTACTATAAGAAAGCAGTTATTACAAGTTTTTTCTGAAGCAGATGGTGCATTTGTATCTGGTCAAACACTTAGTGACAAACTTGGCTGTTCGAGAACCGCTGTATGGAAGCATATGGAGGATCTTCGTAATGAAGGGTATGAACTAGAAGCTATACGCCGCTTAGGGTATCGAATTGCTAGTAAACCAGATAAAGTAACTGCTAATGAGATTCAATTAGGATTACAAACAGAGCGTATCGGTAGAACGGTTTATTTTGAAGAATCGGTTGAATCGACTCAGCATATTGCAGCGAGACTTGCTTATGAAGGCGCAGAAGAGGGAACAATTGTCGTTGCTGAAGAACAAACAGCAGGTAGAGGACGTTTAAGTAGAAAATGGTATTCTCCAAAAGGAACAGGAATTTGGATGAGTATTATTTTGCGTCCATCTATTCCAGTTCATCATGCACCACAGCTTACTTTATTAGCAGCTGTTAGCGTAGCGCAAGCAATTGAAAAATGTACCGGTGTAAACGTAGGGATTAAATGGCCAAATGATATTTTAATTCAAGGTAAAAAAGCTGTCGGTATATTAACGGAGATGCAAGCTGATCCAGATAAAATTAATGCTGTTATTATGGGAATTGGCATTAATGCAAATCAGAAACAAGAACATTTTGATGAGGAAATTCAGCAAATTGCAACTTCATTAGCAATTGAATCGGGTAAGCCGATTGTTCGTGCGGAACTTATGCAACAAATTTTCTTGCAACTAGAGAAATTGTATGAAGAGTATTTAAAAAATGGCTTCTCTGTTATTAAAATTCTTTGGGAAAGTTACGCAGTAAGTATCGGAAAAGAAATTACAGCTCGAACGATGAAGGAAACTATTAATGGGCTAGCAAAAGGGATTACGGAGGATGGTGTATTGTTACTTGAGGATCATCAAGGACAAGTGCACCACATTCATTCTGCTGATATAGAAATTAAGTAAAAGAAGTTCCTATTTTGGAGCTTCTTTTTGTCATTTAGATACTAATAAATTTCACATACCGTAATAGGGATAGAAAATTATTTTTTCGAAAAAATGTAGCAATTCCTTTTCAGAGTTTGCTATAATTAGTTCGAATATGGGCAGTATCAAAGCGAACTGCACCATTATTTTACGCAGTATGAAAAAATAATAATTTGGATTCTGCCTTGATCCAATAACGGACTGGGACAGAGGGATGAATAATGCCGACTAACACACAACCCTTCTGCCCTTTTATGGCCAGAGGGGTTTTTTATATGATTTCGGCCATCTCCTCTCTCCTGCATAAAGGAGGAGTAGTTTTTGAAAACAAAAACAGATTTTTTGAAAATGAAAGAGCAAGGTGAGCCGATTACAATGCTAACGGCGTATGATTATCCATCTGCTAAATTAGCAGAAGAAGCTAAAGTCGATATGATTTTAGTGGGTGATTCTCTAGGAATGGTTGTACTTGGGTATGATTCAACAGTTCCAGTAACAGTAGAGGATATGATTCATCATACGAAAGCTGTACGCCGCGGAGCGAAAGAGACGTTTATTGTAACTGATATGCCATTTATGTCTTATCATGTCTCATTGCAAGATACGATGGTTAATGCACGTCGCATTGTTCAAGAGAGCGGGGCACATGCATTAAAGGTAGAAGGTGCTGGAGAAGTTATATCAACTATTCACTACTTAACGCATGCGGGAATTCCCGTTGTGGCGCATTTAGGTTTAACTCCTCAATCTGTAGGAGTGCTAGGTGGGTATAAAGTACAAGGGAAAGATGCTGAAAGTGCAAAAAAATTAATAGAAGATGCAAAGAAATGTGAGGAAGCTGGTGCGATAGCACTTGTGTTAGAGTGTGTGCCAATGCAATTAGCAGAACTTGTTTCAGAGCAGTTAACAATTCCTACAATCGGAATTGGAGCAGGACAAAAAGTAGATGGGCAAGTTCTTGTATACCATGATCTTATCTCGTACGGCGTAAATCGTGTTCCGAAATTTGTGAAGCAATATACGTCTGTTCAAGAGGAGATTGTGCGAGGGATTTCGCAATACGTTACTGAAGTAAAGACAGGGCAATTTCCTGAAGAAAAACATTCATTCACAATGAAAGAGGAAGAGTGCTTAGCGTTATACGGAGGAAAACAATAATGAAAATCATAACTACAGTGCAAGAGATGCAGCAAATTACAAACGAACTTCGTACAAGTGGAAAAAGTATCGGTTTTGTTCCAACGATGGGGTATTTACACGAAGGGCATGCTACGTTACTACGTAAGGCCAGGGAAGAAAATGAAAATGTAGTTTTAAGTGTATTTGTAAATCCACTACAATTTGGACCAAATGAAGATTTAGATCGATACCCACGTGATATTGATAGAGATGAAAATGTAGCAAAAGAAAATGGTGTTGATTATTTATTTTATCCGAGTGTAGAAGAGATGTATCCAGCAGAACAAACGACAACAGTAGAAGTTGTGAAGCGTACCGACGTATTATGTGGCAAACAAAGACCTGGTCATTTCGCTGGTGTTGCGACTGTACTAATGAAACTATTTAATATTACATTGCCAAAGCGTGCTTATTTCGGTATGAAAGATGCACAGCAAGTAGCTGTAATTGAAGGATTCGTAACTGATTTTAATATTCCCGTTACGATCGTACCAGTTGATATTGTAAGGGAAGAAGATGGATTAGCGAAAAGTTCTCGTAATGTGTATTTATCACTAGAAGAACGCGAAGAGGCTCCTCATTTATACCGCAGTCTATGTATAGCGAAAGAACGAATTGAGGCAGGCGAACGTAATCCAGAAATCATTATGAATCTTGTGAAAGAGCATATTGAGAAGTATACGAAAGGCACTGTAGATTATGCTGATTTATATGCATACCCTTCATTAAAAGCAACAAATAAAATTGAAGGAAGAATCATTTTAGCGATTGCAGTTAAGTTTGAAAATGTACGATTAATTGACAATATAACATTAATGGGGAAATAAGGGGGAGCATCTATGTTTCGCACAATGATGAGAGCGAAGTTACATCGCGCAACTGTAACAGAAGCAAATTTAAATTATGTAGGTAGTATTACAATTGATGAAGATTTAATGGATGCGGTCAATATTGTAGAAAATGAAAAAGTACAAATTGTAAATAACAACAATGGGGCTCGCTTAGAGACATATGTTATAAAAGGAGAGCGCGGTAGTGGAGTTGTTTGTTTAAATGGTGCAGCTGCAAGGCTTGTACAACCGGGTGATAAAGTTATTATTATTTGCTATGGTTTAGTGGCAGAAGAAAATATTCATAAACAAGAGCCGAAAATTGCAGTATTAGACGATGATAATCAAATTATTGAAATGTTAGGTGCTGAAAAAGCTGGCACGATATTATAAGTAGGATGGCTATCTCTAATTAAGGAGATAGCTTTTTTGTGCATCTTTTCATTAAGATGAGGTAAAACGTGGTATAGTAACATTATATAATTTTTGTGTTTGATAGGTAAGAAATTGAGGTGTTACATATATGAGTAAGCGTTATGTCGTTGTTGATTTAGAGACGACAGGGAACTCCTGGAAGGATGGGAAGGATAAAATCACCCAAATTGCAGCTGTTGTAGTGGAAGATGGAGAGATATTAGAGATTTTTTCATCTTTTATTAATCCGAAGAGAGAGATTCCCCTATTTATTACAGAATTAACTGGGATTGATGAAGATCTTGTAAAACAAGCCCCGTTATTTCGAGATGTAGCCCCGATGATTGTTGAGCTATTACAAGGTGCGGCTTTTGTTGCACATAACGTTCACTTTGATTGGAATTTTTTAAATGAAGAATTAAGGCAGGCTGGATATACAGAAGTACATTGTCCTAAAATTGATACAGTTGAATTGGCGCAAATTCTTTTGCCGACAGCTGATAGTTATAAATTACGTGATTTAGCTAAGCAGCATGAACTAGAGCACGATCAACCACATCGTGCGGACAGTGATGCTCTTGCAACAGCGGAGTTGTTTTTACAATTTTTAAGTGAAATTGAAAAGTTACCACTTGTCACATTACAATCGCTTTATGAATTAAGTGATGTTTTCCAAAGTGATATAGCTGATGTACTTTCTGAAAATATTTTAAAGAAAATGATGCATGGTAAAGAAGAGACAGAGGAGTATGAAGTGTATCGAAATATTGCGCTTCGAAAGCGGAATTATTCTTTAAGCCTCAGTGAAACATGCTCATCTAAATTTGATGCTTTCTTACATAAGACAATGGATAACCTTGAATTGAATATGCCAAAGTTTGAAAAAAGAGAAAGCCAACAGATTATGATGAAGGAAATATATACAGCACTAAGAGATTCTAGGTTTTCACTGATTGAAGCAGGAACAGGTACGGGGAAGACGCTTGCATATTTACTTCCAAGTATTTATTTCGCAAAGAAAAAAGAAGAACCTGTTATTATAAGTACACAAACTGTACAATTGCAACAACAAATACTAGAAAAAGAAATTCCTTTATTAAAGAAAATAATGCCATTTTCATTTGAAGTAGCTCTTCTGAAAGGAAGAAAGCATTATTTGTGTCTACATAAATTTGAATATGCTTTGCAAGAGGAAGAGAAAAATTATGATATGGCGCTCACAAAGGCAAAAATTTTAGTGTGGTTATTGCAAACGGAAACCGGCGATCGTGATGAATTAAATATTCCAGAGGGCGGAAAGTTACTTTGGAACCGTATTTGTAGTGATGCATATAGTCCAGGCGGGATGCAAAGTAACTGGTTTAGTCGTTGTTTTTATCAACGAGCGAAGAATAAAGCATTGTTTGCAGATATTGTTATTACAAATCATGCGTTATTATTTCAAGATTTTTCAAGTGAAGAACCACTGTTTGCTTCATGTGAACATATTATTTTTGATGAAGCTCATCATATCGAGGAAGCGGCGAGTAGAACATTTGGTGAACAGTTCTCATGTATGTATTTTCAATTAGCTTTATCTCGTCTTGGTACTTTAGAAACAGATGATGTGCTTTCTAAAGTATATAAAATGATGAAAAAATCAGAGCAAGCATCTCGGTCGACTTTCCGTATGGTGAGTCATAGTTTGAAGGAATTGAAATTTGATGCGGATGAACTATTCCAAATGTTACGTGCTTTCATATTTAAACAAACAAAGCAGGAACAAGGGATGAGCAATATGCCGCTCATTTATCGATATAACACGGAAGTAGAGAAAGGTAAGTTATGGGATAGCATTACCGAGTTAACAAATCGTTTTGTATATGATGTAAGAAAATTAGTGACTACACTTGAGAAGCAAGTTGATATATTGCAAAGTAAATTAGAATGGGAGATGCATGTTGTTACAGGTGAATTTATGCACTTAATTGAGTTGTTGAGAAAGATGGTACAATCTTTACAATTACTCATTTTAGAAAAAAATTCATACGTGACATGGATGGAGACTGAAACGAAGGGAACGATTCATTCAACAGTTTTATATGCGCAGCCTGTTCATATTAGTGAAAGATTTGCTGATGAATTTTTAACAGAAAAAAAGAGTGTTATTTTCACATCAGCAACGTTAACAGTTAGTGATTCATTCGACTATATAAAAGAGGAGCTAGGTTTGCATGATTTTGCGCCCAATATATTAAAGGTTCCATCACCATTTCGTTTTGAAGAACAAATGAAATTAATGGTTTCAACGGATGTGCCTTTTATTAAGCAAGCAAGTAATGAGGAATATATTGAGTCTGTATCGGCACATATTGCGAAAATAGCGAAAGCTACAAAAGGTAGAATGCTCGTTTTATTTACTTCGTATGAAATGTTGAAAGAAGCGTATACGAATTTGAAAAGTGATGATGCATTAGAAGGATATTTATTATTCACACAAAGTGTGAATAATAAGAGCCGAAGTCGCCTCATTCGTAAATTTCAAGAGTTCGACAAATCGATTTTGTTAGGAACAAGTAGTTTTTGGGAAGGGATAGATATACCTGGAGATGCTCTGAGTTGCCTTGTCATTGTCCGTCTGCCCTTTACGCCTCCTAATCAGCCGATGATGGAAGCGAAAGGAGAGTGGCTAAAAAATCAAGGAGAAGACGTATTCGCTAAGTTAGCGCTCCCGCAAGCGATATTACGTTTCAAACAAGGATTTGGTCGTCTTATTAGAACAAATACAGATACAGGAACGGTATTTGTATTAGATCGTCGTTTGACAAGTTCTTCCTATGGAAAACGGTTTTTACAATCAATCCCAACTGTTCCGCTCTATGAAGGACCGTTAGAAGAATTGTTAGAGCAATTAAAGGAACGGCCAAATAAATAAAATTGGAAGAAAAATACGCCTGAAGTACATTTAAACTTCAGGCGTAAAAAATGTGGGTAGGAGGAATTTTATTTTTCTTACTTCTTGTATATAAAATATATTGCTTTTCGATTTGAAACCTTTTTTTGCTGTACATGTCCTGCTATAATAGATGGGTGATGAAGCAGGGGTTGTAAAGAATGTACTCTTATTGTAACCGCATTGCGTTCTTCTATAATTAGAAATTTTTGTGTAACGGAGGAGTTTTTTCATGGATAAGAAAATCGAAGTCCTATCAACGACGCGTATTAAATATTCGTCTGACTTGTATAAAATTGTTGATAGCTTGAATCGTACGTTAAAAGAGCAGGACCTCATGTTCGGATTAGCATTAGACGAAAAAGATAAAGAAATAGCTGTATTTACGATTTACAGAACGTAGTGATTCAATGAAAAAGTGGATCTTTGCAATCATTATCGTAATCGTTGCTAGCGGAATATATGGGGCGTATGTTTATAATAAAGCAATGGAAAAGAAAATTCCAAAAGAGTCAAAGTCTGTAGAAATTGCAAAAGAAAAAGCAAAGCTTACAAATGTGAAATCTGTTGATTATTTCAACGGAAAAGCTACATATACAATCGTACAAGGTACAGATGAAAAGGGAGAACAACTTATCGTTTGGGTGCCTGAGAAAAAAGGGGATACTGTAGTAAGGAAAAAGAGCGAAGGTATTTCTGAAAAAGAGGCTATACAAAGAACAATGGAACAAGTCGGCAATGAAAGTAAGGAATCAAAAAGAAAGCCGAAAGAAATTCTGAAAGTGAAATTAGGCTTTGAAAAAGATGTACCATTATGGGAAGTTACATATATTGATGATGACAATCGTTATAGTTACTACTATCTTGCATTTGAAGATGGCCAGTTTTTACGACGATACAGCATTGAAAAATAGATGTAGGGGGAACTACAAATGAAATTAGCAAAGCGAGTAGCTGCTTTAACACCATCTGCAACTTTAGAAATTACAGCAAAGGCACAAGCATTAAAAGCAGAGGGTCATGATGTAATTGGATTAGGGGCAGGAGAACCTGACTTTAATACGCCAGAACATATTATGGAAGCCGCACATAAAGCGATGTTAGAAGGACATACGAAATATACACCAACAGGTGGATTACAAGCGTTAAAACTAGAAATCGTTAAGAAATTTACTCGCGATCAAGGAATAGCGTATGATCCATCTGAAATTATTGTATGTAATGGTGCAAAACATGCATTATATACTTTATTCCAAGTGTTACTTGATGAAGGAGATGAGGTTATCATTCCAACTCCTTATTGGGTAAGTTATCCTGAACAAGTAAAGCTTGCTGGTGGTAAACCAGTTTATGTAGAAGGCCTAGAAGACAATGAGTACAAAATTACAGCAAAGCAGCTGCGTGAGGCAATTACAGAGAAAACGAAAGCAGTTATTATTAATTCACCGAGCAATCCAACAGGAATGATTTACAGCAAAGAGGAATTACAACAGCTTGGAGAAGTATGTTTAGAACATGATATCTTAATCGTTTCTGATGAAATTTATGAAAAATTGATTTATGGTGACGCAGAATACACTTCAATTGCCCAGCTTTCTAATGCATTAAAAGAACAAACGCTTATCATTAATGGTGTATCTAAATCTCATTCTATGACAGGATGGCGCATTGGATATGCAGCAGGAAATAAGCAGCTTATTAAAGCGATGACGAACTTAGCGAGTCATAGTACGTCAAACCCTACTTCAATTGCTCAATACGGTGCAATTGCTGCGTATGCAGGCTCACAAGAACCTGTAGAAACGATGCGTCAAGCGTTTGAAGAAAGATTGAACATTATTTATGATAAATTAATTCAAATTCCTGGTTTCACTTGCATCAAACCACAAGGTGCATTTTACTTATTCCCAAATGTAAAAGAAGCTGTGGCTTTAGCTGGATATGACACAGTTGATGACTGGGCAAAGGCATTATTAGAAGAGGAAAAAGTCGCTCTTGTTCCAGGTACAGGATTTGGTGCACCAAATAACGTTCGACTATCGTATGCGACATCTCTTGAGCAAGTAGAGAAAGCATTGGAACGAATTCATACATTTATGAAAAGTAAAGTGCAGGCTTAATCAGCTATTCTTTATATTAAACATAAAAAACCTCCCTACATGTAGGGAGGTTTTTTTGACGAATTGTGGCAAAAAGAAATAGCTAAAGGTGTGTTATACTAGAGAGCGAGGTGTTTGGTGATGAAAAAGAAAATGATGTTACAATGGTTTGAACAGGGAAGCATAGCGATTCCTAAATTGCTTATGATGCATTATAAAAAGCTAGGGTTAAATGAAACGGAATTTATGGTGGTACTTCATGTACACACATTTTTAGAATCAGGTAATTCGTTCCCGACTCCTTCGGAGATTTCAGAACGGATGACGATAACAGAAATGAAATGTATGGAAGTGATTCAGACATTAATTCAAAAAGGTTTTTTAGCACTGGAAGGTGGAAAAAGATCTGAAGCAATGATGTGTGAAAGTTATTCTTTACAACCACTATGGGAAAAAATATTGCACTTTTTAATGAATGAATCTATAGAAGAAGAGCAACAAGAAAAAAAACAAATTCAAGTAAATTTATATACAGTATTTGAAAAAGAATTTGGAAGACCACTTTCACCATTTGAATGTGAAACATTGGGAATGTGGGAAGATCAAGATCAACATCATCCGAATTTAATTCAAGCGGCTCTTCGGGAAGCTGTTATGAGTGGTAAACTTAATTTCAGGTATATTGATCGCATCTTATTTGAGTGGAAAAAGAATGGGATTAAAACGGTAGATCAAGCACAAAATCAAGGCCAGAAATTTAGAGCGAATCAACAACGTACACAACAAACGACAAAACAAGAGACGAAATTTACTGGGAAAGTGCCTTTTTATAACTGGTTGGAGCAGTAATGTAGGAGGAAAGATATGTTGAACAAAACGCAAATTCGTCACTGTCTAGATACAATGGCGGATATGTATCCAGAAGCACATTGTGAATTAATTCATGATAATCCATTTGAACTTGTAATCGCAGTGGCATTATCTGCGCAATGTACAGATGCACTTGTAAATAAAGTGACGAAGAACTTATTTCAAAAATATAAAACACCAGAAGATTATTTAAGTGTGTCTTTAGAAGAATTACAACAAGATATACGTTCAATTGGGTTGTATAGAAATAAGGCAAAAAACATCCAAAAATTATGTCAAATGTTACTTGATGATTATAAAGGGAAAGTTCCAGAAGACCGTGACGAGCTGACGAACTTACCAGGTGTAGGGAGAAAGACAGCGAATGTAGTTGTTTCAGTTGCATTTGGGATTCCAGCAATTGCTGTTGATACGCATGTAGAGAGAGTGAGTAAGCGCTTAGCGATTTGCAGATGGAAAGATTCAGTTTTAGAGGTGGAAAAAACGTTGATGAAGAAAGTTCCAATGGATGAATGGGGAGTGACGCATCATCGTATGATTTTCTTTGGACGTTATCACTGCAAAGCACAACGTCCACAATGTGAAAAGTGCCCGTTATTAGATGTATGCCGTGAAGGGAAAAAGCGGATGAAGGGGAAATAAGGGATGGAGCGAGTGGTAGAAGTACCAAAAACGTTTCGATATGTACCATTTTTTAAAGAGAATGCAAAATCGATTACGTATCATACTGATCAATCTTTTGAAGAAATAATACAAAATACTTATTTTATATTTGATATAGCAAAGCAGTATGAGCCATGGAATGAACTTGAAAAAAGTATTCCAGCGGTGTTAAATACATGGAAAACGAAAAACGAAGAAATTGCTACGCTATTTCGAAACAGAAAAAAACAAGAAGCTGAGAGTCCAATGACTCTTTTTGCAGCTCATATGTTATCAGTCGTATATTGGTTAAATGAACAACCTGTGCCTAGTTTGCATGAGATACAAAAACATATAGATAAATTAGAAATGAAACCTGTTAATTTTATGGAACGATATTCATTTGTTATAAAGAAACCGGGGCATTATCATTCTTATATTCAATTAGCACAGTTATACATCGAAGTAGAAAAGCTATATGCGAAGAAAATCATAACAAAAAAGAAGTCCATTTCTCGTTAGGAGAAATGGACTTCTTTTTATTATGATTCTGTTGTAACAACATTTCCATCTGCGTGCGGAGTAGTATCTCCACCGTGATTCTGTTGTTCCTGTTGTTTACGCTCTTCTTCAGCTTTCTTTTTAGCTTCGTCTTCAGCTTTTTTTCTAGCCTCTTCTTCAGCTTTTTTCTGAGCCTCTTCTTGCTGCTTACGCTGTTCTTCTGCAGCTTT
>NZ_JAKUGX010000024.1:0-79336 GCF_022664195.1 Bacillus cereus group sp. BfR-BA-01316
GTTCATCCTGAGCCAGGATCAAACTCTCCAATAAAGTTAGTTTGTCTAGCATCTAAAAATAAAAATTGACGTTCACGTTGTTTGTTTCGTTCAGTTTTCAAAGAACTACTTCGCCGCTCAATTGCGACTTCCTTATGTTAACATCTTCGTTTTTCGATGTCAACTAAGTTTTTCAAATTTCTTTTTTGCCGTTTACTGCGTTTCCGCATCAGCGACGTTTATTAATATATCATGCAGTATATGTAGGGTCAATACTTTTTATAAAAAAATTTCACATCCCGTTAAAAGCTAAAAAACATCTCTCCCCATTCATTCTTTACACATAGCTACACTCCTTATCATTTTACTAAGTTTACACACGATAGAAAATTCTAAATTTTGTGTTATATTATTATTATAGGAGTGTGGTGAGAATGAGCATTAAATATTCGAACAAAATCAATAAAATTCGGACCTTTGCATTAAGTTTAGTATTTATCGGCCTCTTCATTGCATACTTAGGAGTCTTTTTCCGTGACAACATTATTATTATGACAACATTTATGATGGTTGGCTTTTTAGCTGTTATCGCTAGTACTGTCGTTTACTTTTGGATTGGTATGTTATCTACTAAGACTGTACAAATTATTTGTCCAAGCTGCGATAAGCCAACAAAAATGCTTGGTCGTGTCGACGCATGTATGCATTGCAACCAACCTTTAACACTCGATCCGAGTTTAGAAGGAAAAGAATTTAATGAGAAGTACAATAAAAAAAGCTATAAAGGATAACACGTACTTTCACTTTAGTATTTTTTCATCCCCATATAATAAAGAAAGAGGGTGACGTAATCGTCACCCTCTTTCTTTATTATATATTACGCCTTATGACACTCTGGACAAACGCCATAAATTTCTAAGCGATGACTATTAATAACGAAGCCTGTCGTTTTCGCAGCTTCCTCTTCAAGCTGTTCCAAACCTCCATAAGGAAAATCAACAATCTTACCACATTTTTCGCAAATCACATGATAATGTTGACTTGTAACATAATCAAATCTACTTGAAGCATCCCCATAAGTTAATTCCTTTACAAGTCCAACTTCTTTAAACACACGTAAGTTATTATAGACAGTTGCAACACTCATATTTGGAAACTTACCTTCTAATGCTTTATAAATGTCATCCGCTGTTGGGTGCGTCATAGATTCCACAAGGTACTCTAAAATAGCATGACGCTGTGGAGTAATGCGTACACCCGTATTTTTCAGCATTTCTAGCGCTTCTTTTAATTCTTCTTTGACCACCGTCATGCACCCCGATTCTATACGGATTATTATTTTATAATTCTTATAAAGAGTGTACTCTTTTTCTTATAAATCGTCAATATTTCTACTATAAGTATGTGGTTTATTTTTGTATATAACCTTGTTCTTATGTACCTTCCCCCATTTCCTATACACTTACATAGAAAAAAGTGCGACATAATCGCACTTGGAATACTATCATCTGAGGAGGTATGCCCTACACTTTCACTTTATGTATCGCAAGAAAATATGTATAGACGCATGCCTTACATATGTATTTTTTCTCCACATTAATATAGATTTATTTTATATAAGAAAGAACGTCCTCAATATGTCCTTTCACTTTCACTTTACGCCATTCTTTTACAAGTTCACCATCTTTATTGATAAGGAATGTAGAACGCTCGATTCCCATGTACTCTTTTCCAAAGTTCTTTTTCAACTTCCAAACATCGTACAATTCTGCTACTTTATGATCTTCATCTACTAAAAGTACAAATGGAAGCTCATGCTTCTCGATGAATTTCATATGTCTGTTCACCGAATCAGGACTTACACCAAAGATGACCGTGTCCTTCTCTTGGAATAATCCATATGCATCGCGAAAATCACATGCTTCAGTTGTACACCCTGGAGTCATATCTTTCGGGTAAAAATATAAAACTACATTTTTACCTCGGAAGTCAGCTAAGCGAATTTGTTCTCCGGCACTTCCCTCTAATGTGAATTCCGGTGCTATTTCTCCTACTGTGATCATTGTTATCACTCCTTTTCTTTTCTATTACTATAACAAATGCTACCTTATTTTTCATTGTCCATTACAGTCCTTACCACAAAGGCAAACGGTAATGTATATCCAATTAGCGCTTCTCCAATTGCAATCCATCTTCCGATTCCAATCGGAGCTATATCACCATACCCAACGGACAATAAAGTAACCGCGCTAAAATATAAACATATTTCAACAAGTTGAAAGGAATGAGCATCGAGCCTATCCCCATCTTCTTTCAAAACTGTAAAACCCATTTCCTCTAATACAACATAACTTAATCCAAACGCAATCAATACCGTTGTATAAATTAAAAACAACGTAGCTAAATTGTACAGCGAAAAGAAACGCTTGGAGTCTGAATATGAACTCCATAATAATTGGACACTTCTCAAAATAGCGATTGCTGCAATTAATAGAATAAATCCCCATAACATGTTCTCCACCTCATTTTATATGTATGAGATAGACGGCAGATTTATCCCTTAGAAACGAACAAGCTTCTATAATTAATTCCCTGCACCACGATATCGTTTTACCCCTTGATTCCAAAGGGTAATTGCAATAGTAAAACAGATAACACCAACAATTGGCGTTGCGAAAGCATAGCTATTCCACTCTGTTTTTCTTAAAAAGTATGCTGCTGGATATACCCCAACAAATGCAAACGGTAAAACAAACGTTAAAACAAAGCGAATAACACGGTTATAAATATCAACAGGGTAGCGTCCATAATTCCCTATGTTATACATAAGTGGCATAATGGAACTTTTCGCATCCGACCAAAAGCCAAGACTTGCAAGCGTAACAAATATCCCGCCGTACACAAGTGCCCCTCCCCCTACCATAAGTAGGAATAAGAAGAAATCATACCAGTAAAAAGATAATTGCAGCTCCATTGCTGCATAACCCATCACAATAATCCCCGTAATAGCTCCAATTAAAGATTCAAGTTCCATTCTTTCTAATATAATTTGAAATAAGCTATGAATCGGTCTCGTTAATATACGGTCCATTTCTCCTTTAATAATGTAACGATCATTAAAGTCCCATATATTAAAGAAAGCTGAAAAAATGGCAAACGGTACTAAAAAGAAACCATAAATAAAGATTACTTCTTCTCGGCTCCACCCTTTTAGTGCTTGGGTATGTCCAAACACAACGAGAATAAAGATTAAATTAACAGCTTGTAGTGCTAAATCCGAAAGTAATCCGACGATAAAATCGCCCCGATACTCTAATTTCGTTTTTATATATTGACTTGCATACTGCAAAAACAATTTTATATATAGCATCTCATCATCCCCCTTGTACAATTAGACGTTTTCTCGCCGTTTTCCACATAAGTACAATTGGAATAATAAGTATAATTGCCCACATCACTTGAAATAATAAAGCTTCATATAACTTACTTCCTTGTATACCTTCAGAGAAAATCATACTCGGAATATAACTAATTGCTTGAAACGGTAAAAACATCATTGTTTTTTGGGCCCATAACGGATAAAAACTAATCGGTAATAATAAACCAGAAAATAAATCAATCACGACACGTTTCGCATACATAATTCCACTATTATTAAATAAGAAGAATGTAAGCATCCCTGTCATTAAATTTATTTGTGTATTAATGATGAAACTAAATATTAAAGATAAGAAGAAATATAACCACGTTTGAAAATTCGTTGTAATTTGTAATGAAAATAATAACGTAACAATAACCATACCTGGAATTGAAAAGAAAGCAAAACGAAATATCCCTTCTCCAAGACCTTGCATAACTTTCATACCTAAATAGTTATACGGACGAATCAGCTCTACCGCCACACGTCCTTCCTGAATTTCCATCGCAATTTCTCTATCTATATTATTAAAATAAAAAGCACGTGCCATCCATGCGATCGCAATATAAGTAGTCATTTGTGAAATAGATAAACTTTCAATGTTCTCTTTCCCGCTATAAATCGCTTGCCACAAAAAATAATACGCACCGATATTAATCGTATAAATTAAAATCCCACTATAATAGTTTGTACGATAGGCAAGCATCATTAAAAAGCGAATCCGAATCATTTCAATATACTTACCCATGCATAATACCTTCTTCATAAATGTTACGAATAATTTCCTCTGTAGAAACTTCGTTAATTTTTAAATCTTTAATTTGAAAAGCTTGTACCACTTTAGAAATCAGCATAGAAATGATAACTTCTTCATTCGGTATTTTTGCAACCCACGCATTTTCCTCTTTTGCTTTTGACCAAACGACATGACTATCAGGCATAACCATTGATAACTCCTGGTATGAAACTGGGGCAACAAACTGAAAATGTATTTCCTTCTCTACTCCCCACTGCGTACGAAGATTATCTAAAGATCCATCATACATAATGCTTCCTTCATCAAGCATAATGACGCGCTCACATAAAGCTTCAATATCAGCAATATCATGTGTTGTTAACAAAATTGTTGTTTTATAACGTTCATTCATCTCTTTTAAGAATTCTCGTATTTTCAATTTCACAAGAACATCTAGCCCAATTGTTGGCTCATCTAAAAATAATAACGGTGGATTATGAATTAACGCCGCTGCTAATTCACAACGCATTCTTTGACCAAGAGATAATTTTCGTACCGGTTTATCTAATAAAGGACCGATATCTAACGTTTCAATAACATGTTCCATATGTTCCTTATACTGAGCGTCTGATACACCGTACACTTTCTTCAATAAACGAAATGATTCTTGTACAGCGATATCCCACCAAAGCTGCGAACGCTGGCCAAACACAACACCGATTGTTCTTACAAATTCTTCTCTCTGTTTGTGTGGATTCATTCCATTCACTGTAATTTGTCCTGATGTCGGAGTCAAAATCCCTGTAAGCATTTTAATCGTCGTTGATTTACCAGCACCATTCTCACCAATATAACCAACCATTTCACCTTGCTTTACAGTAAAAGAAACATCATTTACTGCTGGTACTATTTTATAATTACGATTTAATAAATCGCGAAATGCACCCTTTAAGCCCGGACGACTTGAATAGGCTGTAAACTCTTTACGTAACCCTTGTACCTCAATTACCGATTTCATAATCGGACCCCCCTTCCTAAATGTCACAACGAATAGTTTACCCAACTGCTCCTTCTATCACAAACAATACGTCTTTTCAAAAAACATGTTAGAATAATACATAGATTTTTGTAAGGAGATGAATTGTAGTGAATTTCACGAAATCAGAAGCGTTACATAAAGAAGCTTTAGAACATATCGTTGGTGGTGTTAATAGTCCTTCTCGCTCTTTTAAAGCAGTTGGAGGCGGTTCCCCTGTTGCAATGGAACGCGGGAAAGGTGCTTATTTCTGGGATGTAGATGGAAATAAATATATCGACTATTTAGCAGCGTATGGCCCTATTATTACTGGACATGCTCACCCACACGTAACAGAAGCAATTAAAACAGCGGCTGAAAACGGCGTACTATACGGTACTCCAACAGCATTAGAAGTAAAATTCGCAAAAATGTTAAAAGAAGCAATGCCTGCTTTAGATAAAGTCCGCTTCGTAAACTCTGGTACAGAATCCGTTATGACAACCATTCGTGTCGCTCGCGCTTACACTGGCCGCACAAAAATTATGAAATTCGCCGGTTGTTACCACGGTCATTCCGATTTAGTACTTGTAGCAGCTGGCTCTGGTCCTTCTACTCTTGGAATTCCTGATTCAGCTGGTGTGCCACAAAGTATCGCCCAAGAAGTTATTACTGTTCCATTTAATAATGTAGAAACTTTAAAAGAAGCGTTAGATAAATGGGGACATGAAGTAGCAGCTATCCTTGTAGAACCGATCGTTGGAAACTTCGGTATTGTAGAGCCAAAACCTGGCTTCCTCGAAAAAGTAAATGAACTTGTTCACGAAGCTGGCGCACTAGTAATTTATGATGAAGTTATTACTGCTTTCCGCTTTATGTACGGTGGTGCTCAAGACTTACTTGGCGTAACACCAGATTTAACAGCACTTGGTAAAGTTATCGGCGGCGGACTTCCAATTGGCGCTTACGGTGGTAAGAAAGAAATTATGGAACAAGTTGCACCGCTTGGCCCTGCATACCAAGCTGGTACAATGGCCGGGAACCCTGCTTCTATGGCATCAGGTATTGCCTGCCTAGAAGTACTTCAACAAGAAGGCGTATACGAGAAATTAGATGCACTTGGTGCAATGCTTGAAAAAGGAATTTTAGACCAAGCTACAAAACATAACATCGACATTACAGTAAACCGTCTAAAAGGTGCATTAACTGTATACTTCACGACAAATACAATTGAAGATTACGATGCAGCCAAAAATACAGATGGTGAAATGTTCGGGAGATTCTTCAAGCTGATGCTTCAAGAAGGTATTAATTTAGCGCCTTCTAAATATGAAGCATGGTTCTTAACGACAGAACATACAAAAGAAGATATTGAATATACAATTGAAGCTGTTGGCAGAGCATTTGCTGCTTTAGCAGACAATAAATAACCCCTGTAATTAAAAGGAAAAAAGAAACCAACCTTTCTTTTTTCCTTTTTTCTATTTCATAAATCCCTCATTAATAGTATAATTATTCATAATTATCTGTTTTATAATCTTTTATATCCTTACTATCCCTGTATACAAGGCAGTTCACGCCTTGTATAGTAAGATTATTCAAAATTTATTTTCCAGAGGGGGGATTGACGGATGCTCAATAAAAAAAATAAATGGACACCGTCTTTATTTCGGAATTATAAAAATGCAGAACATGATGCGTGTGGAATCGTTTCCGTTATGGAAAAACGAAGAATTCCTACCAAGGAAAACATCGACCTTTGTATACAATCACTAGTCAAAATGAATCATAGAGCTGGTTTCATTAATGGCGAAGGAGATGGTATCGGAATTCATATCGACATGCCAAAAGTACTTTGGAATGAAAAACTGAAAAGTAGCGGATATAATCCAACGATTGTGGATCATCCCCACTTTATCGTTGGACATTTTTTTCTAAACAAAAAAGAAAATATCGCTGAGTTAAAAGATTACATTCGTACGCAACTAAACAATGAAAACTTTACAATTGTTCTCGAAAATGATGATGTAATAAACTCAGATGCACTCGGTCCTCTTGGTAAACAAGAAGAACCTTTATTTTGGCAAATTGCCCTTATCGCCGAAAGTGAAGTTGAAAATATTGAACAAACATTATTTTCTGTAACAATAAAAATCGAAGAAAATGAAGCAATTCATGTTGCTTCATTAAGTCATGAACATGTTGTATATAAAGTTCTCGGTGCTGGCGATACACTCGTTGCTTATTACAATGATTTACAGCACCCACTTATCGCTTCAACTATGACACTGGGACATAATCGCTATTCTACTAATACGTTATCTAATTTTTTTCGTGTACAACCATTTAGCATTCTCGGACATAATGGCGAAATTAACACGATTGCAAAATTACGCGATCAAGCTGAAATGATTAATGTACCACTTACTGCCGGGGGTAGTGATTCCCAAGATTTAAACCGCACCCTAGAAACCCTTCTCGTTCAGTATAACTACAGTTTATTTGAAGCAATGGATATATTATTTCCACCAATTATTAATGAAATAAAACTTTACGAAACAAACTTACAAAACTTATACACTTATATACGTGAGGCTTGGGGGCATTTCGCACAAGGTCCAGCTGGTATTATTTCACGTTATAAAGATGAAGCTGTTTTCAGTGTCGATTCCCTTGGATTACGACCAGTTTGGAAAGTAGAGACAGAGAGCTCCTATATTTTCTCTTCTGAACCTGGAGTTGTATCACCAACTGAATATGTAGCAGAGCCGAAACCACTCGCTCCTGGAGAAAAAGTTGGATTAAAATGGAATGAACAAGATGAGCTCGTTCTCTATGAATACGACAATTATCAAATTGAAGTATATAACCGTTTTAAGAAACGAATCGATGTTACCAATTATCATGTAAACTTATCTATCCCTAAAACGAAAGAAACTGAGGGATTATGTGATTCTGTTCAAGTTGAAACGAAGCTATACGTTGCTTTCGGTTGGGATCGAGAACATATTCAGCTCCTTGAACAGATGGCAACAAAAGGCGTCGAACCAATTCGGTCACTTGGGCATGACTCACCACTTGCCGCACTTGATACAGATAGACGAAATATTGCTGATTTCATTAAGGAAAGTGTGGCCGTTGTTACAAATCCAGCAATCGATCGTGATCGAGAAGTCGAACACTTCTCCACACGTACTGTACTCGGAGAGCGTCCCGGTTTATTAGATAACTCTAAACAACCATTTATAATCGAGATGCTTTCACCCATTATTTTAGAAGAGAATTTAGCTCAATCTATCGCGGCAGACTTACACACGATTACGTACGAACAACTTATACAGCTATTCATTACTCATAGCTCTGTCTCTACAATTTCTATTACATTTAGTCCATCAGAAACTCTACAAATCGCATTAAATCGAATTAGTTCCGAAGCGATAGCAGCCGTTAAAAATGGGGCTTCCCTACTATTATTAGATGACGCTAAATCTCATCAAAATGGACTATTATGGATTGATCCACATTTAGTTACTGCCAAAGTGCATCAAGCATTAACTGAAAATAAATTACGCCGGAAATGCTCTCTCGTTATACGTTCCGGTGCCCTTCGCTCCTTACACGATATCGTCACGCTATACGGATTAGGGGCAGATGGTATTAATCCATATTTATTGTTCGCGACGGTAAATGATGGAACAAAAGCACCAATTGCTAATTTGTATACTGCACTTAATAAAGGACTAGAGAAAGTAATTTCAACGATTGGAATTCATGAATTACGCGGTTACGGTCGCCTCTTCTCCTCTATCGGATTACATGAGGAAATCGCTAATATATTACAAATCACAAATTTCTTCGGTTCAAATAATTTAGCTTTTTCACTTGAATCACTTGCTGAAGATGCAAAAATTCGAGCTGATGATTATAACAATCCAAAAGTTAGAATGAGAAAATCATTTCATATATTCCCGCGGATTTGGAAAGCAATTGGTGATGTTGCAAAAGGAAACCCTTATGATGATTACCGCGATAAGTTAAGTGAATTAGAAGAAAATAACCCAATCGCAATTCGGCACCTTGTTCAAACAAAACAAGCACAGCATGTAGTTCCGACTGAAGAAGTGTCCATCGGCATTCACAATCATGATTTACCATTTATTATTAGTTCCATGTCATTTGGTTCTCAAAATGAAATTGCCTTCCGTGCATATGCAGAAGCTGCTGATCAACTAAATATGATTAGTTTGAACGGTGAAGGCGGCGAAATTAAAGATATGATTGGTAAATACCCACATACACGCGGACAACAAGTTGCATCTGGCCGATTTGGAGTAAACGCTGAATTACTAAATTCATCAAACTTAATTGAAATAAAAATCGGTCAAGGAGCAAAGCCTGGTGAAGGTGGACATTTGCCTGGTTCAAAAGTGACTGCCAAAATTGCGGAAGCACGTAATGCTACAATTGGTTCAGATTTAATTTCACCTTCTAACAACCATGATATTTATTCAATTGAAGACTTAGCTCAAATGATTACAGAAATTAAAACGGCTAATCAACTTGCAAAAGTAGCCGTAAAAGTTCCTGTCGTTCCTAATATCGGAACAATTGCTGTCGGTATCGCAAAAGCTGGCGCTGATTTTATTAACATTAGCGGATTTGATGGCGGAACAGGCGCTGCACGTATTCACGCATTGCAACATGTAGGTCTTCCTGTAGAGATTGGTGTTAAAGCTGCTCACAATGCGTTACTAGAAGCAAATATGAGACATAAAGTAGAAATTTGGGCAGATGGCGGTATTCGAAGTGTAAATGACGCCTTAAAGATCATGCTCCTTGGAGCAAATCGAATTGGATTTGGCACATTATCAATGATTGCAATTGGCTGTACAACTTGCCGTGGTTGTCATCTCGATACGTGCCACGTCGGAATTGCAACACAAATTGAATCTGAAGCTCAAGCGAAAGAACATGGACTGCGCCGTTTCGTTCCACGTGAATTAGAAAGCGCAGTTACAGGGCTATTAAGCCTATTCACTACTTTCGGTACAGAATTGAAACGTTTAACAGGGCAGCTCGGTTACACAAACTTACAAGATATTATCGGACGATCGGATTTATTAGAACAAACTCGAGGCAAGGACTTATTAGACTTACGTAATTTAATACAAACGATAGAAGATTCATCCGTGAAAATAACGGCATCTGTACAAGAAAAACAATTTGAAACAACAAATTCTCTCCAGTCAAAAGAATTAGTAAGCGTCGGCGTAGATCAACGCGTAATGGGCGGTCTAGAATCCTGTTATCGTATTCGTAGCAAATTATATGAAAACACTCATCTTGAACCACTTACATTAAAATATACAAACGGATCTGTTCCCGGAAACGGATTAGGCGCGTACAATAGCGAGAACTTATTTATACACGTAAATGGCGGCGCGCAAGATGGAATTGGAAAAACTTCATTTGGCGGTGGCATTTATATAACGAAAGCAAAAGGAAAAGATGGAACATATTATAACGGTTCTGTCGGAAAAGGATTTGGATACGGCGCTCAAAAAGGTGCATTATACGTGCAAGGTAACGCTGATGCTCGTGCTGGCATTCGCCTTTCTGGAGCAGATATGATAATTGGAGGCAGAATTACAAAAACACTCCGCGAAAAAGAACAAGGAAATATCGGAGTATATTCTAATATAAAAGGATTTGCTTTTGAATATATGACAAATGGTCGCGCTCTTGTTTTAGGAGATCCTGGACCATGGATTTGTGCCGGCATGACTGGTGGTGTTGTTTATTTACGTCATGAGCCAAACTTAGGTTTAACAGAACACGCTTTAAAAAGAAGAATTGCTAAAGGTGCAAATGTAACATTGCAGCCAATTAGTAAAAATGGTTTGCAAGATGTGAATGAATTATTATTAGACTACATTCGTGTATTAAATGAGCACGAACAATATGAAGAAGTCGCTTTGTTGGCACCATTATTAGATGATATCCAGCTTCACTTCTATGAAATTATCCCGAAAAAAGAACAGGCGGATCCATCTATTTCAACTGAATGATATGTACAATATTTATTTTCATAAAAAAATTGACGAAGCGAGCATCGCATAGTAATCTAGAATAACAATTTGAAACCTGCTGAAATTCAGCAGGTTTTTTTATTAAAGAATAGATGTTTAAAGAGAATTTGGAGAAATTATAAATGGATTATAATTTATTTATTAAACTTTTTAACGTCACTAAAATATCACTTGCTAACATATTGTAATGAATGTATAGTATCATGTTGTACATTCATTATGACAAAAGAAAGGATATCAATAAGGGTATGAAACTTGGTGCTCGCATTTTAAAAACGGGTATTGCCATTACATTAGCTTTATTTGCTTGTATTTTATTTCAATTACCGAGTCCAGTATTTGCGGGAATCTCAGCTATCTTTGCTGTTCAACCGTCTGTATACCGCTCGTATTTAACGGCTCTTGAGCAAATTCAGGCAAACGTAATTGGTGCGGTATTCGCTATCGTATTTGCTACTGCTTTTGGACATAATCCTTTTATTATTGGATTAACGTGTATATTAGTAATTGCTCTTACTTTACAATTACGCTTAGAAAACACAATATCAATCGCTTTAGTAACAGTTATCGCCATTATGGAGTATCAAGGCGAAGATTTCTTTAATTTTGCCTTACTTCGATTCACGACGATTATGATTGGAATTATTGCGGCTTCGCTTGTAAATTTAGTATTTATGCCGCCAAAATATGAAACAAAACTTTACCATCGCATCGTTGATAATACAGAGGAAATTGTTAAATGGATTCGTATGAACAGTAGGCAAGCTTCTGATTTTACAACACTAAAAACCGATATTGATCGCATGAAAGAAAAAATGATTAAACTAAATCATTACTATTTGCTGTATAAAGAAGAAAGAAGTTACACGAAAAAAATACAGTTCGCGAAAATTCGCAAGCTCGTTTTATTCAGACAAATGTTAGCGACAACAAGCCGCGCTTTAAGTACGTTAAAGTCATTACATCGCACTGAAAATGAACTGCGCTATATGCCAGAAGAGTTTCAGGAATCTATTCAAAACGAGCTTGATTCATTAACGCATTATCACGAACAAGTGTTATTAAAATTTATTGGTAAAGCAAAGAAACAACAATCCGTTGAGATGCTTGATGAAGTTGAAACAGGTAAACAAGAATTGATTGATATCTTTATGGATTATCAAAATAAGGACGATGAGGAAGCATATAAAATATGGTTACACCTCTTCCCTCTTATTTCTTCAATTATTAACTACAGTGAGGAAGTAGAGCATTTAGATTTACTTGTGGATAGCTTCTACACATACCATAAACCAGAAAGCGAACTCCAGATCGAAGATAAAAAAGAAGACGAATAAAAAACAGCTCCTTTTACGCTAAAGGAGCTGTTTCTGTTATATGCTGAAGTTGATATAGATTGTAATAAAATCCCCTCTTTTTCATTAACTCTTCATGAGAACCCTTTTCTTTTATTTCACCATCTTCAACATAAATAATTGTATCGACATGCGTAATCGTCGCTAATCGATGTGCAATAATAATTGTTGTCCGATCTGCAGCTAACGTTTGCAGTGCCTCTTGAATATATCGTTCATTTTCTAAATCTAAAGCGGAAGTTGCTTCATCTAATATAAGTAAAGACGGATTCTTTAGAAAAACCCTTGCGATTGCTACACGCTGTCTTTGTCCACCAGATAATTTCACACCACGTTCCCCAACGACAGTACCATAGCCCTCTGGCAACGCTGTAATAAAATTATGAATTTGTGCAGCTTTGGCAGCTGAAATCACTTCCGCCTCTGTAGCTTTCGGATTGCCATATAAAATATTAGCCCCGATTGTATCGCTAAATAACAAATTATCTTGTAGCACAATTCCAATATGACTACGTAAATTCCTCATATTATACTTTCTTACATCTATCCCGTCTATATAAACTGCACCTTCAGAAACATCATAAAAACGCGGAATTAAACTAGCAAGAGATGACTTTCCTCCTCCACTTGCCCCGACAAGCGCAACCTTCTCTCCCGGGCGCATAGTTAATGACAGATTATGCAATATTTCTTTTTCATCCGCATTATAACGAAAAGAAACATTATCAAATATAACTTCCCCATTTAACCTTTTCGTTTGCACCGCATTTGGCACATTAACAATATCGTATTTTTCATCCAACAATTCAAACACTCGATCCATCGAGGCGAAAGACTGTGTTAATGTTGTAGATGAATTAACAAGGCGACGAAGCGGACTATATAAACTATCCATATATCCAACAAAAGCAACCATAGTACCCAGTGTTAACGATCCTTGTATTACCTCATACGCCGCAAAACCAATAACAAGTAATGGCCCTAAATCCGTTAACGTATTCACTGCCGAAAATGTTCTCGCCGTCCAACTCGTATGAGTTAGTGCTTTCGTTAAAAATTCATTATTTCTCTTTTCAAACTGTCCTCTTTCATACTCTTCTAATGCAAAACTACGTGTCACTTGCATCCCTTGAATACGTTCATGTAAATACCCTTGCATAGTTGCTAACGCTTGTGAGCGCTCTTTCGTCAATTTTCGAAGGCGCCCGAAAAAATATTTCACTGCAACTACATAAATAGGTAAGATTAATAAAGCAACATAGGTTAATTTTATATTCATAGAAAACATAACGATAATAGCAATAACAATTGTTGCAGTATCTAACCAGACATTCATAAGACCAGTAATTACAAAGTCCTTCGTTTGTTCTACATCATGGATTACACGTGAAATAAGCTCCCCTGTTTTTGTGTTCGAATAATAACGTAAGCTCAATTTTTGCAAGTGCCCAAAAATGTATTTTCGTAAATCGTATAGTATTGTATTGGCAATGCGTTGCGCGAAATATTGACGATAATATTCTATCGGCGGTCTTACTACTGCAAAAATAAAAAAAGCAATCCCAATTGCGGTTATTAATTGAGACGTTTTTTCTTGAAGCGATCCCGTGCCTTGAATAACATCATCAATAATATACTTTAATAACCATGGCATAATAAGCGGGATACCAAACTTCACAAGACCAATAATAATTGTAATAGCAATAAGCCATCGATATGGTTTAACAAATTGTAAATATCTTTTTATACCTTGCACATAATCCCCCCTCTAATAGGACAAACCTGCCGGGAAATCCCCTGCAGGTTTGTTTTAATTTCTGTACATTAAATATCTTTCGTACCACATATCTACGAAATCCGGTGCGAATGGACCTTTTCTTTGATGAATCCACTGTGTTAAATGTGCTACATTTCGTTTTAAAATTGTATCAATAACAGGTGGATACTGCATGATTTGGCTATGCTTCTCATACTCATCTTCATCTAAAAGTGTATATGTCATATCCGGATACACTTTAATATCTAAATCGTAATCAATATACTTTAATGCCTCAGAGTCATATGCAAAAGGAGAACTTAAATTACAATAATAATATACTCCTTCTTCCCTTAGCATTCCAATCACATTAAACCAATAATTGGCATGAAAGTAACAAATCGCAGGTTCGCGAGTAATCCATGTTCGGCCATCTGATTCCGTAACTACTGTACGATCATTCGCTCCAATCACAAGACTCTGCGTCCCTTTTAAAATCGTTGTCTCTTCCCACATTCTATGAATCGAGCCATTATGTTTATAACTATGTATTTGTACCTTTTCTCCTTCTTTGGGAAATCCCATATATGCTCCCTTCTTTCAACTGCAAATGCCATTCTTAAGTTGTCTTAACTACCCCTTGAACTGCATTCACTTTTTTTCTATTATAACTTTTTTGTCAAAATTTTAAAACTAAAGCGATAGGACACTTGTTTTCATGAGGAATATAATGAAGTTTGTATTATTGAATACCACATCACCAACCCTTTTAATAAAGGAAAATCCTCTATGAGTTAGCAATACGTATTTTAGAAGATTAAACGAAGATATAACAAAAAGAAAAGTCCCCCTCATCTCTGTTTAAGAAAGGACTTTCCCCTAAAATCAACAACATATCTCACCCTTAATTTGAAATTATTTTTTCGGTTTCAAAAGATTGAATCACATTATTCGTTTGCTGTTCAAATTTTTCATGCAAAAGTTTTAATGCTATTTCTGTTCTGTATATTTCTTGACGGATAAAATGCAATTCTTTTTTATCGCTCGTATCCCTTCCACTCATTTCAATTTGCTGATACTTCTCTAAATGTGATTGTAACTTTAAAAGCTCATCCATCGTTTCCAACTGCTCTCCTACCAACTTATCAAAATCGTTCATCACTTACCCCCTTTTTAATTCATTCATCAGTTATAATTCCTATTACATATTTCTAATCGTTAACTTCTTTCTCCTTTGACTACATTTGTTGACTTATTAGAAGTTATGTCGGTCATTATATTTTCATTACAATGACCCGCGCACAAAGAAAACACTTCTCTTAAGTTAGAGAAGTGTTTTTCTTCGTTACTGATTTGAGCTAGAAGATTGTGATTTTTTTGCAGCTGATTGTGCGTTTGCTTGTTTCACTGCATGCACATCTGTTTCAGTTGCAAACTCTGTACCATAACTAGCATTTGCACTTTGAGCACCAGAAGCTTGTGCTTTCTTTGCTTCTGATTGTGCGTTTGCTTGTTTTACTGCTTGTACATTTGTTTCAGTTGCAAATTCTGTACCATAGCTAGCATTTGTACTTTGAATGCTAGCACCAGAAGTTGCCTTATTATAACCTTGTTGTTTTTTACTCATCTTTCTCACCTCCACAACAAATAATGTAACCAATCTATCTAGAAACTATCCGTAATTTTCTTTTTTATAATTTCCGCATATATCTCTTATCACTCATTCAAACTACATATGATGGAGGTGGGAATATGTATACTGGACGTGATATGACTGAGCTAACTATGATTTCCAAAAATGAATGGAAAGAGGATGAATTAGCTTATTTTCATCATTCGTTTCAGCAAATTATGCCTTATCTAAATGTAGAGGGACAAACGATTTATAAAGAAGTTGTGAAAGAAATCGAGTCACGGGGCGGATTATAAACGCGTGGATTTTCAGCCTCAAAATACAAATTTATTTTCAATATAAAAAACGTGTTCCAAAGTTCTGGAACACGTTTTTTATTATTTATTGCATTGTAATTTTCTCAACACACTTTTCGTAAATTGTACGATGTGATTTCGAGAAAGGTAACTGTTCAAACGCTTCTTTCGACACAAACTTTAGTGTATCCGTTTCGACAATATTACCTGTTACTTTTCCGTAAAATATAAATATATCCCAAGTACGATGTGTAAAAGTATGTTGTACATTCATCGCGTATTCATCAATTGAAACAGAGAGATTAAAGCTCTCCTTCATATAATCCGTAAGCTGTTGTTTCTGATTACGAATACCTTCACCTAGTTCAATATTCGGGAACTCCCACATATTAGCCAGTAATCCTGTACTTGGGCGTTTATTAATTACGTAATGGCCATCTTCAGTTTGAAGCACTCCTGCAACGAGCGGTACCATTGTAGGTGCTTTCGCTTTACTCTTCACTGGTAGTTCTTTTTGAACACCTTCAGCATACCCTCTGCAATGTTCACGTACAGGACAAAGTAAACAAGATGGATTTTTCGGTATACAAATTAATGCCCCTAATTCCATCAAACCTTGGTTAAAATAAGATGGATTTTCTGTCGAAATAATTTCACGCACAATCTCTTCAAAAACTTTTCTCGTCTTCGGTTTTGCAATATCATCCCACACTGATAAAATACGAGATAATACGCGCATAACATTTCCATCAACCGCTGGCTCTGGTATGCCATATGCAATGCTTAAAATGGCACCTTTTGTATATGGTCCCACTCCTTTTAATTTTTCAATTTTCTTTACATCGCTCGGTACTGTCCCGCCGTATACTTCTTTTACCTCTTTTACTGCAGCATGTAAATTTCGTGCTCTAGAATAATAACCTAAGCCTTCCCATGCTTTTAATACTTCTTCATCATCGGCAGTTGCTAGCGCTTCAAGCGTAGGAAACTTCCCCATAAAATTTGCGTAATATGGTTTTACAGCCTCTACCCTTGTTTGCTGTAACATAATTTCCGAAACCCAAACACGGTATGGATCTTTATTTTTTCGCCACGGTAAATCACGTTGTTCTTTTTCAAACCAACCAATTAAATCATTTTGAAACTGTTCTATGTTAAACTCATTTAATATTTCAAGTGTCAAACTTGATCCCCCTCATTTTTTTGCATATACGTACTATTATAAAGATTTTAGGAAAAAATTTAAGTAAGATGACATAGGAAATAGAAGGCAAAGGACTTGAGGTATCGAATAAAAAGAGTTACATTAATAAAAAACGGAGGTGGATTTCTATGGACACAGCCACTCACCTTGTTATGGGCGTTACTCTAGGCAGTTTGGCAACATTAGATCCAGCTATAGCACAAAGTGATATTGGACCACAAGCAGTGATGCTTGCAACAATTGCCGGTTCCAATATTCCTGACATCGATACAGTTTTAAAATTGCGTAATAACGCTAAATATATAAGAAATCATCGCGGGATTACTCATTCCATTCCTGCAGTGATTCTTTGGTCACTCCTTATAAGTGGTATCTCTTTCGCCTTCTTTTCAGACGCTCCCTATCTGCATCTACTACTTTGGTCATTTATTGCCGTCTTTCTTCATGTCTTTGTGGATATTTTCAATGCCTATGGTACACAGGCATTAAGGCCCTTCACAAAAAAATGGGTAGCGCTCGGCATAATTAATACGTTTGATACTGTCATTTTCTTTATCCATATACTCGCTATCGCCTGTATGCTTGTCGGAGCACATAAAGGCTATACTGCTTTAGCAGCGTATATATTAATGTTTGTTTACTACATCGGTCGCATTATGATGCATCGAAATATTAAAAGTGTAGTATACAAACGTTTCAAAAATGTAAAGAAAGTAATTATTTCTCCTTCTTACAAATTTTATCATTATCATTTAGCCATCGTTACAACTGAACATTACTACGTCGCAAGATGGCACCGCGGTAACATCCTTGTATACGATAAATTTAATCGCGTACCGTTCCCGAATACCGCCATTATGCAAGCTGCTGTGCGAGATGAAAATATATCTGCTTTCTTATCTTTCTCGCCTGTATATCGCTGGGATATTTTCGATTATGATAACTATTATGAAGTTCGATTTATTGATTTGCGGTATCGAAGTAAAGATTATTATCCATTCGTCGCAATCGTTCAGCTCGATCAAAATTTAAATATTATTAGTTCATATACAGGATGGATTTTCAGCGAAGAAAAACTTCGAAAGAAACTGGAATTGCTTCCACATTAAAAAAAGCGACCTACGTCGCTTTTTTTTAATGTTTCAAATGATCTTCTTGATTGATTAAATGGCTATACTTCGGATTATTTGTACGCATTTCATGCAGGCGCCCTCCATGATTATTAATCCATGTTCGTACCACTTGTTCAGCCATTTTCTCACCTTGGTAACGACCTGATTTAGCATAAGTTGTTTGGAAGTCTTCCCACATTAATTCAACCCATGCACGAGCTTGTGCGTAAGAAAGGTTGTCATTTTTATCTAATAATTCTTTCGTTAATGTTTCATAAATATCATTCATGTTCTATTCTCCTTTTACCTATTTATCCCGATTGATGCGCGCTAATAACCCGTGAGGGATGAAAAAAACCACTGGTTAAAGTTTCACTTTATTCCCTTCATTTCTAAAGAATAGTTTCTTCAATTTTGCACATTCTATAATTGATACTTCTTAAAGAGGTATCAACTGATAATGAGGGGGCGTTCTTAATGGGTAGACAAGCCGAATTTTGGTCTGAGTCAAAAAACAACAGCAAAATCGAAGGTCAACCGAAAGCGAAATCACGCTTCGCTTCGAAACGACCTAACGGCACAATTAACACGCACCCACAAGAACGTATGCGTGCTGCAAATCAGCAGGAAGAGTAGTACAAATTAAATTCCTACACGAGGTGATAAAGATGAGCTACCGTGACCATTTAGATAGTCGTTCTGAATTATTTAACCATACGTGGACTCGTCCAAAACATGCGAAGGCGCAAGTTAATGGACAGACGCAACAAACCCAGTCTCTCATTATACTGGCAAACGAATGTAAAAAACGCCAATTTTAGAATCTCCTATCTCCTTTAACGCCTACCAAAGATGAAAACCAGAGAGATTCACTCTCTGGTTTTTATTTTTCTTGTAGCAAGGAAATTGGTATTCCAATCTCTTCATTATCATGTTGCTTATATCCCCAAGCAAATACTCCATTGAAATACGTAATTTTAAATACCACACCAGGTTCTTCTACTAATTCATATGTCTCACCAATATGGAATTTATTTATATCTATCATATAAGCACGAGCCATAGCCATTTTTCTCATTAATACATCGAATTCATTTACAATTCCAAGTTGCTCAGCCTTTACTGCTTGCTCCTTCAAAATCCCAATTTCTTCCCTTAGCTCATGTGGCGTCATTTCACTGTAGCGTTTTGGCATACCCATCTTATTTCCTCATCCCTCTTCACGTTTTATTTGTAAAAAAGTCTCTATCTCATCAATAGAGAATCCTTTTCGATATAACGCTTGCTTCACCTTATTTTCGAATGTCCAACCATCATACTTCTTATATTTCTCATAATATTTATTCCCATGATAGTGTAACGCCTCTTGTTGCTGTTCGTCATCTTTTTCGTCTTTCAGTTCTTCCAAACAAATTTGAATCACATCTCTAGAATATCCTTTACGAACAAGCATTTCATCTAACTTTAGCTTCATTTGTAAAAATGAATGCTTTTGATAAGATTTTTTCTTCTTCTCTATAAGAACCAAAGCATTCTCAATTTGCTTCTCCTTTGGATACTCTTGTAAACTATGTGTAATGATTAAATCCTGAACACCTTTACTTAATAGCCCTCTCCTAATAACAGTTGGACCTTTTTGATTCACATTACTTTGCGTTCGCACGTATGAAATAGCGTACTCTTTATCATTAATATATCGATCATGTAATAATTTCGAAACGACTTCAGAGATGATGGCCTGTCCCACTTCTTTTTTTCGTAAGAAATCTTCTATTTCTTGTTTTGTTCTCATTTGATAGGATAAATAGGAAATTGCTTGTAAATATGCTTTTTGTACCTCTTCATTGTACAAAATATTCCCTAACGCTACTTCATCAATTTCTAAGCCTTTTTGTAACCCATGTTTCATTAAGATTGATTGATTCACACTAAACCCGTACTCTTCACCTTGACCTTTATCAATATAAATATTAAATCGTTCTTTCGATCGTTTTTGCACTTCTATTTTTGTAATGACAGTCATACTCTCACCTCTCTATTATTTTAACATAGTCAAGGAACGTTTTTGCTTTTCAAGAATATATATAATGAGGAGGAAATGATTGTGAAAATCGCAATTTCTGGTGGCTCTGGCTTTATAGGCAAATACCTTTCTAGTTTTTTTATTCAAAAGGGATATACTGTTTACATTCTTACTCGAAAAAAAACTGCTGAAACTTCACACACTAACCTTCAATACGTACAATGGACACCGGATTTACAGACCTTCCCCCTCTCCTCTATCGATGTAGTTATTAATCTAGCTGGAGAGTCTATTAATAGTAGATGGACAAAGAAACAAAAAGAAACAATTTTAAACAGTAGGATTCAAACAACAAAAGGACTCATTAAACAATTACAAGCACTCGCAACAAAACCACACACATTTATTAACGCAAGCGCTATTGGATACTATGGAACATCTGAAACAGAGTCTTTTACCGAGCAACAAGAAACTTCCGGAAATGACTTTTTAGCAGAAACAGTATTTTTATGGGAGCAAGAAGCATCTAAAGCACGTTCTCTTGGAATAAGAACAATCTACTCAAGATTTGGAGTCGTATTAGGTGCAGACGGAGGAGCTCTTCCAAAAATGCTACTTCCCTATCAATTATATATTGGGGGTACAATTGGATCTGGAAACCAATGGTTATCATGGATTCATATAGACGATGTCGTTCGCATGATTGATTTCATCATACACAAGGAAGACATTGACGGACCTCTTAACATTACAGCCCCCCTACCTATAAGAATGAAGGAATTCGGAGAAAACATTGCAACTGTAATAGGAAAACCTCATTGGCTACCTGTTCCTTCATTTATGCTTCAAGCTTTATTTGGTGAGATGAGTATACTTGTACTAGAAGGGCAACATGTACTACCTATTAAAGCAATTGAACATGGGTATCAATACACATTTCCGACAGTAAACCATGCATTACAAAATATACTTTCGCATACAATGTAGTACTTCTAAAATACAGTTTTACAGGGAGTCTATCCCCTCCAAAACTTTCATTTTCTAGGATCCGGAGCATTACTACACAAATAACCTTTCAGTTACTTTCCCTTAAATTCCATTAACATTATAAAGTAACAGAAATGAGGTACCTATGAAAATATTACTCAAACAAGCCATTGTATATCCTATTACATCCCAAAAGTTTCAAGGCGATGTACTCGTTACAGGAGAACGAATTACCGAGGTCAAACCTTTTATTCAGCCTACTCAAGATATGACCGTTATAGATGCACGAGCCCTTCATCTCTTACCTGGATTTATTGATGTCCATACGCACCTTGGTCTCTATGACGAAGGCACTGGTTGGGCTGGTAATGATGCAAATGAAACATCTGAAGTTTCAACACCACATATCCGTTCTTTAGACGGGATCCATCCTTTTGATATTGCATTTCAAGACGCTGTACAAAATGGGGTTACGACTGTTCACGTTATGCCCGGAAGCCAAAATATTATCGGCGGTACTACTTGTGTAATAAAAACTGCTGGAACTTGTATTGATCATATGATTATTCAGGAACCTGCTGGTTTAAAAATTGCCTTTGGAGAAAACCCTAAAAAGGTCCATAGCAACGGCACAAAAGAATCAATAACACGTATGGGAATTATGGGGTTACTTCGTGAATCATTCTATGACGCACAACACTACGGGCATGAAGCTGATTTTCGAATGCTCCCTATTTTAAAAGCACTCCGCCGAGAAATACCGGTACGTATCCACGCTCACCGCGCAGATGATATTACTTCAGCTTTACGCTTTGCGACAGAATTCAATCTTGATTTACGTATTGAACATTGTACAGAAGGACACTTTATTGTTGAGGAACTTTCGAAACATAATTTAAAGATTTCAGTTGGTCCGACTCTTACACGGCGTTCGAAAATCGAGCTTAAAAACAAAACATGGGATACTTATCATATATTATCGAAAAGTGGCATAGAAGTTTCTATTACAACAGATCACCCTTATACACCAATTCAATATTTAAATGTTTGTGCCGCTATCGCTGTTCGAGAAGGATTAGATGAAAAAACAGCCTTGGAAGGAATAACTATTTTTCCAGCTCGTAATTTACGTTTAGAGGATAGAATTGGAAGCATTGAAGTTGGAAAAGATGCTGATCTCGTGCTATGGACTCACCATCCTTTCCATTATTTAGCCAAGCCTGTACTCACCATGATTGACGGAAAAATAATTTACAAAAAAAATAAAAAAAACTAGTTTATTTTTTTGACTAGATAAAGTATTATACGATTATAAACTGAATGAAACCATAATCAATTTGTGTCGTGATTATCATTTTCAAATTGATGAATGGGGAAGGCAAATGGTGCGCCACCAGCGTTATAAACTGGTTCTAGTGGGTTCGATTCCCACCCCGAAATTTTTTAAAGATCGATATAAAAATTTCGAGGGTGGGTGTTTTTTCGTCATGCTACCCTCGTGTGAGGAGGAGTTAGTGTGTTGAAAAAACGCGACTTACACGACAGCCACGTTCTATACGAGTTAATGGTGAATCCAGCTGTCTTCCCTTTTGTGCGTCAAAAGGCTTATTCTTATGAAGAATATTTATTTTTAACGAAACAAACAATTGAAGCCGAAGAGCGTGGAGAATTAATCTCACGCACAATTTTAGATGAATGGGGTAACCCTATCGGTACAATTACTTTATTTGATGTGCAAGAAAAAGCCGGATTCCTCGGAACCTGGCTTGGCAAACCCTATCATGGTAAAGGATATAATAAATTAGCGAAAGATTCATTTTTTAGCGAACTTTTCTACGAATTAGATATTGAAACGATCTTTATGCGTATTCGTAAAATAAATATCCGGTCTATTAAAGCTGCCGAAAAACTACAATATGTAAATCTAGCAAATGAAACAAGAAAAGCCGTTTATGATGAAATTAACGCGCATGAAGATGTATATAATTTATATGAAATTCCAAAAGATCAATATACACTTGCAACAATGCGAGATACAACGTTCCAAGAAGCACACCAATTAAAAGAAGCGTAATCTAAAAATTCAGAAATAATAATTAATCATTACTAGTTTGACATATATGTATATCACCCCATGTCTTTGGAAACGATAGATAGTGACTTTAGGACACGAGGTGATTTGTAATGGATAAAAAGAAACGTGATAAAGCAAAAAACACATTATCTAGTACACAAGAAGTTCTCTATCAACGAGAATTTCGAAAAGCAGATCGTGCAGCGGGCTATCGCTCAAAAAGCATTTAAAGTGAAACTGAATAATTAGAAGGTTTCCCCCCTAATTATTCAGTTTCATTACATAATATTTTCCAGTTATTGACAAAAAAAGGTTCCTTATTTATAAGGAACCTTTTTTGTGGACAACTTTATCCACAAAAATCGTAGAATTGTGCATAAATTCCAAAAGTATTTTACGAATTCATTTATTAAAATGAATTCTAAACGTGAGAATTGTTGATAATTTTCTAAAAATTGTGGATTATGTGGATATAGTTGTTAATATTCCGACTTTACTGTCTAATAGAAGCGCAATCCTTTGTGGATAAGTTAATAATTCACGTTTGCTTTTTTTACAACAATACAAAAACCCTCTTTAAATGCTTAAAAGAGGGGTTTCATATTAAGTAAAAGATTCGGCAAGAGCTGGTGATTTAATAGGTATATGATTCGGCTCTGCATGATTTTCTGCCAAAATTGTATCCACAATATGACCAGCTGGCTCAGGACGATAAATACTTTTCATTGCTTCTTTCATCTGAAGAAGCTTCATATCATCTTGTAATAACGCCTCTGTTTTTGCAAAAACTTCACTATCATCACGAATTACAACTGCTGCCCCTTTTTTTTCAAAATACAACGCATTTTCATTTTCTTGTCCTGGGACAGGTTTATATAAAATGACAGGTACTTGTAATGCTGCTGCTTCGCTTAATGTAATACCACCTGGCTTCGTAATCATACAAGAAGTAATACGGAACAACTCATCAATGTTTTCAACATAACCAAATACTTTTAAAGCATCAGAACTTTGTTCCTGTAGTTCCATTAAATCCTGCTTTAAAGCTTCGTTTTTCCCACAAACGACAACTACTTGTAAGTTTGGTACTGACATAAATGACTGGCATAGCTCTTTTACACTCCCTAGCACACCATGAGCACCTGCTACAATTAGTAATATCTTTTTATCCTTACATAACTGATATTTATTATATATAATTGCTGGATTTATCTTTAGCTCAAAACTGCTACGAATCGGAATCCCTGTTTCAACAATTTGCTCTGCAGGTACACCGATATCAACCATCACTTTTTTCACATGATCGGTTGCTACAAAATAACGATCTACTTCTCGATGGATCCATATTTTATGCACGCAAAAATCCGTTAATACGTTATAAACAGGAATAGAAATACCTATTTGCTTTTTCAATTCTGGTACAGCGATGATTGGGAAGGTATTAATAACAATATCCGGTTTCTCCACCTGTAATAGCGTCTTCAAACGCTTTCTCCCAAAATTCGCATACCAAGATGCTATTTTTTTATCATAAATTTTCTCTACACCATAATAAAACAAACGATATAATTCTTTTCCTACCGTATAGCTTTTTAAATATAAATATTTTGTAATATCGGTTATAACTGGATGCGATTCTCCAAACAAGTCGCATACAATTACATCTTTGATTCCTTTTTGACGAAAGGTTTGTTCTAATGTTTTTGCTACTTGCACATGACCGTTACCGTAATGTGCAGTTAATATTAAAACCTTGGGGTTTTTTATCAAACAAATCCACTCCTAGCTTTTTGTTTCTCCTTATTGCATATACGACAATAGGAAAAACATTTTCCTTAAACATTACATACTCGGATTCCAATATTCCCCTGTTAGCTATGTACCTGTCGTGGATATGCAAAGCATATAAGATTGACCCCTTAATCCTATCTGTGCTCATATCTTTACATTATACTTTCCTATAAGAGCTTTCGCAATAACTTACAAATGTTCTATATTTCATGATACTCACTCTTTTACTTCTTAATTCTTTTTACTATTTTGATTTCCCTTTACAATTATGTAAATTTCTCCGCCTATCCTTTACAAAAATATGGATATTCTCTCTTCAGTATACTCTTTTCTAAATATATACTCTAGATTTTATTATAAAGAAACAAAAAGTCTAATCCAATAGTTGGATTAGACTGCTTTTAAAATATGTTTTGCATGCTCAACATTTTCTTCTGTCGGTGGATTCACATCTGCAAGTGGATACTTATGTCCAAGTGCCTCCCATTTATAAACACCGAGTTTATGATATGGCAACACTTCCACTTTCTTAACATTAGATAGACTTTGAATAAAGTTTGATAATTTTTGCAGATCCTCTTCACCATCGGTAACACCGGGAACCAATACATGTCTTACCCAAATTGTTTTCTTTCTATCCGATAAATAACGAGCAAATTGTAAAATGTGTTCATTTGGTTTCCCTGTTAATTTACGATGTTTCTTTGAATCAATATGTTTCAAATCCAATAAAACTAAATCTGTATACTCCATTAAAATATCTAGCTTATTTTGGAATTCTGGTTCTTCAGAATAACAACCACCAGAAGAATCGATTGTTGTATGGATACCAGATTCTTTGCACTTTTTAAACAACTCAATTAAGAAGTCTAGCTGTAATAGTGGCTCTCCACCGCTAACTGTTATACCGCCTCCAGAAGCTTCAATAAATGGAAGGTAACATGTCACATCCTGCATCACTTCTTCAACTGTTATCTCTTTACCTTTACCGATTTCCCACGTATCAGCATTATGACAATATTGACAACGTAATAAACACCCTTGTGTAAATATGACATAACGAATCCCTGGGCCATCAACAGTACCACAAGACTCTACAGAATGTATTCTTCCTTTTACCATGTTACTTCCTCCTTTATTGAAACAGCCTCCCTCCGCTATATATTAAAAGCGGAGGGACACTTTTTTCACTTACATGCTTTCATGCATTGTACGGTTAATTACATCAATTTGTTGTTCACGAGTTAATTTAATAAAGTTAACAGCGTAACCAGATACACGAATTGTTAATTGTGGATATTTTTCAGGGTGCTCCATTGCATCCATTAATGTTTCACGGTTAAATACGTTAATATTTAAGTGGTGTCCTTCTTTTATTGCATATCCATCAAGCATAGATACTAAGTTGCGTACTTGTACATCATCTTCTTTACCAAGTGCTTTTGGAATAATAGAGAATGTATTTGAAATACCATCTTGTGCATCTTCATATGGTAATTTAGCTACAGATAATAATGACGCTAATGCACCTTTTGTATCACGGCCATGCATTGGGTTTGCGCCCGGTGCAAATGGTTCTCCAGTACGACGTCCATCTGGAGTGTTACCAGTTTTCTTGCCGTATACAACGTTAGATGTGATTGTTAAGATTGACATTGTATGAACAGAATTACGGTATGTTTTATGTTTGCGAAGCTTGTTCATAAATGTTTTCACAAGATTTACTGCGATTTCATCTACACGATCATCATTGTTACCGTATTTAGGGAAATCTCCCTCAATTTCGAAATCAACTGCAATACCATTTTCATCACGAATTGGTTTTACTTGTGCATATTTAATTGCACTTAAAGAGTCTGCTACTACAGATAATCCAGCGATACCTGTTGCCATTGTACGAAGAACATTTGTATCATGAAGTGCCATTTCAATACGTTCATAGCTATATTTATCGTGCATATAGTGAATTACATTTAATGTATTTAAGTATAGACCAGCTAACCATTCCATTGTCATATCGAATTTACGCATAACTTCTTCATAATCTAATACTTCAGAAGTAATTGGTGCGTATTCAGGACCAACTTGTGCTTTTGACTTTTCATCTTTACCACCGTTAACCGCATATAGTAATGCTTTTGCTAAGTTTGCACGTGCTCCGAAGAACTGCATTTGTTTACCGATTCTCATTGCTGATACACAACAAGCAATACCGTAGTCATCACCGTAGTCAGGACGCATAATGTCATCATTTTCGTATTGAATTGCTGATGTTTTAATAGACATTTTCGCACAGTAGTTTTTAAAGTTCTCTGGTAATTGTTTAGACCAAAGAACTGTTAAGTTTGGTTCTGGTGCTGGTCCTAAATTATCTAATGTATGCAAGAAACGGAATGAGTTTTTTGTTACTAACGGACGACCGTCTAGCGCCATACCACCAATAGATTCAGTTACCCAAGTTGGATCTCCAGAGAATAGTTCATTATAATCAGGTGTTCTTGCAAATTTCACAAGACGTAATTTCATAATGAAATGGTCAACAATTTCTTGTGCTTCTTCTTCTGTTAAAGTACCATTTGCTAAATCTCTTTCAATGTAAACATCTAAGAATGTAGAGGTACGTCCAAGGCTCATTGCTGCCCCGTTTTGCTCTTTAATTGCCGCAAGATAAGCAAAGTATAACCATTGGAAAGCCTCTTGTGCATTTGTAGCTGGCTTAGAAATATCGAATCCATGAGAAGCAGCCATCTGTTTTAACTCTTGAAGTGCACGCATTTGCTCAGATAATTCTTCGCGTAAACGCATTGTATCTTCGCTCATTACACCGCCAGTTAAATTAAAATCAGCTTTTTTCGCTGCAATTAAATGATCTATACCATATAGCGCTACGCGGCGATAGTCACCGATAATACGTCCACGTCCATATGCATCTGGAAGGCCAGTAATAACACCTGATTTACGAGCCGCTTTCATTTCTGGTGTGTATGCATCAAATACACCTTGATTATGAGTTTTACGCCAGTCTCTGAAAATACTGCTAAGTTCTTTATCCATTTCATATCCATACGCTTCACAAGCTTGTTCCGCCATACGAATACCACCATATGGTTGTAAAGAACGTTTAAATGGTTTATCAGTTTGGAAACCGACCACTTTTTCAATATCTTTATTTAAATATCCTGGTTCATGTGATGTAATAGAAGAAACAATTTTTGTATCCATATCAAGAACGCCACCGTTTTCACGTTCCTTTGTTGTTAAATCCATTACTTGATCCCAAAGTTTTTTCGTTTCTTCAGTTGCTTCCGCTAAGAAAGAGTCTTCTCCCTCGTAAACGTTTACATTATTTAAAATGAAATCGCGAACATCAATTTCTGCTTTCCATTTTTCACCCTTAAAGTTTTCCCACGCATTTTTTACATTTTCTAATACTTGAGTCATCCTAATCTCCTCCATTTTTGATTAGTACAGGACTAAGATTTTTTATATAACAGCTTACACACTTAGAATACTACTTTTTTTCGGAAGTGGACGAAATAGTTGTGACATGTTTGTGAAATGTTGAACAAACTACTATACTCGTAGTGTTAACCTCGTTTAAAAGTCTTTATAATTAACCCTTCCTTTAATTGTATTTTTTTGGTATTCTTATATACGAGTCCTATTTTGTAATATAAGAACGATACCCATTGTAGATCTGTAATACTCTTATCTCCTAATCTGTTATAGTTTTTATAACAGAGCAAAAAAGTGTACATATGTTGTACACTTTTTTTGTTACCACTATAAAGTGAAACTTTAATCAGTGGGGATTTTGTCCATCCCCCACTGATTATCAGCCCTCACCAATCGGGCTTTTACGGACAGTTATCTCCCACCTAACTTCCTCGCATTCGCCGAATTTTGAGGTGGGAGTCTTACTGCCCGTTAAAGCGGGATAAAACATCTCTTTTTCTATTTCCATCGTAAAATCCACCGCGACTGTTTGTTAATGCAATTAATTGCTCTAATCCTTCTATATGATCACCAATAATTCGAAGGACAGCTGGAGGATGACCTATTTTTGCGAAATGTTCGCTGGGACGAATACGGTTCATCTTATCAACATCGATACGACTTACACAAGCGATTCCAAAACCTGAAAGTACAGCTTTAACTTGTGCTACACAAGGTGACAATAATGATTTATACCCTATTTCCTTCAAACAAGTACGACTAAACGCATTAGGTACAGCAATAAGAGAGCCTACTCCTAAATCTTTTCTATCACAAGCTAAATTTAATGCATATTTAAATGCTGTTACAAGATGAAGTGGTACTCTCAAATCTAAATAATGATTTAAATCATTTAATGCGACATCCGTTCCATCTGCAATAGCTTTTGCAAAGGGATATAGCTCACTAGCTGGAATAACAAAATCACCGTCTATAAATAAAACAATTTCTCCTTTTGCAAAATAAGTTCCAAGTGAACGCCCCACATCGTTTCCAAGTGCTTCTTTATACACAATTGTTGTTGCTCCCTTGTCTTTTGCAATTGTTGCCGTTTTATCGGAAGAACCATTTACAACAACGATGATTTCAAAAGGTTCAATTTTGCGAAGCTCTTCTATAACGTTTCCAATTGTTTTCTCTTCATCTTGTACAGGAATAATTACCGATAATTGCTCTCCTTTATACAACTTAGATGTAACGCCCCATCCTTGATAAAAATCTTCAAAATTTAAAGTATGATAGACACTCTCTCTTTTCCTATTTCCATCATAATATCCTCCGCGCCCATCGCTGCCTACTATCCGCTCTGCTACAGCTTCTATATGATCGCCTATCATTCGTTTTTCGGAATGAGAAAGATTTGTGCCGTATGCAGCATGCTCGAGTGGACGAAATTTATTCGGAGTAATCACATCAATTGCACAATGACGACTAATTCTCCATTTACTTTGTGCTAGACGTAGATGAGCCACAATAGGATTAACAAAACATTCGTATCCAATACTTTGCACGACTTCCTTCGTCAGCGCATGAGGTACAGATAATAAAGAATCAATTTTTAATTCTTCACGCTCTAACATTGCATTTAATATTTGGCGCCATACTGTAATAGAATGTGGTTTTTGTTTCTTTAAAAATAATGCGTCCAAATTATTTAAAGCGATGTCCGCCTGATCATGCAAAATCGGATTAAGGAATAATTGTAATTTTGAAGTTTGAATAGCAAAATCACCATCTAAAAACAGTAATACATCACCTATCGCATGTTTTGCACCAACTGCGCGTCCAACGTCGTTACCAAGTGACTCTTTATGTTGGATTACTGTGCATCCTAAGCTCTCAGCAATCGCTTCTGTACCATCATTACAACCATTTGCTACTACAATAATCTCTACTGGATTTAATGGTTTTACCGATTGAACCACGTCTGAAATCGTATCCACTTCATTACATACGGGAATAATAACTGATAACGACTTAGCCATTGTTTTCTTCACGAAACCATTTAATAGTTTCTTTCAATCCTTGTTCCCACGTTACTTTCGCTTGAAACTGAACAAGTTCTCTTAATTTCGTTACATCCGGCTTTCGATTTGGAATTTCTTCAAATCCATGTGGATATACTTCCTCAAATGAAACGTGCACAATTTTGGAAGAAGACTTCGTTATTTTTTTTATATCTTCCGCTACTTCCCTTATATTTTTTTCATTCTCAGAACCTATATTAATAATTTCACCATTTACCTTTTCATCCATTGCACGAATTGTTGCCTCGACCGCATCACTTACATACGTAAAGCAACGTGTCTGCTTTCCATCTCCGTACACGAGAATATCGTCACCTTGCAAAGCCGCACGAATAAATCGCGGGATGACTCCTGCATATGGACCATCTTTCGCTCTTGGGCCATAAATATTAAAATAGCGAACAATCGTTACAGGTAAACCTTCTAATGCGTAACCTAAACATAATGTCTCTTCTAACGTTTTACAAACTGCATAACTCCAGCGTATTTTAGAAGTTGCCCCGTATAATCGATCCCCTTCTTCAGAGAAAGGTGGCTCTCCCTTACCATATACTTCTGAAGTAGACGCAAAGACTACTTTTTTCTTACCTTTTAATGCCGCTTGTAAAATATTTCTCGTTCCATCGAAATTTGTTTCAATAAGCTCTAAACTTTTTTCCATTGTAGTTTTGACTCCCAAAATCGCAGCTAAATGAAACACCACATCATGTTGATTTACTAATTCGTAAATTGAACTTTTATCTAACACGCTTATTGGAATAACTGGAATCTCTTTCATTAACTCATTATGATATTTATTTTTTCCTTTATAGAAGTTATCAACAATAGTGACTTCATAACCTCTTTTCACCAACTCTTCAGCTAAATGCGATCCAATAAATCCTGCTCCACCTGTAATTAAACATTTTTTACTCATACACTACCTTCTTTATAATTCCACGTGTATCTATTAATCGCTCAATTCCTTTAAAGAGCTTCCAATCGATACTAGAGTGATCAGTTACAATTAAAATACAATCTGCTTGTTTAATTCTTTGTTCATCTAATGGAATGGATTGATATAGTGTATCCCCAATTTTCGCTGAAGAAATATAAGGGTCATGATATTCTATCTTGTACCCTTCTTTTATTAATAATTGAATAATTGGCAACGCCGGTGATTCTCTCAGATCATTTACATCTTTCTTATACGCAACCCCTACAATTAACACCGTTGCGGGTGATTGCACCATACCTTTTACTTTCCCGATTATTTTCTCTGGCATTTCTTCATTAATTACATGTGCCGCCTCAATTAATTGACTAATTGCTCCACTCTTTTTTATTCTCCATTGAAAATATAAAGGGTCTACTGGAATACAATGTCCTCCTATTCCTGGACCTGGCCAATATGGAGTAAATCCAAACGGTTTTGTAGCTGCAGCTTCAAGTGCCTCATAAAAATTAATATTCAAACTTTCACAAAGTATATTTAACTCATTTACTAATGAAATATTAACTAAGCGCTGAATATTTTCAAATAGCTTACACATCTCGGCCACTTTCGGAGAGCTAACTGGAACGATTACATCAAATATAGTGCTATACAAATCCTGTACTTTTTGTTTACACTGCTCGGTTTGTCCACTAATAACTTTTGGAATTGTTTCGACTGAATACTGGCTATTCGCTGGATCAATTCGCTCTGGAGAATACCCAATATAATAATCTTCTCCTACCTTTTTACCTGTTTGAGAAATAATAGGAATGATAACTTCCTCCAGTGTACCTGGATATGTGGAGCTTTCAAAAATGAAGGTTTGTCCTTTTTGAAGGTGTTGTTGTATATAACGGGAGGCTGAAACGAGGGCACTTAAATCAGGTTCTTTATTCTCATTAATTGGCGTTGGCACAGTCACAATAACATACTCACTATTTTGGAACTCCGTAACACCTTTATCTGGTGTATTTACTATTAATTTTCTCTCGTTCAATAAATTTTGTAATACGTTAGAAGAAACATCAGGAATATAACTTTCTCCTTTAATTATTGATTCTATCTTCCTAGTATCTTTATCTAATCCAAGTACAGCATGTCCTCTTTCTGCAAAAAGGACCGCTAAAGGAAGGCCAACATATCCTAATCCAATAATAGTTACTTTACTACTAGCGTCCATCTGTATTTTCTTCTTCCTTTCTCAATTGTTGAATTATATCTCTATCCCGCTCTCCATCTGTAAATCCTCCGCGTTCGTCCGTATATTGTAATAAATACGCAATCGCCTCAAGCTGATCACCAAAAATACGGTCAAATGCCGGAATACGTCCATTTACAAACCCATGTTGCTCTGGACGTATTCGATTTGTTTTTATAACATCTACAAATTCCACTGCTGTAATAGAGCATTCTTCTAAAATAGCTTTCATTTGAGCTAATGGTGGAATGATAAGAGAATCATATCCAATTTTCTCTATTACCTTTTTATGCATAGCATGTGGCACTGCCGTTAATGAGTTGTTCCATAAATCTGGTCGTTTCGCTACCAAATTCACGAAATATTTCCCCATACTAATTGGATCTGCCGGGTGAAACATATCTAACAAACATTGCAAATCATTTAACGCCACATCATTTCCGTCTTCAATAGCATGCAAAAATGGAATTAGCTTTTTTGCCGGAATAGCAAAATCACCATCAACAAATAAACAAATATCTGCCGTAGCATGCATAGCCCCTATCGCTCGTGCTACATTATGTCCAAGTGCCTTCGCAAATTCAACTACAATAACATTCTCTAGCTTTGCTTGTTTAATTGTCTCACCATCTGCTCCATTCGCAACAACTATAATTTCATCTACACCTGCTTTTTTCACTTCTTGTATGACAGATCTTATAGTCATTCTTTCTTCTGATACTGGTATAATCGCACTATATTTCGCCTTTTCTCCTTGTAATAAAACTGGTCTATACTTCCCTATAAACTCTCTATCCCTGTTCCCCTCCGAAAAACCGCCGCGTTTACCATATGTTTCGATTACGTATTGCAAAGCACGCAAATGATCACCCATAATACGACTAGTCGCTTTCGGATAAGGAGAACCAGGTGATGTACCAGTATGCACAGGACGAACCTTATTCGTGTAAATTACATCGACCGAAGCCATATCAACAATATCTACTCCTCTAGACATCGCCATCGCTTGAAATAATGCGGGATCTGCTAAATTCCACCATCCAAGTCTCTCGATAACTTCCCGGCTCATCGCATGTGGAATTGCGATTAAAGAACCAACAACAAGCTCCTTTTTATTCAAATAGCGATTCAACATATATTTTCCAACCGTCGTATAATGTGGTCTCATCTTTAAATAAACTGACCATGTTAAATTATTCACAACAATTTGATGACCTTGCCTAATTCCTTTCACGAAACGTTGTAGTTCTTTACTCTCAATGACAATATCACCGTCTAAAAACAATATAATTTCACCTTTTGCTTCTTTAGCTCCAACTGCCCGTCCCACATCATTGCCGAGGGGATTTCTATAATAAATCACATGACAATTATGCTCTAATGCGATTTCCCTCGTTCCATCTGTCGATCCATTATCTACTACAATAATTTCATATGGTTTCAACTTCTCTACTTCTACTAAAACTTGTGATAAAGTACTCGCTTCATTGTACGTTGGGATAACGACTGATACTTTCATACTTTTATCCCCCTTAACCTTCCAAACGAACATAAGCAATAATAGGGATACGCACAATTACATCTTCAGGTGGTCCATAAGAAGGAGATGTACGAACACTTACTCCGCCTTCCGTCACAGATAATAGAACGCCAGTAACAATTTCAACAGCTGTCACCACTTGTACTAGCTCACCAACATGCTTACGCAATTCATCAGTAAATAACATATATAAGTCTCCTTTCTTACACTTCTTTAATTGATATAATACTTGTGAATGGTAATAAAATTTCTGTCCCTACTCCTTCTTGCAGTGTTAAGAAATCATCACCAACTGCTACAATAACACCTGTTAACTGTCCAACTGTCACAGTAATTTCTACATTTTTACCTAAATACTGCTTTGCAATCTCTTTAAAAGGTGATGTATTGCATTCTTTTAAAATGTTACAAATAATCGATTGAAATTGACTTGATTCAATAAACTCTTCCGTAGCTTTCTTAGAATTTCTTTGAATAAATTTCGCGAAGTTTTGTGAAAATAAAATCCGTTCCACAGCAGGCAGTAACTTGTCATCTAAAAAATAACCTAATTGTCTATTAAACAGTCGGGATAATTTATGCCAATATTTTCTGAACAGACACATATGCTTCTTCTCCTCCTATTAATATTAAAGTATATAAATTTACATCCATACATCTTAATCTATACAATGCCTACTTTTTTTGTGATAGGTAAGGCATACATTTTCTAGAACATGTTAATTATTTTTGTATTATATAAATAATAAAAAGCAGATGGTTTCCCATCTACTTTTTATTTTATCCTTTAATTTTTGATTGTAATAATTGCAGCTACACTGTAATACACTGCTCGTGGCAATCCCCCTTTTCCATTTATTTCATTATCACACCGCACATATATTTCCTCCACACGAAAAAAAACTGTCCAAAAGGACAGTCTTTTACACTTCTATATTTCTTAGCATCGTATAAATGTCGTTATTCACTTTACCAAATGATTTAATGTTGTTTTGAATGTTAGATAGTAAAACAACATACACACTTCCATTTTTACTAAATCCATTTAAACAATTCCACCCTGGCATTACACCGTGATTCGAATAACTTCCCGGATCTACATACCATCCAAATCCATAATCCTTTTTCACAGCTGTAAACATTTGATTATAACTCTCTTTTGAAATTAATTTTCCAGAGAATAGCGCTTCATTAAATAAATATAAATCATGTGCGCTTGTATATATATCACCGCAGCCATATAGCTGTGACATGCTCGGAATATTAGGTGTTGTCATATTATTATTTACTATTTTATAACCAGTTGATGGGAATCTTGTTTGTTCTAACGCTTTACCAAAACCAGAATGCTTCATACCAGCAGTAGCAAAGATATGCTGTTTAATATATTCTTCTAATGGTTGTCCACTTACTTTTTCAACAATGTAGGCAAGTATGGAGTAATTCGAATCTGAATACTTCCATTTCTCTCCTGGAGCCCCAATACGCTTTTGGTTTCCTATTCGCTTTATCAATTCCTCATGAGAAATATCATCTTTTCCCTGCTCATATTCAGGAATCCCTGATGTATGTGTTAATAAATGTTTTAGCTGAATGCTATTACCTTGAGGAAAATCTGGAATATACTTTGCAACCGTATCCTCTACTTGTAATTTATTTTGATCTTTTAATTGCATAATAGCAGTCGCTACAAATGCCTTTGAAATAGAGCCAATATAAAAGGTCGTTTCTGAATTATTCGGTACTTGCTTCTCTTTGTTCGCCATACCGTATCCTTTATTCAAAAGAACTTTTCCGTTCTTCACAATAACAGCTGTTCCACTAAATCCTGCGTTTTGTAAATATTGATCCAATTGAGCGTTTTCATTAATTTCTTGAGGCGGTCCTTCAGCAGGCTGCTCTATAGCTTGCGCTTGTTTCACTTGTTCTTCCTGCTCTTTTTGTTTTTGTGCTTCTTGCTTCTTTTTTTCTTCTTCTTTCTTTTTCAACTCTTCTTGCTTCTTCATTTCTGCTGCTGCTTTTAAAGTTTCCTCTTTTTTATTATGCGCAACAATTTTTGTATACATGAAATATACAAGTGACAGTAGTAGGGCTAGAATGATTGTTCTTTTTATGTATACAATCGACCGATTTGCTTTCCCATTAACAGTATTTTTTTCCTGATCCATGATTACCTTTTTCCCCTTATTTACCGATAATTTAATTCATCTACACAAGACTTATTTCAAATCATTTCCGCAGATTATGGACACTCCATTTTATGTCATCACTACTGTATCACGCACCGAACATATTACCAACCTATATGTTCAAAAAAGAAAAAGAAAATTTATAAAAGTAAGATTCCCTTTAAAAAATTAACAAAAAAAGAAGATATCCTGTAAAAGACTGTTGTTATCAATCTTTTTGGATATCCTCTTATCTAACTATTTACACGTGTTTTTTCATATCATCGGCAACAGATTCAACATTTGTACCTACGATAACTTGTACACTTGTGTTACTTAATTTCATAACGCCTTTTGCACCTGCGCGTTTTAATGCTGGTTCATTTACTAAACCTGCATCTTTCACTTGTAAGCGTAAACGCGTTGCACAGTTATCAATAACTGTTAAGTTTTCTTTTCCGCCTAAAGCTGCTACGTAAGTTTCACCAATTGAACCTGCAACTGGTGCATCACCCTCTTCAGCTAACTCATCTTCATCTTCATCTTCACGACCAGGAGTTTTCAAGTCGAACTTCTTAATTAAGAAGTAGAATACTACAAAGTAAATTGCTGCGTAAATTAAACCGATTCCTGCTAGTAACACTGGTTTTGTTGCAATACCAAAGTTTAAGAAGTAATCAATTGCACCGGCACTAAATGTGAAACCATCGTGAATGCCAAGTGATGTTGTTACGAATAAAGATATACCTGTTAACACGGCATGAATACCATATAATAATGGTGATAAGAACATGAATGAGAATTCAATAGGTTCTGTAATACCAGTTAAGAATGAAGTTAATGCTAGGCCACCTAACATACCTGTAACCATTTTACGTTTTTCTGGTTTAGCAGCTGCAATCATTGCGAAACATGCTGCTGGTAAACCGAACATCATAACTGGGAAGAAACCAGTCATAAACATACCTGCTGTTTTGTCCCCTGCAAGGAAACGAGCGATATCACCATTTACAACATTACCTGCTGCATTTGTAAAGTCACCAAATACGAACCAGAAGTATGTGTTCATTACGTGGTGTAAACCAATTGGGATTAATAGACGGTTTAATAGACCGAATAGACCTGAACCAATTGCACCTAAATTAACAATTCCATGAGCTAATGCATCGATGCCATTTTGAATTGCTGGCCAAATTTGTGCGAATAAAATTCCTAATATTAGCATCACAACCGATGTAACAATTGGAACGAAACGTTTTCCAGCAAAGAAACCTAACCATTCTGGAAGTTTAATTTTATGGAATTTATTATAAAGGAATCCTGCTATAACACCGACAATAATACCACCTAAAACTTTCATATCCACTTTAGTCGATAATTCGGCTGCCTTAGATACTTGTGTCATTGTATCTGCAAGCTTAGATGGATCTACATTTGCGCTATTACCTATTAAATCTTGAACTTTACCTAATTTATCTTGTAATTCTGCAGCAGAATATCCCTTACTAAGTGCATCAATACTGTTTTTCATAACAAGATAACCAATTGCACCTGCAAGACCTGCTGCACCACTACCATCAACTGAAAGACCTATTGCAATACCAATTGCAAAAATAAGTGCTAAATTATCAAAAACCGCTGCGCCGGCCTGTGCCATAACAGGAATATCAAATACATCTGGTTGCCCTAAACGAAGCAATAATCCTGCTGCTGGTAGTACTGCGATTGGAAGCATTAACGCTTTACCAATACGTTGTAAAAACTGCAACATTTTAATTCCCCCTATCAAATTTATGAAATCGTTATCATTATAAGTACGCTTTAGAAAACGCTTTCTATTACATAACCATAATAACATATAGTTGTATAGATGTGTAGTTTTTATTTCTGAACTTTTTATGGATAAGTCTTCTATTTCCAAACTGTTATATAAAAGGAACATTCTCCTTATTGAATACAAAATATACAGGCAAAAAAACTAATTATAGCACAGATAACTTTCGTTTTATCATTCCACTTTTTCATGTTATTATTTATTTCCGAGCATATCGGGAAAAGTAAACTTAGTTAATTCGAAATAGGAGCGTTGGTACTATGCAGTGCATTAAAACAAACAACTTACAACAGTTGTTAGAACAAGTAACACCATATACGAAAAAAGGAAAGCTTGCTACTTATATCCCCGAACTAGGCAATGCAAATCCAGATGATTTAGGTATTGCCATTTTCCATAAAGAGAAAGAATATGTCCATGCTGGTAACTCACAAACACTATTTACTCTTCAAAGTATTTCTAAAGTAATCACACTTGCTCTTGCTCTTTTAGATCGTGGTGAAGAATATGTATTTTCTAAAGTTGGAATGGAGCCAACTGGTGACCCTTTCAATTCTATTATTAAGTTAGAAACGACAAGTCCTTCCAAACCTCTTAATCCAATGATTAATGCAGGAGCACTAGCTATTACAAGCATGTTAACAGGAAAAGATAACGAAGAAAAAATGAAGCATATTCTTCATTTTGTACGTGAAATAACAGATAATCCTACTATTAATTATTCTTCTACAGTTGCCAATTCAGAGTTGGAGACTGCTTACTTAAACCGTTCACTTTGTTACTATATGAAACAAAACGGAATTATCGATTGTGATATTGAAGAACTTATGGACTTATACACTCGTCAATGTGCAGTTGAAGTAAACTGTATCGATTTAGCACGTATTGGCTTAATTTTTGCAATGGATGGATATGATCCATATAAAAAGAAACAGATCATCCCTAAACATATTACAAAAATTTGTAAAACATTTATGGTTACTTGCGGGATGTATAATGAATCTGGTGAATTTGCAATTCGTGTTGGAATCCCTGCAAAAAGTGGTGTAGCGGGCGGCATTTTCGGCTGCGTAAAAGGCGAAATGGGAATCGGTATTTTCGGACCGGCTTTAGATGCAAACGGAAATAGTATCGCTGGTTTTAAAATTCTTGAATTACTTTCTGCTCAAGAAGGTTGGAGCATTTTTTAATCGAGAGTTATCCTGCTATACTAGCAGGATTTTTTTATTTCATAAAAAATTCAACTTCATCAGATATCAATACCCATACAAAAACAGTGCTGAAAGTTTCTTCTTTATTATGCATATTTGCTCCCCCCTCCCGAATAATATAGTACAACCTAGCGCTATAAGTGGAGGTGTGAAAGATGAAACTAATATTTCAAATGGAAAAACAACCAGTTCTTGAAAAAACAATTCTTCTTTTTATATTGAGTATTGTAGAAAGCTTGAAGCTAAAAGTTGTTTCACTCGACGAAGCTCACCGATACATATTCAATTTAGAAGTACTTGAACTATTAATGGATCGGAACATCGATGATCAAGTACTTGAACTTATTCATTTCGGAATGGGACTTGAAGACATTCATCATGTACTTCCTGAAGAACTTGAGCATACTATTGAGGAATTAAAGTGGCTTTGCATCCAAGTGTTAAGTGAATACAGTATGCATGAAGAATCGGAACAATTAATTGAAGATATACGCTAAAAAGCACCTATATAGGTGCTTTTAATGTTTTTTTAAACTATTTTTATACGTTTCAATATTTACTGGTAGCTCTTCCTCTTCTAAAGTATGTTCATTTACATCTTTATGAATGAACGCACCTTTAGGTGGTTGATGATCATGCCCTTTTTTCTTATGATCAAATGCTTTCCCGCGTCCCATACGGATCCCCCCTTTCTTTAAAAGAAATCCGTATTAGTATGGAAAAAAGTACGTCGATATATGCAACCCCTTGCTGTATTTCCAAGGAAATACTCGAATCTTGTTTTCTATTCTCCTTACAACAACTGGTCTATCCCAATAAGAATCAATAACACGCCCGCAATAACCGTTGCCCATTTCCCTAAGTATTCAGCTAAAAATCTTTTACCAACATACGTAAAACCACTAATACAAATAAAACTAAAAACCCCAGAAATACATGCCGTAAGCCAAAGATTTAAATTTGTTACTCCAGCATCAAATCCACCTGCAATATTATTTATGGATAATGCAACTCCTAAAACAATTGCTTCAGAAAAACTAATTGTTTTAGAACCATCAAAATCTACTTTTTCTGGATCACGTAAAATCCCCATAAGTACACTACCATCTTTAGATCCTGCGGTGTCTTTTTGACTCAAGAAAGGCTGACATAAAATAAACACCCCAATGATTCCTAAAACAATTGCTCCAATAATATTTGCTATAAATTCCGAAATAAATAATGCGATCCAATTCCCAAAAAAGCCAGCTAGTAAAGTAAATAAAAATCCCAAAAATGCGATGATAAAATTGTTAAGCCACGAAATTCGAATTTTACGAATGCCATATGCAATCCCAACACCTGCATTATCTAAATTAGACGCAATTCCGATTAAAAAAATTGAAAATAAACCTGCCGTACTCATCGTACAGTCACCCCTTTTCTCACTTTTCAATGCATATTATGAAAATGTTGAGCAACTGTGCCTGTCTGTTTCATATACTTGTAATAAATGCTCAACATTTTTTCAACGATAGACAATAGAAAAGGAGTGCCTACATTATGCCCAATAAAAATCCAAATGAGCGGCTCGGTAAATTAATAAAGAAACTGGTAAAGGAGCGCGCTCTATCTATGCGCCAACTAGGAACACTGACAAATATTGATCCTGCAACAATTTCAAGAATAATTAATGGCAAACAACAACCGAAGCAAAACCATTTGCAAAAATTCGCAAAATGTCTACAAGTTCCACCGCAATTATTACTTGATGAAATGTACCCTGACTCTCCACACATAAATAAGGAAAAAGCAGATATGTACACATCTCTCGATACAATTCAGCAAACATTACAATCCTCTAACCTATTCGACTTCGAGTACACAACAACTCGTGTGAAACAAGAACTTGAAAATTACGAGCGCTATGCTCAAACTACTGAAGGCGAAAAACGTATTCACGAGAGTTTCAAAAGTAAACTAGAACAAATTGATAGTGCCGGCCCTTTCATTGAACAATTAACAAGTATGTACCAACAATTTTGTACAGAAACCATTTCAAACGAAGAACGTGCAATTATTGGGGGGGCCTTACTATATTTCATTTTATCAACAGACATTATCCCCGATTATCTTTTTCCAATTGGCTATTTAGATGATGCAATTGCTGTTGAATTAGCGAAAGAGAAATTAATTGAAATAAAACGACAAACATAGAAAAATAAAGAACTATTTCAGTTGTTGTTTATATTCAACTCTGAAATAGTTCACTAAAAAATCGTACAAGTACACCTGTACGATTTCAACATACTAATCTATTTTTTTGTATGACAGCATTCATATATGAATGCTGTTATTACTTTTGTAAATTCAATTAACTGCTCAACTTCAACTTTCTCATTTACAGAGTGTGCTTCTTCTAGTGTGCCTGGCCCATAAATAATCGCTGGAATGTGGAACTCACTAAACCAACCGCCATCAGTTACCGTTGCTGACATATCTAAAATTGCATTTTTAGATAAAATAGATTCATGTACTGAACTTAGCGTTTTTACAGCAACATGTTCGCTATCTACTTCTAAAGAAGGAAAAATTTCGCCACGATCCACAATCATTGATTCTCCGCCCCACTTAAATTGTGGTGGGTTCTCGCTTAACCATGGATCTGCTGCTGCCACTTTTCCTAAATACTCTTCTATTTCTTCTATTATTTGTTCATGTGTTTCATCTGGATAAAAATGTACGGTTATCCACAATCGGCACTCATCCGCAATAAATGCTGCATGCCGTCCGCCTTCAATAACAGCTGGATTAATTGTTGTTGTTCCAGATGGATAGCCTTCATATGTTTTCATGACTGCCCAATGACGCTCTAATTCTTGTAAACTTTGCACGATTTTCATCATTTTTTCAATCGCACTCGCTCCAAATAGACGTCCTCCAGCATGGATCATTTGTCTACGTGTTGCATCATGAAACGTTTGCGGGCTTTTCACAGTAATCCATCCAGTAATTACGCCGCCCTGTCCTTGCATATGTAAATCGCTCGTATCCACCACTACTGCAAAATCAGCATCGTAACCTCTTTTGCAACATTGAAGTGTACCTGCTTCTCCAACTTCTTCTCCAATTACCGATTGAAAGATTAAATCTCCAGGTAGTTCAATGCCAGCTTCTTGTAAAAGCCGAATAGCAAATAACGCTCCAGCCAGCCCACCTTTCATATCTGCCGCACCGCGTCCAACTAACCAGCCATCTTTTATAAATGGATCAAATGGATTTGTTTCCCACGCCTCATCTCCCGACACTTCAGCTACATCCATATGACCATTAATAATAAGACTTTTATGTGTGTCACTTTCTATCCCTTTTTTTACCCCAACAACGTTCGGATCATTTGGATATACATCCCATTTATCAATACTAAAATTTCGTTTTCTTAAAAACTCTGCAACAAATTCTTGCGCCTCATTTGTATTTCTCGCTGGTGGTGCAGGTGTTTCAAAACGAATTAATGTTTTTGTAAGTTCTAGTAATTCTTCTTTCCTTGAATCTATTTGTTTTAACAACTGCGAAACTTCTGGATTCATCACTAATTCCCCTTTGCATACGTAGTACGTTTCCAGCTTTATTTTCACAAAAAAAGAGACTGTTTACAATTGTACAGTCTCTAAATTAAGCATAAGTTTCAAATATATTTATAAGCTTTCTGCTTCTGTTGTATTTACTTTTTCAACATTTTCTATTTTACTTCTCTTATTTTTGGTAGCACGGTAAAACAGTAAACAAATAATCATAAATGGAATACCACAATACAATGCCATTCTTTGTTCCGGAATAAAAGCCATACCAACGATTACTGTTAAATTTAATACTAACGCAAGAAGTGGGACAAATGGATACAATGGTGTTTTAAATTTCAAGTCCTTAACATCCCCGCCCTGCTTAATGTATGACCTTCTAGCTAATAAGTTAGATAGAGCAATAGATGCCCAAACTAATATTGCTCCGAACCCTGCAATTGAAAGAAGCCATAAATAAACTGTATCTTCCGCATAAATACCTGATAGTAATGAGAAACACCCTACAAACGTACTTACAATCAATGCATAAATAGGAACACCGTTTTTAGATAACTTACTAAAAATCGGGCTAATCATTCCTTGATTCGACATAGACCATAGCATACGGGAAGTTGCATATAATCCTGAATTCGCAACTGATAGTACCGCTGTAATAATAACGAAATTTATAATATCGGCCGCATAAGGAATACCAATTTTATCAAATACAACTACGAATGGGCTTTCTATCACTCCTGCTTGCTGCCAAGGAAATAGTCCCGCAAGAATAAAAATAGATAGTACAAAGAAAATAAGTATGCGCCAAACTGTATTATTAATTGCCTTCGGGATAGTTTTCTCTGGATTTTCACTCTCACCAGCTGCAATACCAACTAGTTCTGTTCCTTGGAAGGAAAAATTAACTGCAATCATCGTAATTAAAATGGCTGATAATCCATTTGGGAACAATCCACCATAATCAGTAAAGCTAGAAAACATCGGCGCTGGTTCATTTCCTTTCATATCTAGAAAACCAAACATTGCTGCCCCGCCCAAAATAATAAATGCAATGATTGTAATTACTTTAATACTTGCAAACCAGAATTCAACTTCCGCAAAACTTCTTGAAGATAACGCATTAATAGCAAAGAGCAACACTGCGAACACTACACACCAAATCCATGACGGTACATCGGGAAACCAGCGTTTCATCAAAATACTAACTGCAATTAATTCAATGCCTATCGTAGCGGACCAGTTTAGCCACGACATCCACCCCACTACATAACCCGCTGCAGGGGAAATGTGCTTTGTAGCATACGTTTGATAAGATCCTGCGTCAGGCATCGCAACCGCTAATTCTCCTAGACAGAGCATCGTTAAATACATAACAAACCCGCCTACAAGATACGCTACAATTGCTCCTCCAGGTCCAGCTTCATGAATCGTATAACCTGATCCTAAAAAAAGCCCAGTACCAATAACACCTCCGAGTGCAATCATAAATATGTGCCGACTTTTCAATTCCCTTTTTAATCCTTGGTTTTGATCCATTATATAAATCCCCCCTTTTCACTTTGCAAATCCATTTAATGTAAGCGTTTTAAAAATTATTCATAGTAAAAATAATTATTTAAAAGAGCAAAAATACATATTACTTATATTAATCACTACCTGTTATTAAAAGGTCATCCCTCACTGTTATTAGTAGTTTTTGATCAGCGATAGCTTGTCCTTCTACTACTTCTAATGATTCGATATAACCACTGATTCCCACTTTAATTTCCACTTGCTGCTTATCTATTGTTTCAATTAACGCTAATTTTTCCCACTCATATACGTAAGAACTTTCAGTAACAAATAATTTCTCTACTTTCCCGTAACAAGGACTATACACACCTTCTATAACCGTCTTCACTTTATAAATTCCTCCCTCTTATTAATTGGCACTGAAACGTTGCATAACCTATAAAGATTCATAATCCCCCTACTCTTTAAATTTAGAGATCTCAACTACTATTCATGCAAAATACGTACCAACCTCAACACCTATGTAAAATTGGGATTTCTTACGAAAAAAATCTACATAACCGCAAAATTTTTCTATCATTTGAAAAGTTTTAAGAGAAAATAGCAAAAAAATTTTGCGATTTTATAAGAATTTTAATAAAATTATAAAAAGTCAGTCTTCATAGGGTATAACGAGGAGAAGATAATACATGCATACAGAAGAAATCAATTTTAAAAAGATTATTGCAATGAATATGCTATATGAAACTTTACTTAATGAACTAGATATTGGGATTCATATTATTAATGAAGAAAGTAAAACGATTATCTATAACCGTAAAATGATGGACATTGAATCAATGGATCGTTCTGATGTGCTAGATAAAAATCCTTTAGAAGTATTTGCATTCGAAGAAAATAAAAATAGTACTCTTATAGAGGCGTTAAAACTTGGAAAAACAAACAAAAATATAAAACAAACTTATTTTAACAATAAAGGACAAGAGATTACGACGATTAACGATACTTTTCCTATAATAGAAAATGGAAAAATTAAAGGCGCTATTGAAATTTCAAAAGAGATTAGTCATTTAAAGCAAACAATGAAAACGAACCTTTCTCGCAAACAAAATACTAAGTTTACCTTTGATCACATAATTGGTGATTCTAGAGCTATTCAATCGGTCATTGCAGAAGCAAAGAGAGTAATACGTACATCCTCCTCCGTACTTCTCATCGGAGAAACAGGGACTGGTAAAGAGCTATTTGCGCAAAGCATCCATAATGAAAGCCAGCGTTCAACAAAACCATTTATTTCGCAAAACTGTGCCGCTATACCAGAAACCTTAATGGAAAGTCTACTGTTTGGTACAAATCGAGGTGCTTTTACAGGAGCAATAGATAAACCTGGTTTATTTGAAGAAGCAAACGGCGGGACTTTGTTATTAGATGAGATCAACTCATTAAGTCCAACACTTCAAGCTAAATTGCTGCGAGCTATACAAGAAAAAACAATACGAAGAATTGGAGGCACACAAGAAAAAGAAATTGATGTTCGTATTATAGCAACTATTAATGAAGACCCTCTTGAAGCCATAGCATACAATCGATTAAGGCAAGACTTATATTACCGATTAAGCGTTGTTACTTTATGTCTTCCACCTTTACGGGAACGAAAAGAAGATATTGCATATCTTGTTCAACACTTTATTGAAAAATACAATATCCAATTTGATCTTAGCGTAAAAGATGTAGATTTAAACGTAAATAACTTCTTCTATAAATACGATTGGCCTGGTAATGTGAGAGAACTAGAACATATAATTGAAGGCTCCATGAACTTAATAGAAGATGAGGATATCATTACAGCGTTCCATATGCCAACGCACTTTCGCGAACTAGCAAAAAAGGAACTCAATATGCAGACTCCGCTAACTAGTCACAATACTGATACACCACAGACTTTAAAACATATAATCGAAGAAATGGAAAAGAAATATATCCATCAAATTCTTAAAGAAAATAAAGGTAATATCTCACAAGCCGCAAAATTTTTAGGATTGAGCAGACAAAACTTACAATATCGAATTAAAAAATTGCATTTACACATATGAAATAAAGTGAAACTTTAATCAGTGGGGGTTTTGTCCATCCCCCACTGATTATTAGCCCACACCAATTGAGCTTTTACGGGCAGCCCGACTCCCACCTAACTTCCTCGCATTCGCCGAATTTCGAGGTGGAAGTCTTACTGTCCTCAAATAGCGGGATGAGTCTTTCTCCAAGCACAAGTAATTAATTGGAAAAATACGTTATAATATACATGTGACATGATAGAAAGGGGCGATATATATGAGTAATGATAACAAGTTAAAGTTATTACACTATTTAGGCCTTTTCCCTACCATCCTATGTATAATGCTATTCATTGATATGAGCAGCTTTCCTTATGCAAAGCTATTAGGCACAATTAGCGGCTCCTTTGCAGCTATTATGCTTGCTTCTTTTTGGAATTTGAAGCTACGTATGAAGAAAGAAAAATCTTCTTAATTTCAAAGTACAAAAAAAATCGAGCCTTATTAGCTCGATTTTTTTACTTATTATTAAAATTTAACACTCTCCAAATACAACCCGCTCGCCTCAGCCAGACAATTAATTTGATTACGTTGTTTTTCCTCTAAAATGTTTGGAATTGCGTCCGCCTCTAATTGCCCTAATCCAACTTCAATTAATGCTCCAACAATTTTTCGCACCATGTTATGAAGGAATCCGTTACCACTTATTCTAATTTGTACAAATCCTGCTTCTTCGGAAACCTCAAGCGTATATACTTCTCGAACCATAGACTTTTTCTTAGACTTCGCATTCGAAAAAGCAGTAAAATCATGTGAACCAATTAAATATTGAGCAGCTTTCTTCATGCTTTTCACATTTAATTTTTTATTAACGTGCATGCTATATTTACGCATAAATGGATTCGTATGCTCTTCATTCCAAATCTTATAAAGATATGTTTTTGCTTTAGAATTGTAACGAGCATGGAAGCGCTCTGAAACTTCTTCTACATTCGTAATACTAATATCATTTGGTAAATATTGATTTAAATACTTTTTCACTTTATGTTCCACTAACTTCTCATCACTTTGAAAGTTAACCACTTGATTCAAAGCATGTACACCAGCATCAGTTCTACTACAGCCGATAATTTCAGTTTCTTTCCCGACCATTTCAGATATTACACTTTCAATTTTCCCTTGAATCGTATTGTCATTATTGCCAAGACGTTGCCACCCTTTATAACGCGCACCGTCATATTGAATCGTCAATTTATAATTGTTCATCATATTCTCCTTACTTCCATTCGCTAAATAAAATATACCCTCACATTGCTCCTGCTTTGTGAGGGACATATCCTTATTGAATGTTACTTTCTGACAAGTTTCACTACATTTTCTACATGAGCTGTATGCGGGAACATATCAACTGGTTGTACATACTCCACTTCATAGCTCTCCATTAATGTTTCCACATCACGTGCTAATGAGGATGGATTACAAGACACGTAAACAACTTGTTTCGGTTTCACTTTTAAAATCGTTTCAAGTAATTTATCATCGCAACCTGTACGCGGTGGATCGACAACAATGACATCTGGACTCCAGCCTTCTTTCACCCATTTCGGTAACCATTGTTCCGCTTTACCAGCTTCATACTTTGCATTTGTGAATCCGTGGCGTTTTGCATTTTTCTTTGCATCTTCAATCGCTTCTGGAATTACATCCATACCACGTACTTCCGCTGCATCATTCGCAAGCCAAAGTCCAATCGTACCGACTCCACAATACGCATCCACAATCTTCTCGTTTCCTGTTAAAGCAGCCGCTTTTTTCGCTTCATCGTATAAAACAACCGTTTGTTCTGGATTTAATTGGAAGAATGCGCGTGCTGATAATTCAAATGATAAATCACCTAGTGTTTCTTGAATTACTTCTTTTCCAGCTAATTTAAATGTTTTATCACCGAAAATAACAGATGTTTTACGCCAGTTTACGTTTTGCATAATTGATTTAACACTTGGCATTTGTTTTTGTACTTCTGCAATAAATTGATCTTTATTTGGTAATTCTTCTTTTGTTGTAATAAGTGTGACTTGCACTTCCCCTGTTTGAACTGCAGTACGTGTCACAATTGTGCGTACTAAACCCTTTTGTTTTTTCTCATTGTAAATAGAAACATTTAATTTTTCTAATATACGTCTTACAACTTTTGTCGCTTCATTCGTTGCTTTATGTTGAATCATGCAATGAGAAATATCAATTAATTGATGTGAGTTTTGCTTATATAACCCTGTAATAACCTTTTCGTCTTTACGCCCCACTTGCAATTGACTTTTATTACGATAATGCCATGGATTTTCCATACCAAGCGTCGGGCGAATTTTTTCTTCCAGACTGTTATTCATGTACTTTTCGAATGCTTGTACAACGATATCACGCTTTTGATTTAATTGTTCTTTATAATCTAAATGCTGCAATTGACAGCCACCACACTCCTCATATACTGAACATGGTGCTTTCACACGATGTGGTGATGATTTACGAACCTTCTTCACTTTCGCTTCAGCGAAGCCACGCTGAATTTTCGTTGTTTCAGCAACAACTTCTTCTCCTGGTAATGCCCCTGGAATGAAAACAACTTGTCTCTTAAAATAACCAACGCCTTCTCCGTTAATCCCCAGACGTTTAATTGTCACAGGAAACGTTTGACCAACTTCCAACTTACTCTCTTGTTGCTTTTGTATCATTATTACACCTCTACTCTATACTTTTCCATAAATATAACGCTGCATAACTGCAATATGGTTCACACTCTTGTTTCACTTTTTCTAAAAATGCATCATCAGGCTTATTATCTAATTGAAATATACCTTGAAGTGCACGCCTAATCCCGATATCTGCTTCTGGAAACATGTTTTTCCGGCCAAGCCCAAACATTAAAAAGTTTTGCACTGTCCATGCTCCAATACCCCTTATTGGTAACAATTGTGCCGATACTTCTTCTTCTGTTTCGTTTTCTATCCTTGCTAAATCTAATTTACCGCCTGCAATATGTTTTGCTAATCCTACTATATATTCGGCTTTTCGCTGACTAAACTTCTGCTCTCTCAATTCCTCTATTGAAATATTCGCTACTGTTTCTGGTGTTGGGAAAAAGAAAACGCCGTTCTTCTCTGTCCCATATCGTTTTACAAATTGATCTGTTAGCACCGTAGCAAATTTCAAATTTATTTGTTGATGAATAATACAACGAAGAAGACAAGCGAAATAATCAAATTCTAATATAATTGGAGTATAAGCATATGTTTCAAACAGTGGACGTAATGATGTGTTTAAAAAATGATCTTGTATATTTTGAAACGGCTCATTCCAGTGAAAAATGGACCTCATTCGTTTCATTACTTTCTCTTGATCTCCTGCCTGACTAGAAATCCAAAACTGTGGATTTTGAACAGTACCAATCCCTTGCAAACGAACAACAATTTGTTCTTCGTCTATAAAAAGCGGGACATAAATTATTTTCTCGTCTAATTGAATGACGTTTAACGGGTCGAAAGATAAACGCTTTAGCACTTCTTCAAAATGGTACGGATATTCTAACGTAACATGTTCGCTCCACATACGTTTCCCCATCCTTTTTACACATCATTATAGCATGAGAAAACCGCAAGCATACATGCTTACGGTTGATTGCTTTTTACTAAATCATCTAGGCTTTTAAAATGATACCCTTTCTCGCGCAAATCATCAATGATTTTCGCAAGTGCTTCTGCATTATCTTTTGATATTGCATGAAGTAACAAAACAGATCCTGGATGAATCATAGTCATTACATTATTATGAGCATATTGCCATCCTCTTTGCTGATCTACTTTCCAATCGAGAAATGCAAGCGACCAAAATACGTTATAATATCCCATCTCTTTCGTAAGAGCTAGCGTTCTTTCACTAAACACGCCTCGCGGAGGACGTACATATTTCACTTCTTTTTGCCCAGTCACTTTTTTAATTTCTTCCGTTACACTTGTTAATTCTTCACGAAGTTTCTCGTCATTCACTGTCGTAAAATCAGGATGACTCCAAGAATGATTACCGATAATATGTCCTTCATCTTTCATTCTTAACAATAAATCTTTTTGCGTTTTTATATAGTGTCCCGTCACAAAGAAAGTTGCTGGTACTTTTTTCTCCTTTAATACATCTAAAATCTTTCCTGTATATCCATTTTCGTATCCATTATCAAATGTTAAATAAATATCTTTTTTCTTCGTATCTCCTAAATAAAACCCACCATTTTTTTGTAGTAATTCTGTATATAGTTTCCCTGCATCTGGCACCGTTTCATTTTTAGGACGTGGGATTCCCCAGTTATGTGGTGTATTCGTATAAGCAAATGTTGAAACTGGAACAAGTGCCATCATAATTGAAAAAATGAGACCTATATATAACCATTTATATTTCATAAATAGTCTCCTTTCCATATATAATCGTACCTGTAGTTTCTGTTTCCCTGCTTTCTTTCATGCTGAACATGTTTTTCTATATATACCAAAAAATGCACCTCGAATAATTCGAGATGCATTTCTCTTTACTTAAATACAGGTTCTTTAAAGCTCGCCAATTTTTCAAGTGATGTTTTATCAACATCAGCATGTAGACTTTTACCATGAGAATCCATCGTTACAACTGCTTTAAAACCATCGATACGTAAATGCCACATTGCCTCTGGGATACCGAATTGTAAGAAATCAACATCTTTCACTTCTTTAATACATTCAGCATAATATTGTGCTGCACCACCAATTGCATTTAAGTACACACCACCATGTTCTTCTAAAGCCGCTAATGTTTTAGCACCCATACCACCTTTACCAATTACAGCACGAATACCGAACTTTTTCATAATATCACCTTGATATGGCTCTTCACGAATACTTGTCGTTGGACCTGCCGCTTTAATTTGCCAATTGTCATTTTCATCTTTCACTACAACTGGACCACAGTGATAAATAATTTGTCCATTTAAATCTACTGGACAATCGTTATCCATTAAATGTTTATGAATCGCATCACGTCCTGTGTACATCATGCCGTTAATTGTAACAACATCCCCGACACGAAGTTCACGAATTTGCTCTTCTGTAATTGGAGCTTGTAATACGATTTCACGCTGCTCTGTTTGTTCTTGCGCAGCGTCTTGCTGAAGTGTATCTTCACCTTCTTGGTATAACCAATCCATAATTTCACCTGTTTCCGGATGAATTGTTACGCCAAGACGACGATATGCCCAACAATTATACGCAACAGATACGTAGAAGCTCGCTGGCAAACGATTATATACTCCAATTTTACAACCTAATAAAGTTGTTTCTCCGCCAAATCCCATCGTACCAATGCCAAGCTTATTTGCATTCTCTAATACATACTCTTCAAGCTTTTGTAATTCTGGAACTGAATTTACATCATCTAATGTACGGAATAATTGATTTTTTGCTAATTCGTAACCTGATGTGCGGTCTCCCCCGATACCGACGCCGATTACCCCTGCGCTACACCCTTGCCCTTGCGCTTGATATACTGCATGAAGAAGGCATTTACGAATCCCTTCTAAATCACGCCCAGCTCTTCCAAGTCCTTCTATTTCACAAGGCAAGCTATATTGAATATTTTTGTTCTCACAGCCCCCGCCCTTTAAAATTAAACGTGCATCAATGTAATCTTTTTCCCATTGTTCAAACTTAATAACAGGTGTACCTGGTCCTAAATTGTTTCCGCTATTGTCTCCAAAAAGAGAATCAACAGAGTTTGGACGAAGTTTACCATCTTTTGTCGCCCGCTCAAGCGCACTATAGATAGCTTCCTTCAGTTTTAATTGATTCACACCAACTGGTGTATAAATTTTAAACGTTGGCATCCCTGTATCTTGGCAAATTGGCGAGATATTATCATCTGCCATTTTAATATTATTCGTAATTGTGCCAAGTGCCATCGCCGAACGAGTTCCTGCATTTTCTCGTTCTTTCGCTTGTTGAATTGCGCGACGAACATCTTTCGGTAAGTTCGTTGACGTTTCAACAATTAGTTGATACATGCTTTCTTGAAGCTTTTCCATTGTTACTTCCCCCTCAATTGTGAACGCTACCAAAACGTTATGAAATGAAAATTCCATTGTTATACTCTTCAGCTTTTTATTTATCCCGCTATTTGCGGGCAGTAAGACTCCCACCTCAAAATTCGGCTAGAGCAAAGAAGTTATGTGGGGCTGCCCGTAAACGCCCGATTGGTGAAGGCTAATAATCAGTGGGGGATGAACAAAACCCCCACTGATTAAAGTTTCACTTTATTTCACGCCATTAAAGATTAAATGAAATTTTTCACAACTTGATTATACCTTTTTTTCTATATTCCTTCTATTATCCGTACAGAAAAAGGCTGCCAATTTTGTAGTGGCAGCCTTTTTAATATATTATTCGTCTTTTTTAAATTGCTCACATTTCAGTTCTAATTCATCTAACATTGCAAGAAGACGATCTACATCTTCTAATTCTACCTCTTCTGGTTCAATCGTATCAATTACTTCAATGAACATATTTAAACGTTCTTTTAAATATACTAGTTGTGAATCTTTACCTTGAATTGCTTTTCCCATGAAGGCACTCTCCTTTTAATTCGAGTTGCTTTTATTATACCGCAAAAATGATTGCTATGGGCATGTAATTTCATCAATTTTGTCACAGTAATTCATTATAATGTAAGCCCTCTCTCTTTTTTCACAAAAAAGTTTCACTTTATAAAAAGCACATATTCTTCTATTATAGAGAATGGACAAATTGTTATTTCAATAGTCAAAGGAGTATTTCATATGACAATATCACAAATAATGAAGCCGATTACTCCTTCTTACGATCCATGGGAAGCGTATATGGACCTTGAAGAGTACGGCAAACTACTATTAACAAACGTCGAGTTTACAACGACGACGTTATGCAATATGCGTTGCGAGCATTGCGCTGTTGGTTACACATTACAGCCGAAAGATCCAAATCCGCTTCCGATGGAGCTTTTATTAAAACGATTAGATGAGATTCCTTATTTACGTTCTTTAAGTATTACAGGCGGAGAACCTATGCTTTCAAAAAAATCCGTCGACAACTATGTAACACCACTCTTAAAATACGCCCATGAACGAGGCGTTCGCACTCAAATCAACTCAAACTTAACTATAGATTTAGCACGTTACGAACAAATTATTCCCTACTTAGATGTATTGCATATTTCACATAACTGGGGAACAATTGATGATTTCGTTGAAGGCGGATTTGCAATGATGGAGCGTAAACCTACTTATGAACAACGTGCAAAATTATTTGAACGAATGATTACAAATAGTAAAGCTCTATCAGATGCAGGCGTTCTCGTATCAGCCGAAACTATGCTGAATAAACGAACTCTACCACACATTGAACATATTCACCGTCAAATTGTTGAAGAGATGGGTTGTAAACGACACGAAGTACATCCGATGTATCCGAGTGACTTCGCTAGCACACTTGAAATTTTAACAAAAGACGAAATTCGAAAGGCAATTGAACATTTATTAGAGATTCGTGATGAAAATGTATGGATGTTATTTGGAACATTACCTTTCTATGCATGTAGTGATGATGAACGCGATTTAGTTACACTAAAGAAATTACATGAAAGTAAAAATGTAACTGTACGTAATGATCCAGACGGTCGTTCTCGTTTAAATGTAAATATTTTCGATGGAAATATTATCGTGACCGATTTCGGTGATGTCCCGCTTCTAGGTAATGTACAAACAAATACACTACAAGAGGCTTATGACAAATGGTGTGACTCAAAAACAGCAAAATCATTAAGCTGTCATTGTCCTGCTGTGAAATGTCTTGGACCAAATGTTCTTGTGAAAAATAGCTACTATCCCCAAGAAGATTTCTTATCAAAAACATCAAACCTTATGTTATAAATAAAAAACGTCAGCCTGTGTGCTGACGTTTTTTATTTCATTGTGAATGCGATGAAGAAATAAATTTAAAGAATAAATGATCATGAATTGGAATAGCCGCTCCAATCCCTTGAGATGTAATGTTTTTCACGACAAGCCTTTTTTGATTTCCTTTTAACACAAGGTAGACTTCTCCAAACGTTACTTTTCCTTTTTCATTTACTGCTGGCGTATAAGCGTATAAATATCCGAGTTGACTTGGACTAATATTATAAACACGCTCATGCCCTGTACCATAACCAATTGTCGTTTTAAATGAAAGTGGTAATTGTACTTTTTCAAGCGCTTTTAGAAGCATCATTTTTTTCACATCTGTAGCATCTTTCATATCCGCTGTTAAATCGCCTTCGATTGTCTTTTGAGTTTCTTGCTTATAGCGAAGTGGATATAAGCGATTTCCTCCACGATTATCGTACACATTGCGATTCACCTGCTTATATTCCCAATTAATCGATGTGTCTATTGATTCATAATTTAATGCCCATTGCCCTAAATAAATTTTCGCCCGGTACCCTACAGCAAGTGGTGCATTTGAAATTGTCGTTTCATTAAACATCCGAATTAAATCTGGGTTTTCAATTTTGATATTTGCTGTTTTCAATAGTTCTTGCGCAAACTTACTTGGCTGTAAACGCGGCAAATCTTGCGCGTCATTTGGAAATGTATTATCTTTTGAAATATTTAAAACAGATGAAGGCATTTTTACTTCTACCGTTGTCTTTGCAAAGCTACTGTTAGGAAATAATAAAATAAACGAGACCATGGTTGAAAGACATATGCTGTATACTCGTTTCACCTGTCTGGCTCCTTCCTATGTAAAGGTATATAAATTACTGTATTTATCCCGCATTAACGGGGGATGGACACCCCCCACTAATTAAAGTTTCACTTTATTATTTTCCCTCTGAAGCATTGTTATCCCTATTTTTCATAATAAATAAAAACCAATTCCCATAATGACATACGCGGCTAATAAAGTGCCTCCTTCAAACCAGTTTGTATCCCCATCATTTGAAATAGCAATAGTTAAGAGAACAGCTGTGATCATAGAAACAAGTTCTGGTATTGTAAATACTAAAGGCATCTTTTGCGCAAAAAGCATCGAAAGAAGTACTAACACAGGAGCTACAAACATCGCGATTTGTAATGTAGAACCTACTGCAATTTCCACTGCGATATTTACTTTATTTTTATATGCCATAATAATCGCAGATGCATGTTCTGCTGCATTGCCAACAATTGCAACGATAATAACCCCTATAAATAACTCTGACCAGCCAAATGACTTTGCGACCGTTTCAAAAGTATGTACGAGGGCCTCTGACACATAAGCAACTGCAAGTGTTGCTATCGCTAAAACGAGTAGCGCTTTACCTTTGGACCACTCTGGCTCTTCCTCATGCGCTACTTCATCACTTTTATGTTGATATACACCACGGTGCGTAACTAACTTAAATAGCAATGCAGCAAGGTACATAATAATCATGATAATAGAAACGCCAATACTTAATTGATACGTCTTTCCAGCATCCATCTTCATTGAAAAAATCTCTGGAATAACAAAGGCTACGACAACAGCAAATATTAATAAAGCTGAATTATGTCTTGCATCATAAACATTGAAACTTTGTCTTTTATACTTAAGGCCACCTATAAAGAAGGATAACCCTCCTACCAATAATAAGTTTCCAAGTACAGAACCAGTTAAGGAAGCTAAAACAACTTCCGTTAATCCTGCCTGAAGTGCAAAAATTGAAATGATAAGTTCAACGGCATTACCGAAAGTTGCATTTAATAAACCACCTATTCGAGGCCCAGAAACGATTGCTAAACTTTCTGTCGCCCTCCCCATAAAACCAGCTAATGCAATAATAGTAATGCAGTATACAGCAAACATAATAGTTTGTGGCCAATGAAGTGTTTTTCCGATTACAGAAAGTGGTACACCTATAAGCGCTACTATAAGAAATATTTTATTAAACATGCTTTTCATCCTTCCATCGTATGTATTTCTCCTCGATATTATTATTATTATTCATCTCCTAACTTGTCCGATTTCATCACAATTACGTTTAAAAAATCGGATTGAAGAAAACAGTATGAAAGATATTTAAATTATCTTGTTCAGACAGAAAAAATTACGAATTATGAAAAGAGGCTAAAAATATGCACTTAAAAGAAAAAATCGCAACTATTATTCAAGGTCAACGTACTGGTGTATTATCTACTGTACGTAACGATAAGCCACATAGCGCCTTTATGATGTTTTTCCACGAAGATTTTGTACTATATGTTGCAACAGATCGAAATTCAAAAAAGATAACAGATATCGAAAAAAATTCCAATGTACATGTACTACTTGGACGCGAAGGAAAGAAATTAGATGAAGATTACATTGAAGTTGAAGGTATAGCTTCCATCGAAGAAAATCAAACATTAAAAAACAAATTTTGGACTAACAGCTTAAAACGCTGGTTACTCGGTGCGGAAGATCCTAATTACGTACTAATAAAAATCAATCCCGATACAATTTATTACATCGATGGTGCTGGTACGACCGAGCCCGAGTTTTTACGACTATAAAATAAAAACAAGCCCCCTTAGGTGGGCTTGTTTTGTCGAAAGGTTCTTCTGAAAAAAACAATAAAATAGGTGGAACTTTCTAAAGATTCTGTTATATAATAGCAGTAACTTAAATAAACTGTATTAAAACAGATTGAGGGGAGAAATAAAAATTGATGAAAAGAGAAGAACGAAAAAACATGATTGAGTTTATTGAAAAGAAAAAAGGGATTGAACGTGACGAATTATTATTTATGACGGATGATGAAGTAGAGCATATTTATAATGTAACGTACTTTTTATATGAAGAAATAGCAGAGTAGTATAATAAACCCCCACCTTATTAAAAATATACGGCGGGGGTTTATTTCGTTATTTATACATGAGAATGATTTTCATGTATAATAATGTAAGATTGGAGGAATTTCACTATGAGTTCATGGCTATTATTCGCACTATTATCAGCAATTGCTGCTGCCCTCGTATCTATTTTCGGAAAGATTGGCTTAGATGGAATCGATGCCAACGTTACAACAACGATTCGCTCTATTATTATGGCATTATTTATGGTAGGAGTTATTATTATACAAGGTAAATTTCAAAATATCGGTGATGTCCTCCTAAATAAAAAAGCACTGCTATTTATCACATTAAGTGGAATCGCTGGTGCTTCGTCATGGCTATTTTATTTTCTTGCATTAAAAACAGGAAAAGTTTCACAAGTAGCACCTATCGATAAATTAAGTGTAGTATTTTCCATTATTCTCGCGATGATTATATTAGGTGAAAAGTTAAACTTTATGACTGGTATTGGTGTAGTCTTTATTACAGCTGGTGTATTATTTATTGCTTTCAGCTAAAAAACCGCTATTATTAGCGGTTTTGTCTTTTCCTTATGTAAATCCACACAATCAATGTTACAATTGCCGAAACTAATAAAATCCATATTCCATAATGATGTAAACTATATTCAACAAAGCGCCACTTCTCTCCCAGTTTCCAACCTAGGCCAATAAAAACACTTATCCAAATTAGTGCACCACCGTAAGCATACAAACAAAATCGCCACAATGTTAAATTTGAAACTCCAGCAAAATATGCTGTTAAATGACGTACTCCCGGTATAAAGTAGCCAATCATTAAAAGAAATGGACCGTATTTTTCAAATAAATTATGTGTTTTTTCAATATGATGTTCCTTAATTCTAATTTTCGGACCATATTTTTTTAAAACAGGGAGCCCAAGTTTTAAACCTAATATGTAACTTAATGTAATGCCAAGCATTGCACCTGCCATTCCACTTAAAAAAGCAGCTGTTCCTGACATAACTCCTTTTGAAATGTTATAGCCAATAAAAGTCAATAAAAACTCATCCGGTATAGGTAATCCAACAATCCCGCCAGCTAAAGCTATAATAATTCCAAAATATCCATAATGTGCGATTAACTCGCCAATATGTTGTTCCATTCGGAAGACACATCCTATACACGATCGTTATTCCATATTGTGCCCATTCTATCTTTAAGACAAACATGGTATACATATTCACTATACATTGTTTTTATAATGAACTCTACTTCTATTCCATTCCTTAAACAGAGATTTAATCAGTGGTTTTTTATCCATCCCCACTGATTATTAGCCTGAACCAATCGGGATTTTACAGGCGGCAGGGCCCCACTTAACTTCCTTGCATTCGCTAAATTTTGGAGTAGGAGTCTTACTGCCTATAAATAGCGAGATAAAAAATAAAAATTCATAGGCTTATTTTTTTGTTACAATAAAGGAAAGTTACTTTTTGCAACGGTTTAACTCTCAGGAAAAATGATATATCTAGCAAAAACATAGTTTGGTCTATATAATGCAACTTCTACCTATTAGAGTAACATGCACCCTTTTACATACAACATCATTTTTCTAAATTATACAGGGGGAACGAACATGACCATTGAAAAACAATTTATCCAAAAGATTTACTATAAAACATTTTTAACAGAAGACTCTTCCATTCCGGTAGCGGAAGTACTCGGTGAAGCATATATAAATGAATCAAAAAATGAATTCTCCAATATATCTAATATTCGCTTCGCACAAGGTGAAGTTTATTTTCAAACTAACGACTTTGAAGCCGCTATATTCAAATGGGAGAAAGTAAATAATGAACTTGCTCTCTGGGCTATGAAGAATATTGCAGATGCTTATTTCGAATTAGATTTCTTGCCAAAAGCAGAAGAAATTTATACATCTATCCAAACAGAAGATACAACTCTTACGATGGAAGTTTCCCTACAACTTCTTTCTCTTTATATAGAGCAAAATCGTTTAGGACTAGCATTTAAGACGATTAGCGAAGCTGTTGCATTTCAACCAGACTATCCAAATATTACTGCAATTGCTCGATCGTTCTATGAAAAACAAGAAGATTGGAATAACGCTATTGAACTCGCTGTTCAAGAAGGAATTCGAACAAAATCATTACACTGGTTCGATACTTTAATCAATTATGTGAACAGAGGCTTTACTAAAAAAATTAAACCTGAGTATTTCTATGAATCTTTAAAAGCCTTATATACAATTGATCAAGTTCAATTTAAAGGACTTGTTATTTCACTTTGGAACAGCTATGAAAATGAATCATTCCATCTACCTTGGATTCAAACAATAAATCACCTATTCTTACATATTGAAGTAGATGCTAATGACGATTGGAATGAAATTTCTACTCGCTATCAAGAGACGTACTTCGAATTGATTATTGGACAACATTTCATGCACGAATTACAAGGACTTGTACCAGATTTATTAACAAATTGGTTTAGTTTAACGAGAGCGGAAGATTCTTTACTTGTCTCCGCAGCAGTATTAGCATGGAATGAAGTTTCACCGACAACTCTAGAATCATTACTCGTAAAAAGCGCAGGTGCCTTACTTTCAAATGCATCAGCTCATGCAAATGTTGATATAGCAGACGTATCAGCATTATTTGAAACGATTGCTGTATGGGCTGAGAAGAATGATGTAGATTTAGGTCATCAATTCACACTACTTGTTCGTGAGTTATACGATTTAACTGTTACACAACTTCTAGTAGCAGGAGCTAGCGATTATGATAAATCAGCCTTTATTAACTCTATACTAGGAGAAAATATATTAAATGAGGCTATAACAACTTCAATTACATTTAAAGATGATAGTCAAACTGAAATAACTGAGCTTACAGAACTAGATATACGAAATATACCAAGCTTTGACGAACTTCATAACATACTAGCGGTACCTTCTCAGTCAGAACTAGAAAGAAAATGTATTGAAGTTAAATTACCAAGTAGATTTTTACGAAAAAATAAGTTTTCATTCCTTGTCACACCTACTGTGCATGGACAACTTGACAAAAACAGCTCTCACTTTGAATACTTACAGGCAGCAGATAGTCTCATCTATGTACTAAATTCAGCTTCACCATTACATGATGAAGAGCTCGATACATTATTATATATTCGTGAGCAAGTACCAAATTTACAAATTCAATTCGTCTTACAAACAATTGATACGAATACTAGTGAAAATATCACGAACAGCATTAAAAAGAAAATACTCGTACATTTCCCAGAAGCACAATTTTTCCCTTACTCTCCTTCACAAGAGAGTAGTGAACAGCTAGGTAACGTAACAGATTCTATTCTTTCTAACCTTACTCGGCGTAACGTGGAAAAAGAACGCATTGAAAAATTATTATGGTTTATCCAAAAAACAATTGCATACCTTGTAAATGAACGTGTGGAATTAGAAAATACGTTAGTGAAATCGGTCCGCTGGAATAAACATATTTTAGTAAAACTTGATGGTTTTATTAATAGTCTTACTGCCATTCAAAAAGATAAAATTCGTTCTATTACAGAATCTTATCTCTTAACGAAAGAAGAGATTACGCAGGATATACATTCTCAAATTCCTGAATTGTTGCAGAGTTGCTCTGACCTCGTTCAAGAAGATAGTGATTTCAAATTGGTCCATGAAGAACTAAATGTAGCAATGAATGAAAGAATTCAAAAACATGTACAGCAAATGCTTCTTCCTAAATTTACTCAATCTATTCAAGAATGGATTGAAACTGCTCATAATGAATTCATTCAAGCTCAGGCTTATTTAGATGAAATGGGCGATACCTTTAATAAGCTCTATGAGGAAGAGCGTATTAAACTTCCTTGTGATTTCAAATTACTAGATGACTGGGATAGAGATGTTGCAAGAATGACGAATAGAATTACAGTAGCTAACATCAATATTTTATTACGCTTTACACCGACACAATTTTTCTTAAAGAGTGCAGGGAAATTATTCGGTAATATGCAAAAAAATCAATCTATGCTATCAAATAAATATAAACAATATATTGAAACAGAAGATTATACAGAAGTTGCTCAGATGATTTCAAAACAATTCTTCCTTCAATTTGAAGTATTTGAAGGTGCGCTAGAACGGGATATCATGATGTTCTTTAAAGACCCTCTTAGCATATTGAAACAAACCGTAGAAGCGGCTCAACTTGAAATACAAGAAGATGAGCAAACATTAACAAAGCTAAGAACGAACCCAGAAACTTATCATGATCCTTTAACACTCTTTAAATTGCAATTGTTACAACGAAAATTCATGTTAAATATCGACCAAAACAATGAAAATATTGCTTCACAAGAAACAATAAATAAAACACCAACTGTTTAAATAAGAAAAACCAAGCAACTAATTCGCTTGGTTTTTCTTATTTCTAATTTACAATTTTCACATGTTCAAATGGATAATATATCGTCATGAGCTTTCCTAATACTTCTGTTCTATCAATGAGCCCTAAGCCGTTCCTACTATCCCTACTAACTAAACGATTATCTCCCATCACAAAAATTTTATTTTTAGGAATTGTAATCGGTCCAAAATCTTCAGTTAAATTGATAAGTAATTTTTCTGCCTGTTTTTTATTATTCTTTAAATACTCTTCGTTTTTCACTTGATGATTAACATATAATTGATCATTCTTCATCTCAATTACATCTCCTGGCAATCCAATAACTCTCTTCACGTAGAAATTATCTGTCTTCACGACAATAATATCCTCTCTCTCATAACTTTCAAATCTCTTTGCAAGTTTATTAATAATTACTTTATCTCCATCTTGTAACGTCGGCCTCATCGATGCTCCTTTTACAGTCGTAGGAAAAAACAAAAAGATTTTTGCCAAAAACACCAATAAACATGCAATTGCAATTATTTCAAAGAATTCACGCAAACGTTTTTTCTTTTGCATCATTCCACCATCTCATCATCTTTTTATTTTTATTATAAGTACTCCGACTGGTGAATTTCCACAAAATTCTGGATTAAAACATTAGAATATTACAAATATAAAAATAATAATCCCTATAAATTCACTATTTTTATATACTATATTTCCCATCCATCAAGCAGGATTCCCCATATGAAATCCATGCTTAGAAAGTATAAAATACTGCACAAATTAAACAAATAAATATAATAGCATAGCAATAAAAAAGATACTCTCAAAATAGTCTATCAACTATTTTTGAGAGTATCTTTTTATAATCCTACATATACAATACACATCTGCGCTGCGACATATGTAAACCAAATCCAAAGTGGTTCATACTTCAGTTTGCGCCCTCCGATATCTGTCACGCCGATAATAAAATCAGAAATCACAAACAGTAAACCACCAAGTGCTGGTATCCACCATATTCCTATATTCTCGTAATATAAGGCGAATGCAAAACATGCCATTCCTCCAACCCACAAACCGTAAATTAGAGCCCCTATTGTAAAAAGTTTGTCTTGTTTTTCATTTCGAATAAAGAAAAACCACCCTATAATTAGAAAGAGTCCGTATACGAGTAAACCGATCCAAAAACCATTCCATGAAATACCTGTTTGTAAAAATGCTTTCACATAGAAACAATGTGCAAGAGCGAAAGTAACCATTCCTCCAATTAATCGATGACCAATTGGAATTAATCCTGCCATAAATAAATCCCCTACAGTTGATAAAGTCATACCGAGTGCAACCCACATACTGTACTCAACCGATGGATCTTGTAACCATATCCAAATTGCACTTCCTGTTAAAGAAAAACTAAGAATAAGACGAACCGCTAAAGGTAACGGCATATTCTTTCTCGTTCTTTTCGTCTGTCCTATTGCATAAATTGCTCCCATTAAAAAAAGAATAATTTGCCCGACTAACACAATGTAAAGTACATTCATAATATGTTCTCCTCAATAAATACTTTTTCTATCTTTTTTTCGTTACATATAGCACGTTCTCCTTTTTCTATGTAAAAAAAGAAGAACAATACTGTTCTTCCATTTTAATCGTTTTTCTGTTCTCTATGCTACTTGTTTTTCCTGCTCAACTTTCTTTTTAACCGGGTTACGATTTACTACAATAATTCCCGCTGCGACACATGCTAAACCAAATAGTACAAAGGAATGAATTGCTTCCCCTAAAATCAGACTTGATAGTAGCACACCAAACACTGGTATAAAGAACATATACATCGAGACTTTCCCTACTTTGTTATACTTCATAATTGTATTCCATATACAGAATCCCGCTGCTGATAAGAACGATAAATATATGAGCATAAGTATTGCATGTAGATTAAATGCGAATGGCATCATTCCAACTTGAAATGTACCTATACATAGCAATCCAATTGATCCGAAAATCATCTGATATGCTGTCATATACCCAATATCTAATGTTTTACTACCTTCTTTCGCTAATATGTTTCCATACGAATACATCATGGCTGCCCCAAGAAGTAATAAGCTACCTATTCCAAAATGAAATGATAAACTTCCATCACTCGGTACATTCACTAAAATCACACCGCAAAAGCCGATAGATACTCCAATTACTTTTCTCCTATTTAGAGCATCATCTTTATATAAAAAGTGTGCGAGTAAAATTTGAAAGAATGATGATGTTCCTGAAATAATCGCTCCTTCAATTCCTGAGCTGTAACTCATTCCAATATAAAAACATATATATTGAAGAAAAGTTTGAAACAAGCCAATTTGAACTAACTGCTTTCCTGTTCCTTTTTTGAACTTCATATCTTTTCCTAACGCTTTAAAAAATAATAAGAGCATTACACCAGATAAGAAAAAGCGATAGCCAGCAAATAATATTTGTTCCCCGACTTCTTGTGGCTGAATTCCAAGTTCAGCATAGCTTAATTTAATAAAGGGAAATGCGCTTCCCCATAAAAATGTTGCTACTATTGCAGCAATAAACACGCCAATCGGATGGGTAAAAAATTTCTCTGTCTTCAACTTGATGTCTTCCTTTCCGACCTTTTTATGAACAATATTCATATATACCAAAGGAAATGCGAAAACACAAGTTTTCAGTTTATACTAAAACAAAAACATATCATCTAAGAAAAACATATGCTATACTATAGAATAATTACAACATAATAACTATTAAAATCAGATTCAACAGAAATGCTGCTATCCATTATGGATGGCAGCTTTCGTCGTTTTATAGGGGTTTCGATTTTGATTCTTTTTCTCAATAAGAATTCGGAAGGAGCGAGTATTAATGAGCGCAGAAGTAAAAACATTACAAGCAAAAAAAGATATTTCTCATCCCTCTTTATGGGATATATTAAAGAAACATTATGAACTTATATTTGCAATCGCATCTGGTATTTTTATTTTAGCTGGTTGGTTATTCACAAAAAATGATGCAATAAGTGCAGGTATTACTTTCTATATCCTTGCTTATGTAATTGGAGGATTTGCAAAAGCGAAAGAAGGTATTGAAGACACAATTGAAGAGAAAGAGCTAAATGTTGAAATGCTCATGATTTTTGCAGCTATCGGTGCCGCAGTTATCGGTTACTGGGCAGAAGGTGCTATTTTAATCTTCATCTTTGCATTAAGCGGCGCAATGGAATCTTATACATTAAGCAAAAGCCAAAAAGAAATTTCAGCGCTTCTTGACTTGCAACCTGAAGAAGCATTACGTATTTCAAACGGAATTGAGGAACGTATTCCAGTTGGACAATTACAAATTAACGATATTATTTTAATTAAGCCAGGTGAGCGTGTTCCTGCTGATGGCACAATTCATAATGGTGAAACAAATATTGATGAAGCAGCTATTACAGGAGAACCTATTCCGAATGAGAAAAAATTCGGCGATGAAGTATTTGCCGGCACTGTAAATTTACGTGGTGCTATCGAAGTTAAAATTACGAAGCCGAGCGATCAAACATTATTCCAAAAGATTATTCGTCTCGTTCAAAGTGCACAAAGCGAAAAATCACCATCACAACTATTCATCGAAAAATTTGAAGGAACATACGTAAAAGGTGTACTACTCGTTGTTGCGCTTATGATGTTCGTTCCTCATTTCTTACTTGATTGGAGTTGGAATGAAACGTTTTATCGCGCTATGATCTTACTTGTAGTCGCTTCTCCTTGTGCTCTAGTTGCAGCTATTACACCAGCAACTTTATCTGCAATTTCTAACGGAGCGAGAAACGGTATTCTCTTTAAAGGTGGCATTCATTTAGAACGTCTAGCTTCAGTAAAGGCGATTGCCTTTGATAAAACGGGAACATTAACACAAGGAAAACCTACCGTAACAGATGTATATGTTCGAGAAGGCATAGCAGAAAGTGAAGTACTTTCTATTACAGCAGCGATTGAAAGTCACTCTACACATCCTTTAGCAGAAGCGATTGTTAAATATGCAAAACATGCTTATGACATTTCGATAAAAAAGCCAGAAAACGTTGAAGATGTAACTGGTTTTGGACTAAAAGGAACATTAGAAAATAAAGCTTATAAAATTGGTAAAGCTGATTTTATCGGAGAAGAAATAAAGACATTTCATAATGGCATTTCTGCTTCACTTGAAAAAGAGGGGAAAACTGTCGTTTATATTAGTGATGAGGATGGTATTCTTGGACTGATCGCTTTAAAAGATACCCTTCGCCAAGAAACAATTGCTGCTATTCGCGATTTACAAAGCATTGGTGTGGAAGCAATCATGATTACTGGTGACAATGAAGAAACCGCAAAAGCAATTGCCAATGAAAGCAATATAAAAGAATATTACGCATCATGTTTACCAGAAACAAAAGTTGAAACGATAAAGCAGTTAAAAGAAAAGTACGGCATAGTCGCCATGGTTGGAGATGGTATAAACGATGCACCTGCGCTCGCTACCGCTAGCATTGGTGTGGCAATGGGTGAAGGAACAGACGTAGCTTTAGAAACTGCAGACGTTGTACTTATGAAGAACGAACTATCTCGTCTTTCTCAAGCAATTCGTTTATCAAAACGAATGAACCGTATTGTGAAGCAAAATGTAATCTTTTCGCTAGCTGTAATTGCGATGCTGATTTGTTCAAATTTCTTGCAATTTTTAGCTCTTCCATTCGGTGTTATTGGGCATGAAGGAAGTACGATTCTTGTCATTTTAAATGGCTTAAGATTATTAAAAGAAAACAAATAAAGCGGGTCCCTCATAGAGGACCCGCTTTTTTTAATGGTAGCTATTATGACCGTTCGCACTGCTACTCGTTTTATGCTTTGGATGCGAACTGCTCTTTTGTTTATTGTTACTTTTATTATTGTGGTTCTTTTTATTATTACTCATGAAATATCCCCCCTGTTCCTTTTTATTATGGAACAAGAGCTCATTATTCATTACGGGAATTATTGTCACCCGTTCTATAATGGTGGAGTAAACCATTAATTTCACCGCCAAGTAAAATTACCCAAGCAGTTAAGTAAAACCATAACATTAAAATAATAATACCACCGAGACCACCATATGTATTGGCGTAATTCGCAAACTTATCTACATAATAAGCAAATGAGTACGATACCACAATCCATCCTACAGTAGCAAATATTGCTCCTGAAATAACTTCTCTTCTTTTTAACTTTCGGTCTGGTGCAAATGTATATAAAAAACTAAACAAGGCAAATAGCACGAAGAAACTCGCTACTAATCGCGTAATACTCCACACGTAAGAAAAACTATCTGATAAACCAATTGCTTTAAACACAGCTGCTCCAATCACTTGTCCGAACACTGGAACAATTAACGCAAACACAATCATAAAAATGATAGCTAATGTAAACACGATTGATAACGCTCTTGTTTTAATAAAGGAACGTGTTTCTGTTACATCATACGCACGGTTGAAAGCATTCATAACCGCATTCACTCCGTTTGAAGCAAACCATAGCATCGACAGTAAACCGAATGATAATAAACCACCATTTTGCTCATTTACAACTTTATCTACGTTTACTTCAATTAAGTTCATTGCATCTTCCGGTACGTACGGTTCTAATAAATTGAGCACACTTTCTGTTTGAAGGTCAATGAATCCAAGAAGCGTAATTAAGAAAACAAGCCCAGGAAAAATCGCCAGCAAGAAGAAATAAGCGAGCTGTGCTGCCAAGCCCGCTACGTCATCGCGCATCGTCCGGTCATATAAATCTTTTCCAAACGAATAAGTGCGATTTCTTCTCACCTTTTCTAAAATTTTTCTCATATATGTTTAAACGCTTTTCTTCTCTTCTTTATCTTGCTTTAACTCAATGTACGCTTCAGTTTTTTTTTCCTCTGCATTTGAGTCTTTCATAAATAACTCACGTGCTTCTTTCATACCGCCATCTTCAGCAACTACCGGCTCTTCTTCTGCTTTAAGCTCATCTACCTTTGGAGATACAGCTTGAATTTCAATCGTTTCTGGCTTTTCTTCTCGCTCAACTTTTCTCTTACTAAAAATTTCTTTCGTTTCTTTTAACGTTTCTACAACAGACGGCGTCAATTTTTTGATTTCTGCTACTTTCGCTTTCACTACATTGAAATCAGCAAGCTCGCGTCCTTTATCTGTAACAGTTTGCACTTTTTCTTTGATTTTCGCATTTTCACCAATTTCAATCATCTTTGTTTTTGCTTTTTCTGCCGTATTTTTTACTTTTTCACGGTTTTCTTTCTTTAGCATAGATACAGCTACACCTGCAGCTACACCAATCGCAATGTTTCGAGCAATATTATTTTTCTTTGCCATATTCCTTCACCCTTTCATTTCTTATATTATAAAGTATTACTTTCTAAGCTTCCTCATATTCCTTGTTCATTTCGAATGAAAGCTACTAGCTTTGCACACCCTTCTGTTACAAGGTCATACACTTCTTGGAAGTTCCCTGTAAAGTAAGGGTCAGGAACGTCTGTCCAGCCACCGTCTGGAACAAAATCGGACAGTCTACCAATATAGCCTCCAGTTTTACCAAAACTTTTTAAATCCGCTATATTCTTGTTGTCCATGGCAATAATATAATCAAACTTTGTTAAGTCTTCTTTTTCTACTTGCCGTGCTTTAATTCCTTCAAAAGAGACTTCATTTTCTTTTAAAATTTTTTGTGTTCCTTTATGTGGTGGATGACCAATATGCCAATCTCCAGTTCCTGCAGAATCAATGACAATTTTCTCTTCGAGTCCCTCTTTTACGACAAGATCTCGAAAAATTGCTTCTGCCATTGGAGAACGACAAATATTCCCAAGACAAACAAACAATACTCGGACCATATTTTTGTTTCTTCCCTTCTTGGTGCATTTCTTACTATATACTTATATAGTATAAACAACCAATTATTAATTATAAAGGAAATCCCTACTAATTTAATAGGATTGAAAAGTTTCATTAACGAAAATGATAAAAAAATGTTAAGATAACCTTATGTTATTTTAAAGGGGGACACTTCGGTGGATTTATCTGTAAAATCAGAAGCAAACGTTGAATATATGGTAGAAGCTATTAAAGAAAAATTACGCATGGTTAATGCTGGAGCAATGAGAGCTGCTAGTTTTAACGAAGAAATGTACGAGGACTTACGTGACATTTATGAGCATGTTATGAAACGTGAAACATTCAGTATTAGTGAAATGCAAGCTATTACTGAGGAATTAGGTACATTAATTAAAAAATAACAAAGAGCCTCACCTATTCGAGGCTCTTTTAATTTCAACAAATTCATGACAACTCTTCTCTTTTCCTCATCACATTCTAAATTACTGTACAATGAAAGTAGAACCTCACCTTAGATTTTTTCTCCATACATACTACTCTAAAAAAATTGCCACACTACCATTGCTAACTGTTTTTACTGGGGGTGCTTACTTATGAGCAATTGGTACAGTAAGACGAAAAATCAAACATTAATCGACCTAGAAACAAATGAACAACACGGTTTAACAGATGAAATCGTAAATGAACGTTTAAAGCAATATGGTTCTAATGGATTAGCTACCAAACAAAAACGTACTTTATGGCAGCGCGTTTTCGCCCAAATTAATGATGTCCTCGTATATGTCCTTATTATCGCTGCCCTTATTTCCGCCTTTGTAGGTGAATGGGCCGATGCAAGTATTATCGCGCTCGTTGTAGTTTTAAATGCTGTTATCGGTGTAATCCAAGAATCGAAAGCAGAACAGGCTTTAGAAGCATTGAAAAAGATGGCAACACCTAAAGCTATCGTAAAGCGAGATGGTGAACTAAAAGAGATTCCATCTGAGCACATCGTTCCAGGTGATATCGTTATGCTTGATGCGGGGCGGTATATCCCCTGCGATTTAAGACTTATCGAAACTGCGAATTTAAAAATTGAAGAATCTGCTCTAACTGGTGAATCTGTCCCTGTCGATAAAGATGCAGTCTACCACCCTTCCATGCAAAGTGATGAGCAAGTACCATTAGGTGATCAAAAAAACATGGCCTTTATGTCGACGTTAGTAACATACGGACGTGGCGTCGGTGTGGCTGTTGAAACTGGGATGAACTCACAAATTGGCAAGATCGCTACCCTTTTACATGAAGCAGACGATGATATGACACCACTTCAAAAAAGCTTAGCACAAGTAGGAAAATATTTAGGCTTTGTCGCTGTAGCTATTTGCGCTATTATGTTTCTCATCGGTTTTTTACAAGGACGCGATACTTTAGAAATGTTTATGACTGCAATTAGTTTAGCTGTTGCAGCCATTCCAGAAGGCTTACCAGCTATCGTTTCCATCGTTCTTGCAATTGGTGTTCAGCGGATGATTAAACAAAACGTTATCATTCGTAAACTACCAGCTGTTGAAGCTCTCGGTTCTGTCACAATTATTTGTTCAGATAAAACAGGTACATTAACTCAAAATAAAATGACCGTTACTCACTTTTATAGTGATCGCACATACGACCAGCTAGAAAATTTGAATGTAAATAATGATGTACACCGTCTATTATTAGAAAATATGGTTTTATGCAACGATGCTTCTTACGGTGCCGACTCACAAACAGGGGATCCTACAGAAATTGCCCTTCTTGTTGCCGGAAGCTCTTTTAACATTCAAAAAGATCATTTAGAAAATAAACATGAACGTGTTAACGAATTGCCTTTCGAGTCTGATCGTAAAATGATGTCAACTGTACATACGTACGATGAAAGCTACTATAGCATGACGAAAGGTGCCATTGATAAACTTTTACCTCACTGTACCCATATCTTTATAAATAATAAACTTGAGGTCTTAACAAATTCTGATAAAAATCAAATATTAGAAGCTGCTCAATCAATGTCGCAAGAAGCCTTAAGAGTACTTTCATTCGCATATAAACGATACGATTTAAACGATATGGATATAAATCATCTCGAAGAAAATCTCATCTTTATCGGTCTTGTCGGTATGATTGATCCACCACGCATAGAAGTAAAAGATTCAATTACAGAATGTAAAAAAGCTGGTATTCGCACAGTTATGATTACTGGTGATCATAAGGATACCGCCTTTGCAATTGCCAAAGAACTTGGTATCGCCGAAGAAAAATCTGAAATTATGATTGGAACTGAATTAGATAACATTTCAGATACAGAACTAGCAAGTAAAATCAATCACTTAAATGTATTCGCTAGGGTCTCTCCAGAACATAAAGTGAAGATTGTAAAAGCATTACGTGCTAAAGGAAATATCGTTTCGATGACTGGTGACGGTGTAAATGATGCTCCATCTTTAAAACAAGCAGATGTTGGAGTAGCAATGGGAATTACAGGAACAGATGTCGCAAAAGGGGCAGCAGATGTAGTTTTAACAGATGATAACTTCTCATCTATTGTGAAAGCTGTTGAAGAAGGAAGAAATATTTATCGTAATATTAAAAAGTCCATTCTCTTCCTACTCTCTTGTAACTTCGGCGAAATTATCGCTTTATTTTTAGCCATTTTACTTGGCTGGGCGACGCCTTTACGTCCTATTCACATTTTGTGGGTAAATTTAATTACAGATACACTGCCTGCATTATCACTCGGTGTTGATCCTGAAGATCCAGATGTAATGAAGGAAAAACCACGACATGCGAAAGAAAGCTTATTTAGCGGCAGCGTTCCTTTTCTTATTTTCAATGGGGTTGTAATTGGACTTCTTACTTTAACAGCCTTTATCGTTGGGGCAAAGCTCTATACAGGAGATACAAATTTATTTCCTCTCTTCCCAGGTCAAATTGATGAAGATGCTCTATTACACGCTCAAACGATGGCATTTGTCGTTCTTAGTTTTTCTCAACTCGTTCATTCATTTAACTTACGTTCAAGAACGAAATCGATTTTTTCAATTGGGCTATTTACAAATAAATATTTAGTCTTCTCACTTCTAATCGGTGTTCTTATGCAAGTGTGTATCATCTCCATCCCACCTCTTGCCAATATATTTGGTGTGCATGCATTAACAATGCGAGATTGGGGATTTGTTCTCTTGTTAAGTATCATTCCGCTTGTTGTGAATGAAATTATTAAACTATTTAAGAGAAAATAAAAAGCAATGAGGAATATTCCTCATTGCCTTTTTGTTTATCCCGCTATTTGCCGTGCAGCGGGGCTCCCACCTCAAAATTCGGCGGGAGCCCCGCTGCACGTAAACGCCCGATTGGTGAGGGCTAATAATCAGTCGGGGATGAACAACACCCCCACTGATTATAGTTTCACTTTATCCTTGTAATTCTTTTTTGATGTTCTCTGTTAATGTAGCCATACGCTTACGACTTTCTTCACGCTCACGTTTATTTTGCTCTTCAATTTGTTGTGTTTCTTGCATACCTCTTGAAATAATGTTCCAAGTTTCCTCAAGTGTTTCCATCTTAATACTAGAAGAACCTGATATCCTCACTACTTCCACACTTTGAGTTGCAATATTTTGTGCATTTTTCTTAAGTAATTCATTTGTACGGCGATCAAGCTCAGCCATAGAGTCTGCAACAAGCTTTTGACGTTTCGCATTTACCGCTTGAATGATACCATTTTTAAAGATAGGAATCGTTGTAATAAATGCTGTATTGATTTTACCGATTAATTTATTGTTACCGCGTTGAATCATACGAATTTGTGGCGCTGTTAATAGAGCAACCATACGTGCTTTTTCTAAATCATCAATACGTTGTTCTAAAATTTCAACAGAGTTTTTAAGCGATTCTAATTCAATACCTGCTAACTGATCATTATTACGTATGCGCTCTTCGTACATCGGAACTAACTCTGTATTTAAACGCTCTAATAACATTTCCCCTGCTACTACGTATTTTTCTAAGTCTAAATAATACTTTAAGTTTTGCTCATATAAACCATCTAACGTACCAATTGATTTTTTCATTTCATCTTGATACTTCGTAATTTCTACGTATACTTTATCCATTTCGCGACCCATCGTCTGATACTTACTAAAGATTTGTTCAATCATTTTATCTGCTTTTTTGAACATACGTGAGAAGAACCCACTTTTCTCTTCCGCAAAGTCTTTACTATCAAATCTGTCCATAATTTTACCCAGCTGTTTTAATAATTCACCAGAGTCTTCTACTTTCGATAAAGACATTGTATGTAAAATTTGATCAGCGAAACGTGAAATCTCCATAGAAGGCTCTTTTCCAAGCTCGATTAATTCTAATTGGTCTTTAATGTCTACTGCATTATAAATACGTTGTACTTCAGCATCTTGTCTAAGTTGCAAGCGAACATCTTGTGCGGTTTGCTCATTCAATTCTGTTTTCGAATCTAGTACGACTGGGTTATTCATATGGTATTCTCCCTTTCCTTATAAAAATGGACGAAATAGTCCTTTTATTGTTTGTGATAAATTTTTATAGGCTGATGAACCATGAAATTCAAGATCGAAATTAACTTCTTCAAGCCAATGTGAATCAAATGCTCCTGATTCAATATACGGTTCAATATCGTTTCTCCCCGTCGGATTAAAGTGGAATACATCTACTCCAATTTGATTTAAAAATAGTAATAACACAGCATCAGAACGACTTAATTCTCCGCTCTTCTCATTATTAAATATAACAATTTTCGGTACTTCTTGCGAATAATCAAATTTCTCAAGCTGCTCTAAAATGTTCGGTGGTATTTGAGAGAGTTGTGCGAAAACATACAGTGCTACATCCTGTTTCGTCTCTTTCGCAATTGGTTTACACATTTCACTTTCACACGTATGGATGATTGCTTCTGCAATACCATGTTGTAATCCTTCTGGTAAACGCTTATGTGGCCACCAATGGCTGTTCATAATTAAATCCGGATGTAACTTCCCCCCGCGGTCCAATGCATCTCGATAATGATATTGGAAATTCGCTTTTTGTTCTTTCGTAAACGGGAATGTATTAATCAAGAAACTGTTATCAAATGATGTAACAGCCTTTAATCGCTGAAAATATTCTTTATCATTCTTTGAAACACCTGATATTTTTGCAAATAAAGAAGGAATATAAATATGCTTATTTTCAACAAAGAATGTTGGACGTACAAATGCCTTTTCTTTCGTAATTAAAAAGAGTTCATCGTACGTCGTTTTGAGCGTACGGGCTACAGGTGTATACGAACGGAATTGCCACGGTTTGTATAATAATGAATTATCGTGGTGAAGTACTTGCTCGATTTCTTTTGAAGCTTGATAAGCTACTGTTGCAACGCGTTCACGACGCCGATCAGGAAATGGTTCCAATGAAATACGGCCCGAATGAGATACGACAAAGGTCTTTCCTTCCTCATCTACACTCTCAAATCCATCTTTTCCTTCTGGGTGATAATAAAGCACATCGCAGCCGAGCATAATAAGAAAGTATAAGAAATATATACGACTCTCCGTCGCATCACCGTACCAAACGATACGCGGCATTTGTTTCTTATAATTAATCGTCGAGAACCACTTCGCTACGTAATTTTCACTTAATTTAATCATATCGATTAAGAAACGCCGGAATCCTTCTGTTTTTAAAGATTGATTATGTTGTTTCTCATACAATTTCAATACAGAAATAAACGTCGTATGTATATAATGCTGTAAATCAGGATTGTCTACTTGCGGTAATAGTTGTTTTCCAGACAAATGTGCTACAAGCCTATTTACTGTAAGTCCATTCGGTGCTTCTTGATGTAATGCAAAAACTTCTTGAATATGGCGCAATTTTTCGGGATCAATCACCTTATTTAAATTTTGTTCATGCAAAACCTCGATCCCTTTTGCTTCACTATAATCAAATAGCCCATTGAAATATTCATCTACATCATTAGGAACACCAAGAATGCGACTTGCTATATAACTAAATTTCATCTCATTCTCTGTCAGTTCATATTGTGGGCGTTTTTCTAAAAGCGCTTCAAATTGCTTTAAATCTGATTCATCTTTTAATGCACATGGTTGAAGTGTAAAACGTGAAAACACAACAGTTCACCTCCAAAAACATTTACGTTTTTTCTAAAGTCTCTCTTCTATTATAAACTATTTTTAGTTATAAAAAATGGGCGCTCGCATAACGAGCAAACCCATTTCAATTATTTATGTTCATTTTTAGTAGCTGCAACTTCTTCTCGTGCTTGTCCACTATTCTTCATGTAGTGAATTATAAATGTTACTCCAAACGCTACAACTAAAACAATAAAGAACACTGTATGACTTACTTCAATATGAATGACAGACAATAGCATTTTTGCTGCAATAATTAAAATTAAAATATATGCTGTCGTCTCCAATTCTGGAATACGCTCTAACAATTTTAAGAATACGCCAGCGATACCGCGCATCATTAAAATACCGAGCATTCCACCTAATAGTAAAATCCAAACTTCATTCGATACACCAAATGCAGCAAGTACACTATCTACAGAGAATGCGATATCCATTAATTCAACCATCGCAACCGTTCCCCAGAAAACACCGAACATCCTGAAGAGAATACTATTTTGGTTCATACCATGGGCTTCCTCTTCTTCTGAAGTGCCTTTTCTTTTATCAATGAAATATTTAATTGACAGCCAAGCTAAGTAAAGCGCACCTAACACTTTTACCCATGCCAATTTAATTAAGAACATTCCGATTCCAATTGCAATAAAACGGAATACATAAGCTCCAATAAGTCCATAGAATAATGCTTTTTTTCGTTTTTCTTCTGGAAGATGTTTTACCATTACCGCTAACACAAGTGCATTGTCAGCAGATAATAACCCTTCAAGTACAACAAGTGTACCTATTAACCCCCAAGATACTGGATCTTGTAACACTTTAATCCACATGTCCAAGTCGAAAAACTGAGCATACGTATCAAGGATTCCTTGCAAAATACTCATCTTACCTTTATCCCCTATTCTTTGCTAGATTTATAGAAAGGTCAAAAAAAGGAAACGAATGCCGTTTCCCTTCTTATGCATCCAAGCCATACGCTCTTACAAGCGCACCTAATCCACCTTGGAATCCGCTTCCTACTGCACTAAACTTCCACTGTCCATTATGACGATATAATTCACAAAAGACAACTGCTGTTTCAATGGAGAAATCTTCCCCTAAATCAAAACGAAGAACTTCTTCGTTTGTTTCTTCATTTGCTAAACGAACGAATGCATTTGCAACCTGTCCAAAGTTTTGATTACGGCCTTCTCCATCATAAATTGTAACTGTAATAGCAATTTTATGAACATCTGCTGGAACCTTTTTCAAATCGACAACAAGTTGCTCATCATCACCATCACCTGCACCTGTACGGTTATCTCCTGTATGTAAAACTGATTCACAAGGAGACTGTAAATTATTATAGAAAATAAAATTAGTTTCCTTCGTACATTTCCCGTTCACATCTAATAAAAAGGCAGATGCATCCAAATCGAAATCAGATCCACCATCATAAGATTTAATATCCCATCCAAGACCAATTACTGCTCTTGATAAACCTGGGCTTGTTTTAGCTAAATCAATTTTCTGTCCTTTTTGTAATTGAATAACCATATATATTCACCTCTATATTTTAATTTCAAAAAATATATCCATCAGTAAATATACGTTTCACTGATGGATATATAAAGCTATTACTCTACATCTAAACCAAAGTTATTACATAGAGAACCTAATCCACCTTGGAATCCACTTCCGATTGCATTGAATTTCCATTCACCTGCGTGACGGTATAATTCGCTTACTACTACAGCCGTTTCAATAGAGAAATCTTCTCCTAAATCGTAACGAATTAATTCTGCATTCTTTTCTTCATCCAGAATGCGTACGAAAGAGTTAGAAACTTGTCCGAAGTTTTGGCTACGGCCTTCTCCATCATATATTGTGATTGTGAAGCAAATACGTTCGATATGTGCAGGAACATTTTTTAAGTCTATTTTAATTGTTTCATCGTCGCCTTCACCGTCACCTGTACGGTTATCTCCTAAATGCTCTACAGCACCATTCGCACCTTTTGGATTATTATAGAAGACGAAATCCTCTGCTCCTGAAACTTTACCGTTAGCACCTACTAAGAAGATACTAACATCTAAATCGAAATCGTTTTGTCCGTCATAACGATTCGTATCCCAACCAAGTCCTACAAGAACTTTCGAAAGACCTGGATTTGCTTTTGTTAAGTCTACCTTTTGTCCTTTTTTCAATGAAATTGATGCCATATACGATTCCTCCTTGGTTTATTTTATTGGTAACGTGATACAATCTCACTTAAGTTTTTATCTTGTGTTCCTTCTCCAACTGCTGAAAACTTCCATTCGTTTCCGTCTCGATACATTTCCCCTGCAATTAAAGTCATTTTGCCAGCGTAATTATCTGACAAATTATAACGTGCTAATTCTTCACCTGTTTGTGGGTTTTGAATACGAATATATGCATTGCGAATCATCCCAAAATCTTGACGACGATTTACACAGTCATAAATATTTACAACGAATACTAAACGATTAATACGGCTCGGAACTTTATGTAATTCTACGAAAATTGTTTCGTCGTCACCAGCGCCTTCACCTGTTAAATTATCTCCTGAATGAATGATACTACCACAAGTAGAAAGTTTGTTGCCGAAGTAAACTAGATCATTTTTGTTTAAAAAACGATCCCCTTCTAACATAACAACAGATGCATCACAATCTACACTTGGTTTACTTCCAAATAAAGAAGACAGAAACCCACCTGATTGCCCAATTGGATCCCAGCCTAAGCCAACCTGCAGTTTCGCTACTCTCGGTTGTCCTTTCGTTAAATCAATCTTTTGTCCTTTTTCTAAAATAATAGGCATGAAGTTTCTTCCTTTCTACAAAGCATTTTCCAAATCGGAAAACATTGTATTCTCCTCTTATATTGTAGCATTATTTATCTAATGAGAAAAAGGATAAATTCTTAATTATATGAAAACAGATACTATATTTATTTATACTGATGTAATAAGTGGTAAATAGAACCAATCATTCCTGCACAATTGCCGCTTTGCGCAAGTTTAATCTCACAATTACTATAAATCTCTTGATTTAAGTATGTTCCTATCCCTTCCTTCACTTCATTTAAGAAATCATCTCCTCTTTCAGTAATTCCCCCACCAATAATAATCATTTTCGGATTAAAAATATAAGCAAGGTTACTAATACCAATTCCGGAAATAGTATGTTCAGACATTAACTTTTTTGATGAATATATAAGCTTTTGAACAATTTGTTCCCCGCCCAAGTAAATTTCTGTTGGGACCTTTTTATGCATTAGTACTATCCCTATTTCTGAAACAATTCCATATTTAATTTGCGTACCACCAATATCAAATGCAATATATTCTTTCATCCGTTGCCACTTCCTCTACTGTTATGAGTGTAAATTCTCCATCACTCTACTATTTGTAGGGAATTTACATTAACTCTTTTCTCCCTTTAGAAATACACCACCTTTTTCTATATATAGTTTTTTTTTGCATAAAACTCTTTTTCCTATGAAATATTACAAAGGGATGTATTTTAGATGGAACAATAATTTTTTCTTCAGGAGGAAAACAATGACAAAAATCTTCATTTTAGCATCAACACTTTCTTTATCTTTTTTTAGCGGCTTAAATATTGGTAATGCTGCCACTGAAAACTTCCATCCAATAACAAACGCTATTGTGCAAAATAACGATAATTTAGCAGAAGGTAATTCAAAAGATAATAATAAACCTCCAGGAAACAATGGTTCTCAGGACGATAGTGGTTCTGACGGCAATGGCTCTGGTGGCAACGGTTCTGGGGGCAGTGGTTCTGGCGGCAGTGGTTCTGACGGCAACGGCTCTGGCGGCAACGGTTCTGACGGCAGTGGTTCTGGTGGCAACGGCTCTGGGGGCAACGGTTCTGGGG
>NZ_JAKUGX010000025.1:0-74290 GCF_022664195.1 Bacillus cereus group sp. BfR-BA-01316
TGAAAATTCTGTTTTGCGTATGATATACTACAACTAATAAGAAGGAAAAGAATATTGCAAACAGAGGGGGATAATCATGAGTTTACTTATCGCACTTATACTAGGAGTTTCATGCGGAGCTATTCCTGTTATTTTAGGAGCTATTATGGAAGAATTAGAAGTTGGTGTTTTAGGTTTTGTCGCTTCTTGTGTAAGCGCTTTATTTTTCGGTTTATATGGTGCTATTCCTATCGCTATTCTGTGCGCATTTTATATATTACGCCATGCTCGCGCAAAACAGCTCGGCCCTAATCACATTGCTCAAGTTATTCCATTCCCAATTGAACGATGCCGTCGCGCTTCGAGCCTATAATTATACAACTTAAATATTATGCCTGCCTAAATAAAAAGTCCTCAAATGAGGACTTTTTATTTATTTTCTTCTAGAAATTGAAACAATTCTTGCAAATGAAGTGCATCTTCACTATAGCTAACGGATACATGACATGTCCCTTCAATCTCAGCATGCATATAAAGGGCAATTCCATCCCGATCATATTTCAATGCCAAATAAAAATCCATTTCCTCTAACATCTTTTTCGAGGTTCGGATAACATAATGTCCTTTCTCATCTCGTCCATATTCGAACTTTGGCTCAAAATCATATTTTTGTTTAAAAGCCTCTTTTTGCTTATCATTAATCTGTACACAAGTTGCTCGCTGTACAGCATCAATCATCTCATCAAACTTTTGAAGATCCATCTCATTTACCCCCTTATATACTTTTTATATAATACTTGTGTCCCGCTATTCTCTTCTCCATCTTCGATTAACTCTTCATACAATTTCTTCGCTAAACTTAAACCTGGTACTGGTAATTGTAATTTTCCAGCCTCATCTAAAGCAATCTTCATATCCTTCATAAAATGCTTTACATAAAAACCAGGTTCAAAATCTCCCTTTAACATTCGAGGAGCTAAATTACTTAATGACCAGCTACCTGCTGCACCAGTTGAAATACTCTCTAATACTTTATCTGCATTAAGTCCGGCCTTTTTCGCATATGCTACCGCTTCACATACCCCTACCATGTTAGAAGCAATTGCAATTTGATTACACATTTTTGTATGCTGTCCACTCCCAGCTGGTCCTTGCAACTGGATATTTGTTCCTAGTTTTTCAAATAGAGGCAAGCATCTATCATATATTTCTTTCTCTCCACCTACCATAATTGCTAGTTTTGCTTCTTTAGCCCCAACATCTCCCCCAGATACAGGTGCATCTAGTGTATATATGTTCTTTCTTTTCGCAACTTCATTAATACGTTTTGCCAATGTTGGTGTAGATGTTGTAAAGTCAATTGCTATCGTACCTTCATTTCCATGTTCTAAAATTCCATCTATCCCGAAGTACACTTCTTCTACATCATGAGGATATCCAACCATCGTCATAACAACATCAACTTGCTTTACTAACGCCTTCGGTGTATTACACCAACTTGCACCCTCTTGTACTAAAGAATCCGCTTTTTCCTTCGTTCTGTTATATACATATACTTTATAACCGTTTTGCATTAAATGATGAACCATACTTTTTCCCATCACACCAATACCAATGAAACCAATTGATAAATTTTTACGTTCCATATTCTCATCCCCTTTGTTCTAATAAATCATTTACCATCTTTCGAAACTCTTTATTAAAATCATCATCCAAACTATTTTTCACATTTGAAAATAGTATAACAAATGTTCCTTTATCTTTATTAAAATTATTAAACGTATTCCAACCAGAGAGTACACCATGGTTGTGAAAATAATCTGGATATATGTAAAAACTAAATGCATATTTTCTTTCTTGTGAAGGTGTAAACATCACTTGTATACTTTGTTCTGATAGAAGCTTGCCATTTATTATCGCTTCGTCTAATTTTTTCATATCCCCAACTGTCGTATACATCTCACCACAACCATATAACCAGTCCATCTTTACTTCTTGTGCAGGTACAAGTACTTGATCTTTCTTCACATAACCCTTCGTGAAATTCGTGTCTCCAGGCACCATATTTCCCATACCTGATTCATGCATCTCTGCTTTTGTAAATATATTTTCTTTTATATAATCTCCTAAAGGCTTTTTCGTTATATTTTCTATAATATAAGCAAGCACCATATAATTATAATCCGTATACTTCCAACCTGATCCTGGTGGAAACTCTAATTTCTGACTTCCAATCCAATTTATTAAATGTATACGTGAAGCTACATTAACCTTCCCTTTTCCATTTTCCGGTAAACCTGATGTATGCGTTAATAGATGATATAAAGTGACATTTTTATCTGCTGGAAATGAAGGAATGTATTTATTTACATTGTCTTGAATATTTAACTTCCCTTGTTCTTGTAACTGTAAAATAGATGTAGCAACAACTGTTTTCGTAATAGAACCGATACGATATTTTGTTTGAGGCGTATTTTCTATTTTATTTTGAACGTCAGCATATCCATACCCTTTATTCAATATAACATGTTCTTTATCTGTCACCAAAACTGTCCCATTAAATTGCTTTCCTATTAAATATTGATCTAACTTTTGAGATATACTAGCATAATCAATTTGTTGTTCTTCTTTTTCTTCTATATTATCCTGTACTTCTGACTCAATAGCGGGCGTTACCTTTGTTGTTAATACTGTTTGCTCCTTTAGATTGGGACTATAGAGAAAATAGTATACTCCTCCGCAAACAACAGCAGACAGTGAAGCCATAGTCATTATTTTTTTTATCATGTTGTTCCTCCGTAATTACTTCATTTAAAATGGACCCCACATTCTATTATCGGGTAATAAAAAAAAATCGCAACATTTTGTTGCGAAAAATCACATTTTTTCTTTTCTATATATACATACTTGATTTTTCCCATTTTTTTTCGCTTCATATAATGCAATATCCGCTCTTTGCATTAACTCTTCTCTTGTAATTCCTTGCTCATATAACGCAACTCCAAAACTTGCTGTTAATTTCGAAATTCCAGAGAAATGCTTTGTTTCAATGAAAAATCGCAATGATTCCGCAACTTGAAACGCTTCTTTTTCTACCGTATTTGTCACTAATATTATAAATTCCTCTCCTCCCCATCTTGCAAATACATGTTGATCTTCAACTTTAGATTTCATAAGATCTGCAAGTTGTATTAATGCTAAATCGCCAAAATCATGACCATATGTGTCATTTACTGATTTAAAATTATCTATATCAAACAAAATAAGTGCAACTTTTTCATCATTACGCAATACATTCTCCCACTCTGTCTCCAATATTTGTTGGAATTTCAAGCGATTATATATTTCTGTCAATGAGTCTATCATAGCCAGTCTTTCTTGCTCTTGATAGATTTCATCTAATTCTGTAATCTCTGTGCACTTTACTATAAATCGTGATAAGTCTTCTGGTAATGGTGTCGCACGTAATAAAAAGGTATACGCTTCTCCTTCATAATTGTACATCTTAATTCTTCTTCCATTTGATAAAGTATCATCCAGCCATGTTATATCGTGAGTCGTCGAATAATAGCCATTCTCTCTAATAAGATGTTCTGCAAATACTAAATGCTGTTCACGATATTCAAATAAATTTTCATACCCGAAAAATTCCAAGAAATTTGTATTACAATCAACAATCTCATCATCTTCTACTATAAATAATAAATCATTTTGAAAATCAAACATCGTTTGAAGTAATTCTTGTTGTAAACTTACTTGCCGCACTAAAGAAAGCTGATATAAACTCTTATTCACTTCCTCTAGTACCACTTGTGGGGTTACTGGCGCTATAACAATATTACGTATTCCTAACATAAGTAAATCTGCAAACTCATTGTTTATCTGTTGATCCCAAATGATAATGAATGTACTCCGTGAATCATATATATTCTTTATATATTTTATTTGAGTAACATCTGTTACATACATAATTACAATATGCGGTCTAGTTCTATGAAACAATATTTCTCCTTCTTCAAAACTATTTGCTATAAACATACATTTTGGATGGACATTTTCTATCGTTTGTTGATGTGTACATCCATCTTCTATATAAAGGACATTCAACTGAAGATCTTGTAATACATTTTGGAAAACAGTATTCTCTAATAAAAAATGTAGTATGTTCATCACTAGTCTTCACTCACTTCATATATCTTGTTTTGCTGAATTCCTCACAATCATTTTATAAAAGATTGTACTCAAAAAAATCCGATTAGTGAGGGATACATATTAACAAGCTAATTGAGAATGTTATCTTCGCTTATCTACTCTAGAAATTCCTTTTTTAGTGTATGATTATATGAATTGTATCGTTTGTATGAATGCCCTCCTTATTACTTAAAACTTGACAATTAAAATAAAGTTATTATATTCTTAAATTCAATAACTTACAAAATGTAAGTAGAATATATTACATGTATTTTAAATTAAGCTGATATGTAATTTGGAGGATATATAATGACAAACAGTGACTTTTTTAACGTTTTATATGAACGCACATCTACACGTGCATTCAACCCTGAAAAAGAAATTTCCAGTGCAGAATTACACGAAATTTTAAAAGCAGCTGTTCAAGCACCTTCTGCTTGGAACTTGCAACATTGGAAATTCTTTGTTTTCCAAGGCGAAGACGTACAAAAACGATTACACCCAATTGCTTATAACCAACAACAAATTCTTGATGCTTCTGCCGTAGTCGCTATTTTAGGTGATTTAGAAGCATATAAAAATGTTGAACCTGTTTACGGTCCAATTGTAGAACAAGGATTTATGAAAGAAGAAGCAAAAGAGCGCTTAGCTAAAAACATTGAATCTGCATATACTCGTGAGCAATACCCACGAGATGCTGCCTTTTCAAATGCTGCTTTAGCAGCAATGCAACTTATGCTTGCTGCTAAAGCAACTGGCTGGGATACTTGCGCAATTGGTGGTTTCAACCCACAAGCACTAATGGAAGAATTTAATGTTTCATCTCGTTACGTGCCAATTATGCTTATTACAATTGGTGAATCAACTTTAAAAGGTCACCCTGCACCGCGCATGAGCGTAGAACAAGTGAGCGAATGGGCGAAATAATAAAAAAACGAAGGTAATTTCATTACCTTCGTTTTTTTATACTCTGTCACACATCCGTAATATTAAAATGTATTATTCGACATCTACACATAGAGAAATCGTAATTTTCATGCTATCCCTATAAACAAATATGGCGTTTTGTGTCGAATTTTGTTAAAGTATCGAAATATAACCGTGTATTTTTGTTACAATTGTGATACAATGATAACAAATAGATAACAAGAGAGGGATTTTCATTGAGTTCATACGGAAGCTTTATCGCACTTTTAAGTTACATAGTAACTGTACTGCTGCTATATTTTATTGGCGATGCTGCAAACATATCAGTGTTACAATTCCCTAAAGAAGAAGCGTTACAATTAGAAGCAGAAAAACATACTGCACGATCCATTGCACCACTACTCTTAGCTCTTCCTGTATATATCATCGTTTTATATAAAAGTAAAAAAGTGTAAAGGCTACCTATTTCATTCATTTCGGTGGTCTTTACATTTTTTTGTGATATTTCCCCTATTTTAAACATCATTCCATACTAAATACCCATCTAGTCATTTAAAATGAGAAAATACCCTAGAAAAATTTCCATTATCTGTCCAGTCACCGACTGCCGAACTTACATAGATTATAAGTGTGAAGGGGGTGATGAGGATTATGTTTGGAACTTTTGGATGTCGAGATGATTTTAGAGAGTGTCATAATCGTGAAAGAGAAGAAGTTAGAGAGCAACGACCTGCTGTATGTAACGTCCTTAGAAACATTTCAGTTGGAACAGAAATTTCTTTCTTAAAGATTAGAGGAAATGGAACTTTTCACAATGTTGTATTTGAGGGATTTGCTAACGGCGTTGCTTTAGCAATGCAACAAGGTCAAGGTCAAGGTCAAGGTCAAGGTGGAAAAGATAATCAAGGAAATAGAGATACTTTTACAGGTATTTTACGTGTTTGCCCAACTGATGTCATTGCGATCGCTATCTAACTCTTCTTTTAATCCTCTATAAAATAAAGGTAGAACAATGATTTACTTTTCTCATAGAAAAAACCTGAGACCGATTTCAAATCGACTCAGGTTTTTTTATTATTATATGCTTTTAACTAGTTCAACAACTTCTTCAGCAGTTGACATCATTAATGCCTTTTCTGCTAAAGTTTCCATTTCTGCTTTTGACAACTTACTTAGTTGTGTTCTTGCAGGAAGAATAGATGTTGCACTCATACTGAACTCATCTAAACCTAAGCCTAATAATAATGGGATAGCAAGTGAATCTCCCGCCATCTCACCACACATACCAGCCCACTTGCCTTCTTTATGAGCAGCATCGATAACCATTTTTACAAGACGTAAAATAGATGGGTTATATGGTTGGTATAAGTAAGCTACACGTTCGTTCATACGGTCTGCAGCCATTGTGTATTGGATTAAGTCATTTGTTCCGATAGAGAAGAAATCAACCTCTTTTGCGAACTGATCTGCTAATACTGCTGAAGCTGGAATTTCAACCATCATACCAATTTCAATAGAATCAGAAACAGTTGTACCCGCTTGAACAAGTCTTTCTTTCTCTTCTAATAAGATTGCTTTCGCTTGACGGAACTCATCAAGAGTTGCAATCATTGGGAACATAATTTTTAAGTTACCGTATACGCTAGCACGAAGTAATGCACGAAGTTGTGTACGGAACACATCTTGCTCATCAAGACATAAGCGAATTGCACGGTATCCTAAGAATGGGTTCATTTCTTTTGGTAAATGTAAGTATGGAAGCTCTTTATCTCCACCGATGTCAAGTGTACGAACAACGACTGGTTGATCTTCTTTTACACCTTCAAGAACTGCTTTATACGCTTCGAACTGCTCTTCTTCTGTTGGAAGATTGTCACGGCCCATGTATAAGAATTCTGTACGGTATAAACCAACGCCTTCTCCGCCATTATCGATAATACCTTGTACATCATTTGGTGTTCCGATATTAGCAACAAGCTCAACGTGATGTCCATCACTTGTTACAGTTGCTTGATCTTTTAATTTTGCCCATACAGCTTTTTGCTCTTCAAATTTCGCTTTCTTTTCTTCAAAAGAACGAAGAGTTTCTTCAGATGGGTTTACAATTACTTCTCCATCTAAACCGTCAATGATTACGATATCGCCGTTTTGGATTTTCTCCATAACAACTTTCGTACCAACAACAGCTGGAATTTCCATAGAACGAGCCATAATTGCAGAGTGAGATGTACGTCCACCGATATCAGTTGTGAAACCTTTTGCATACTTACGGTTTAACTGAGCTGTATCAGATGGTGTTAAATCTTCAGCAATGATGATTACTTCTTCAGAAATTGTACCAGGGTTTGAGAAGTTAATTCCTAGTAAATGTGCAAGAACACGTTTTGTTACGTCGCGAATATCCGCAGCACGTTCTTTCATATATTCGTTATCCATGTTTTCAAACATAGAAATAAACATTGATGCAACTTCATCCATTGCAAATTCAGCATTTACTTTTTCGCTATTTACTTTATCTTTTACTGGATTTACTAATTCTGGATCATTTAATACTAATAAATGTGCTTCAAAGATAGCAGCTTTATCAGCACCTAGCTCAGCAAAAGCGTGGTCCTTAATAGCTTCTAGTTCAGATTTTGCTTTCTCAAGCGCAGCGTCTAAGCGTGCAATTTCAGCAGCTTCGTTTGTAATTGATTTCTTTTCAATGTTAAATTCAGGATTCTCAAGTCTGAAAGCCTTTGCAATAGCAATCCCACTTGATGCAGCGATCCCTTGGATGTTAAGAGTCATTATTCTCCTAATCCTTCGTTTTTCATAGTTTCTTCGATAGCTGCTAGTGCTTGAGCTGCATCATCACCATTTGCAGTGACCTTAATTTCCGCGCCTTGTTGAATTCCTAAAGACATAACACCCATGATTGATTTTAAGTTAACGTTTTTCCCGTTATACTCTAAGTTAATGTCAGAACCGAATTTGCTTGCAGTGTTTACAAGTAGAGTTGCTGGACGAGCATGAATTCCTGAGTCGCTAGTTACTTTAAAGATTTTTTCCATGATAATTTATCTCCTTTAAATACAGTATTTTTTTAGTTGTATAGACGTGAGTACTACATCATCTATTGTATATAATAGGCGATGTTCGGTCAACCACATCGCCTATTATAATTATAAACATTTTGCGTCAAATTCCTACTGAATGTCAATAATAGCGTTTTCGCCCTTCTTAACATTTCCATCTTTTTTCAATTCGACTTGTTGCCCTTGTTGTAAATTCGTAAAGACGATTGGTGTAATAATAGATGGTGCATTTTCTTTTACAAATGCAAGATCTACTTTTAATAATGGTTGTCCTTGCTTCACTTTATCACCTTGTGCTACAAGCGCTTCAAAGCCTTCACCATTTAATTTTACAGTATCAATACCGAAGTGGATTAAAATTTCTTTTCCTCCTTCAGACTGAATACCAATCGCATGTTTTGTAGGGAATACATTTACAATCTCACCATTAACCGGAGAAACTACTGTTCCTTCTGTTGGCTCAATCGCAAATCCATCTCCCATCATTTTCCCTGAGAATACTTGGTCAGGTACTTCTGTAATCGGTAAGATTTTCCCTTCAATTGGTGAAACGATTGTTTCATTTCCATCAACCTGTTGAGGAGCTTCTTCCGCTTTTACAGGCTCTTCTTTTTCAACATGAGGTGTACGACCTGACATAATATCATGAATTTGTGATTTTAATGTGTCAGATTTCGGTCCGAAAATAGCTTGAATGTTATTTCCAACTTCAAGTACACCAGCTGCTCCAAGCTCTTTTAAGCGGTCTTTATTTACATTTTTTTGTTCGTTAACTTGAACGCGTAAACGAGTAATACAAGCATCTAATGAAGCAATGTTTTCTTTACCACCAAGTGCTACTAATACTTCACGTGGAAGTTCTCCTGCTTCTGTTTTCCCTGCGCCTTCATTAGCATTCGCTACTTCACGACCAGGTGTTTTTAAGTTCCATTTACGGATTGCGAAACGGAATCCGAAGTAGTAAATAACTGCTAGTACAAGACCAACAATAATTACCCACCACCATGCCGTACGACCTGGTAGTACACCAAATAATATGAAGTCAATTAAACCACCAGAGAATGTCATACCAATTTTAACACCTAAAATTTGCATTGTCATAAATGATAGACCAGCGAATACTGCATGGATTCCAAATAATACTGGTGCTACGAATAAGAATGAAAATTCAAGCGGTTCTGTAATACCTGTTAAGAAAGATGTTAATGCAGCAGATCCTAAAATCCCAGCTGCTAATTTTTTATTTTCTGGACGTGCTTCATGGTACATTGCTAAAGCTGCTGCTGGAAGACCGAACATCATGAACGGATACTTACCAGTTGTAAATGTACCAGCTGTTAATTCTACGCCGTCTTTTAACTGTGCCATAAAGATTTTTTGGTCACCACGGATTAATTCGCCAGCTGCATTTGTATACTGACCGAATTCGAACCAGAACGGTGAATAGAAAATATGATGTAATCCAAATGGAATTAATGAACGTTCGATTAAACCGAATATAAATGCTGCTATCGTTCTATTTGCATCAATCATTTGATGTGAGAACGTATTTAAGCCACCCTGAATGTATGGCCAAACGAAGCACATGATAATACCTACTACTAAAGAGAATGTTGCAGTTGCGATCGGTACGAAACGCTTACCTGCAAAGAAACCTAAGTATGATGGTAATTCAATGTTGAAGTATTTATTATAGCAATATGCCGCTACTATCCCGACGATAATACCACCAAACACTCCTGTTTGCAGCGTTGGGATTCCTAATACGTTTGCATATGCTGGATCTGAAAATCCAATTTTCACTGGATCTGTTCCAGTGCTTGTTACTTTCACTAGTTTATCTACTTCTAAGAACACACTCATCGTTTTGTTCATAATTAAGTAGCCGACGAACGCTGCTAAACCAGCTACTCCGTCTCCACCAGCTAAACCGATTGCTACCCCAACTGCGAATAATAGCGCAAGGTTAGCGAAAATAATATCACCCGATTGTTCCATAATTTTTGCAACCATTACGAACCAATCTGCTTTTAAAGCAGGGATAACATTTGTTAGTTGTGGATTTTGAAATGCATTACCAAATCCAAGTAAAATACCTGCTGCCGGTAAAATCGCTACTGGAAGCATAAGCGCTTTTCCGACTTTTTGAAGAACACCAAAGATCTTCTTAAACATGGAAACCCTTCCTCTCTTATCTATATTGATACTTTTCGACAAACGCCAAAAAGGCATGAGGAAAAAAAAGATAGAACGATAGCTATACAAAGGGTAGTATGTCCCTTTCTTTAGCTTACATTCCCAACTTTTCTCCACTCATGCCTGATCGAATCAGTAACACGTGTCAAAAATAGGATTACGTATAAGTTCACTATAATTAAAGCAAACGTTTTCGTTATTTACCTTAATGTGTTTGTCGAATTTTGTATAACTTTGCAATAGTTATTATACATAACTATTGTAAGCGATTCAATCATTTTTTTTAACGTTTTCATTTTAGACAAAAATATATGTCTTTTTACACATGTTCTGCTTTCACTAATCGTTGTAAATGCATCGTTAAATAAATACTCTCCGCTTCATAAACAGGAAGTTGTAATTCTTTCTGCATTACTTTGACTAGCTTCCATGCCAAATTGTAACAAACTGGATATTCTAATTTTAATAAATCAGCAAAACTTTGTGCTTCTTCTACTTTTTCTCCTTTTTTCACCCGTTCAATAGCATATTGCAAATGACGAATAAGGCGTAAATAATGAATGCTTTCTTGGTCTAATGTAATTTGTAGGTTTATCTCAATTAAAGACACAAGTTGTGCAATAAGACGGGAATTTTGATTAACAGAAGATAAATCAGAGTTTGTAAGCGAGCTGTAAATATGGAGTGCGATAAAGCCTACTTCTCCTTCTGGCAATATAATTTGCAAACGAGAATTTAAAAGTTGCACAACTCCTTCAGCAATTTCATATTCCTCTGGATATAGCATTTTCGTTTCAACTAAAAAAGGATTATCTATTGTAAGTCCTTGTTTCAGTCTTTTAATTGCAAAAGAAATATGATCTGTTAAAGCGATATGAATATGTTCATTTAATGGAGACTCCGCTTTTTCTTGAATGTATAACATAATATCATTCATCAATTCAATTAGCTTTTCACTCACATGTGGCACTAAAAGTTTGTATTGTTCTCGATCACGTTCATTTTTTAAAACAAACATTTTCTCAATTTGTTCTTGCTCCAACACATCTTCAGCCTTTTTTCCAAATCCAATTCCTTTACCGATCACTACTACTTCCTCGTGTTCAGGATGGCTAGCAATGATGACATTATTATTTAAAACTTTTTTAATTTCTAGATAATTACTCATATAACACCACCCTCGTACTTAAATAGCCTACTTTTATGTTACAGAACATTCTTCTTTGTCGTCAATGTAAAACATCTACCATTTGATAAAAATTCATTTTTTAGACATGTTTATATATGATGCGTATAATGTAAGAGCGACTGTACATAGAAAGGAGATAGCAACATGATTAAAATGTTTGTAAGTGATATTGACGGTACAATGATGCAACATGGAGGTCTAATTGATGAACAAGATATTGTAGCACTTCGCAGTCTTGCTGAGCAAAATGTTATTCTTTGTTTCGCTTCCGGGCGACTTGATAATGAAATCGCAGACTTAATGAAGGCTGTAAATACAAATTTCCATCGCATTAGTGTGAACGGTGTTTTCGTATATACACAAGAAAATAAACAACTATTATCTGCAACATTCGATTCCAGTATTCTACCTGATTTGTTAGCAATGACAAATGAAGACCCTTATTTCCGTTATGTAAGTGATGAGCATAATTACTATATTGAAGAAAAGACACCTTTTATTCATGAACTCGAAAAACAAATAACAATGACTTCTGTTGAAGAACCAAATTTATTACAGAAAATCGATGATACAATTTTTCCAAATAAAATTTCTATCGGTGGAACAAAGGAAAACTTACAACTCCTTCAAAAAAAGATTGATGAAAAATTCCGTGGAAAAGTTAGTACTTTCATTTCAGCTGAACAATGTTTAGATGTAATGCCACCAAATATTAGTAAAGGTTCTGCTATTTCTGTTTTATTACAAGAGTTTCAAATACAACCAGAGGAGGTTGCGTGCATAGGGGATTCTTACAATGATATTCCAATGTTTTCTTTAACTCCGCATAGTTTTGCTATGTCTCAAGCTGATGACGCGGTAAAAGAGCACGCTCACTATGTAGTAGATGCTGTCAAAGATGCCGTTAACCAAGTACTTGTTTATAATGAAGAAGCAAATAAAAACACGACTCGATCCTTATAAGGATGAGTCGTATTTTTATTTCTTTACATGTTGAAAACATCAAAGTTCACTGTACTTCACAAACTGAAATATATTACTTGTTACGTGCGATGTTCGTAATAAACTTGTAACGATCCCCACGATAAATACATTTCACATACTCTAACGGTAACTCACCTTCTGAATATGACCATTGACGCATTACAAGTACAGGCGCCTTTTTAGGAATATGCAGATGTTCAGCTTCATTATCCGTTGCAATTGAAGCTTCAATTGATTGAGTAGCGCGAACAAGCTTAAAGCCCAGTTTTTTCTCTAAATGTTCATATAAAGATTGTTGCAATATTTCTTCGTTAATATCTTTCACAAGAGTTGGCGACAAATATGTCGTCTCAAATGCAATCGGTTCGTCATCAGCTAAGCGCGTACGCCTCACTTCATAAACCGATTCTCCCTCTTGTATTCTCAGCCGGTCTGCTATTTTAGCAGTAGCTGGAACTAGGCGGAAACTTAATAACTGGCTGCTCGGTTTCATACCACGAGAAATCATATCTTCTGTGAATCCCGTCATTCCTTGCAACTTTTGCTCCACTTTCGGAAGTTGGACGAACGTTCCAATCCCACGTTTCCGGTATAAATAACCTTGTTCCACTAAGTTATTAATCGCCTGTCTGATTGTCATACGACTCACTTCGAACTTATCACAAAGTTCATTCTCAGATGGAATTTTATCTCCCGGCTTCCATTCGCCTTCCTCAATTAGCTGTTTCACCCACTCTTGAATCTGATAATAGATCGGAAATGGTGAATACTTGTCGATGTTCATCAGCAATCGCCTCACTGCATAAAGATAGAGCTTCTGGATCTGCGATTACGGTTACATTCGGATGACGTTGTAAAACTGTCGCAGGACACGCCTCACTATATTCACCTTGCAATAATTCTTTAATAGCTTCTGCCTTTTTAGATCCCATAGCAACAAGTAGAATTTGTTTCGCTTTCATAATACTTCCAATTCCCATTGTAATCGCATGAGTTGGCACATCTTCTTCATTTTCAAAGAAGCGAAGGTTTGCTTGGCGCGTAGATTCTGTTAATTCTACAATGTTAGTTGGAGAATTAAATGGTGTTCCTGGCTCATTAAATCCGATGTGACCGTTTTCACCGATTCCAAGAATCTGTAAGTCAACTGGGTTAGCTACTAGAATGCCTTCATAACGCTTGCACTCTTCCTCTAAATCACTTGCCATCCCATTCGGTACATAAGTTTGTTTAAATGGAAGATGATCAAACAACTGTTCTTGCATGAAATAGTGATAGCTGTTTTTATCTTCGTGTGGTAAATTTACGTACTCATCTAAGTTTACAGTGGTTGCATGACTTGTATCAAGTTTATTTTTTCGCATTTCTGCATAAATACCTAATGGAGAGCTTCCTGTAGCCATTCCTAAAGTTGGATTTTCTTTTGATTTTACAACCTCTTTAATTAACTTATAACCTGCTTCTGCTAATTCTTCTGGAGTTTTTACAACAAGAATATTCATCTAATTACTTCCCTTCCTTCATATGAATTCCTAAACGAACCGTATCATATACATGTAATTCTTCAGTCATAACAACAAAGTCTGCATCTTTGCCTGCCGCTAACGCGCCTTTATTATTTAATCCAAACTCTTCTGCTTGGTTAACTGATGTCATTAACACTGCCTCCTCGATTGAGCATCCTGTAAATTCAATTACATTTCGGAAAGCTTGATCCATTTTCAAAATACTACCAGCTAACGTTCCATCTTCTAATCGGGCACTGCCATCTTTTACATGTACTGGCTGTCCGCCAAGCTCATATAATCCTTCTTCAAGACCTTTTGCACGCATTGCATCTGTAATGACACTTACTTTTTTCGGTCCTTTTAATTTATATGCTAATTTCACCATATCAGGGTGAATGTGAATACCATCTGTAATTACTTCAACCATTACATCTGGATTTAATAACACATGACCAACAACTCCTGGTTCACGATGATGTAATCCACGCATTTGATTGTATAAATGTGTTGCATGTGTAATTTTTCTATTTTTCAGTTGTGCATCAATCGCATCTGTATGCCCCATTGTGCCAACAACACCTGTTTCAGCAAGATACTGTTCAAACTCTAACGCACCTTCTTCTTCCGGTGCATATGTTACTAATTTAATTAGATTACCGCTTGCTTCCTGCCATTGTTTAAATTGCTCGATACTCGCAGGAACAATATGTTCAAGTGGTTGTGCACCCGCACGTTTTTTTGAAACATATGGTCCTTCTAAGTGAATATATTCGAAATGTGCTCCTTTATCTTTCGCTTTCTTCGCAGCACTTAGCGCCGCTTCAATCGCTTCTGGAGCTTGTGTCATTGTTGTTGGGAAGTAAGTTGTAACTCCTTCTTTTAACATTTTTTTACCAAGAGTTACTAATCCATCGCTATTTGCATCCATCGCATCAATATCGTATCCACCATGAATATGAACATCAATCATACCTGGAATCACAATCTTTCCTGCCGCATCTAACACAGTTTCATTTTCTTGTGATACATATTGAGCCATCAAACCAATTTCTTTAACTGTTTCTGCGTAACGAATAAATCCGTTTTCCACTACTTCTTTACCTGTATAAATTTTGGCATTGATGACAACTTGCGTTTTCATTTTCATCGATCCTTTCCCATGAAATACCTACTTATTATTATTACCTTATTCGCCTAATTCCATCTTAATATACACACAAGTAGTTGTCTATACATTCTAATGAAATTTCCTCTTCGTTCAGCGAAAAAAGGAAATTGATTTCTTTTTCATTATAATATATATTATTCATTTTTTCCAAAATGGAAAATACCCTCTTATATAATTAGTTACTTAAGTAATGGCATAAGACCGCTAGCCCCCATAGTAATATGTTCACCATCTGTTTCTATTTCTACAGTACGCTTGTTTGTTCCGTATATCATTATACCACGCTGTTTTAATCGTCTTACTACACTTTGATGAGGATGCCCATACGGATTTCTACTCCCGTACGAAAGAATAGCGAATTGTGGATCTACTTTTTTTAAGAACGTTTCACTCGTTGAAGTATATGAGCCATGATGCCCAACTTTTAATACATCTGCATGTACATCAAATTGCTTTAATATTTCATTTTCCGTCCGTATATCAGCATCACCCATTAATAAAAAGTCAGCTTTACCATATCGGATTTTTAACACAATTGAGGACTCATTATTCTCGTCTTTCGATTTACCATTGTTCAATACTTGTATAGAAACATGTGGATCTAGCGGTATATATTGTCCTTCCTTCACTGAAATGAAAGGTATGCCCCTTTTTTTAATATTATTCCGATACGTATGATAAGTAAATGAACTATATGTTTTTCCACTATCTAATACGAGTGAAACCGGGATTTGTTCTATAATTGGAATAAGCCCCCCTATATGGTCCATATCAGGATGAGTACTTACAATCACATCTAAATGATTAATTCCTTTTTCAATTAGTTTTTGAATAATAACCTCTCCCGCTTCATAAGGACCTCCATCTATTAACATCGTTTGACCATTTGGCAATGTAATAAGTGTCGCATCACCTTGTCCAACTTTTAAAAAACTCACTTTCATTTTACCAAAATGTTGCCGCTGCATATGTATAGGAGACGTAGTATGAATAGACATCATATATCTTTTAGCCGATGCGCTGTTTAACGAAAAACATAATAAAACAGAAACCAACAATAGAATACTCCGTACACCTTTCATAACTCGTCTCCTTTTTTCATTTAGTATGGCACGCTCTGTAATTGATATACAAAAAAAGCTTAGCAAAATGCTAAGCTTTTATTTTGATAATTCCTGTAAAGAACCAAAGAATAAATCTGCTTCATTCATTTGTTCATTTTCTTCCGAAAGAGGTGGTAAATCATCTAATGTTTTCAATCCAAACGTATCTAAAAATTCTTTCGTCGTTCCGTATAAAATAGGGCGCCCTGGCCCTTCCGCTCTTCCCGTTTCTTTTATAAGTAAGTGTGAAACTAACGTTTGTAATGCCTTGTCTGTTTTCACTCCTCGAATCTCTTCCATTTCTGTCCTTGTGATCGGTTGACGGTACGCAACGATTGCCAACGTTTCAAGAGCTGCTTGAGACAGTGAAGCCGTTGTTGGGGTATTTATTAATTTTTGATAGTATGCAGCATGTTCTTTCTTTGTTGCAAAACGATACACTTTTGCATATTGTACAATTTGCAGCCCTCGATTCAATCCTTCACATTCTTTTTGCATTTCCTCTATACTGTTTATTACTTCTTCCACTTCAACTTCCAGAACCTTAGCTATCTGTTCCGGATAAATCCCTTCGTCACCTGCAACAAATAAAAGCCCTTCAATAATCGCTTTTTGTTCTTTTCTATCCATTTTACGAACTCCTTCCTCCTATTTTCCATAAAAATACACATAAAAAAACCGAATCACAGTAAATGCGTTCGGTTCAATATTTCTTCTCTCGTTCCAAACGATACATTAAAACCTAACATAAGATAAAATATTTCTATCCCATCTTCACTTGCTGGCTCTATACGGATTTATTAGAGCTTAACACGAAAATTTCATCAAAATTATGTTCTTGCTCAATTATGATTTGTTGATTTTTCATTAGCTCAAGAACCGCTAAAAATGTTACAACCATTATTTCGCGTTCTTCATCAGCAAACAAATCATAAAAGCTTTGACGACCGCCTTTTACTTCTAACTGTTGTAGAATATCAGTCATTCGCTGTGCAATTGGTATTTCTTGGCGAGTAATTCGCGTTGTTACGGGGGTCTTTGCTTTTTTACGACGCATTAGCTTTTGAAATGCCGCTAACATATCATATAACGTAACATCAAGAGGTAAGCTTGTCTCCTCTTCTTGTTGAAATGATGTAAAATCAATTGGCGGACGTGTATATAGCTGTGCTCTTTCTTGTTCTCTTTCTTTTAACTCAGTAGCAACTTGCTTATATTTCTTATATTCAATTAACCTCTCCATCAATTCTTGACGAGGGTCATCTATAAAGTCTTCACCGTTATCAGGTACATCTTCTTCTTGTTTCGGTAACAACATTTTACTTTTAATTTGTAATAACGTTGCAGCCATTACTAAATACTCACTGGCAACATCTAATTGTAATTCTTTCATCGTATGGACATAAGATAGATATTGCTCTGTAATTTCCGCTACAGGAATATTATATATATCAATTTCGTAACGATGTATTAAGTGTAACAATAGATCTAAAGGCCCTTCAAAAGCCTCTACTTTAAAATTATACTGCACAAAGCATCCCACCACATTTTTTCTATAACAACATAAGTATAGAGCATACTCATGTTCTATCCAACCTTTTTAAGAAATTTAATTAAAAATAGACCTATGCCCATGTCATAATGCCCACCGCTTCATATGATAACAATGTAGTAAGAACAATGTAGGAGGTCAAAAAACTATGGGTCACGTTGATTGCGGTTTTAGCGGTGGGTTCGCATTACTTGTTGTACTGTTCATTTTACTAATCATTGTAGGAGCAGCTTGCTTCTGCTAATATGAAGCAATAAAGCGACTAGGGATATTTCCCTAGTCGCTTATTGTTAATATTTCTATGATAAACTGTACATATAACCGTTAGACAGGAGCGAAAAAAATGTATCCTACCGAGTACATACAATTTTTAATTCATTTTCACGGAGACTATGATTATTTTGAATGTCATGAAATATTAGAAGAGTATTGGAAATTAAAACCTAGAGGAGAACGCGACAATTACTTAGTCGGTCTCATTCAAGTTGCTGTTTCCTTATACCATCACAGACGATCCAACTGGAATGGTGCAGAGAAGATGATAAAAAGCGCAATAGCACTTTTAGAAAAGAACAGTATACCGTTATATCAATTAGGAATAGATCATAAACAACTTATATTCTTATTAAATGAAAGGTTACAATCTATCCACAAAAAGGAAATTTTCGCGCCGTTATTTTTACCCTTATTAGACGCATCGTTAGAAAAACAATGCATACAGTTATGTAAGAAACAAAACCTCTCTTGGAAAGATGTGAACGTCATTCCTGGTGAATACATCATAAATAAGCACACATTGCGTGATCGAACAGAAGTCATTTCTGAACGACACGAACAACTACAAAAAAGAAAGCAGAGATAATAAACTACTTATCCCTACTTTCATGAATGTATATTTTGTTCAAGCTCTTTACACTTTTTGCAAAAACTTGCCGTTTGCTCATTTCCGCAAATTGTAAACTCAAGAAATTTACTCTTAAGCTCTTGAACCATCTTCGTCCCAATCCCCATATGACGGTGAGACGGATTCACGCTCAAATGCTGAATTTCCAATACCTGATCTTCTTTTTTTATAATCCCCATTATCCCAACAAAATCTTCATTTTGTTTCCACAAATACAATTGCCAATCCTCTTTCGCTTCATACTCTTTCATTGTCAATTGTAATGTTTTTACATCTTTTTCAGTTGGCATAAATGAAAGAAGCCCCATTGCAATCTTTTCATAACTTTTTTTAAAACGAATTAACATAACCCTTATCCCTTCTTACAAAAGTTACAAACTATTTATCCCATCAATCACTCTTTTCATATCACATTCATTCTACAATATTTTTACCAGAGTGAGAAGAGGCTGAAACAACTTGATAATCATACAAAGCGTTAGGAAGAAAGTCAAATATATGTTTCCACGCTATTTCTTTCTATTACACCGCTCAAAAAAGAGACAATACTGTATAGGAACTAAAAGGAAAATCCCTTTCTCATCACATTTCACTTATTAACCACTTTTGAACAAAGTAGTTCTACCAAAAGCAATATGTTAAGAGAAATACATTTATTGAAGCATATAATTCGTACTCCATCCTATGTATTTTGTTAAAAGTGTGTTCTCATGAACAATATAATTTAAAGTTAGTAGCCGTCCTATTTGTGTCATATACTTTAAAATATATACCAATTCCTGTTTATAGGAAATAAAAAAGAGAGCAAAATCGCTCTCTTTTTCTCACAACTTATTCTTCCCAAACTTTAACTTCTTTCATTACATCGCCTTGACGCATGTTTAATACCGTTTCAATACCGCTTGTTGCTTTACCGAATACAGTATGTACGCCATCTAAATGCGGTTGTGGCTCATGAACAACAAAGAATTGGCTACCACCTGTATTACGACCAGCATGTGCCATAGAAAGTGATCCAACAAGGTGTCTATGAGGATTTCCATCAGTCTCACATGGAATAGAGTAACCTGGGCCACCTGCACCTGTGCCTGTTGGGTCTCCACCTTGGCTTACGAAGCCAGGAATAACTCGGTGGAATGTCACACCATCATAAAATCCTTGCTCTGCTAATTTTTTAAAGTTTTCTACTGTTTTTGGTGCCTCTTCTGGGAAAAATTCTAAATCGATTTTTTCGCCATTTTCCATTAATATGTATCCTAAAGTTTTCATATGTATATGTCTCCTTTCAACTATCTCAGCACTATATTACCATATTCATGACGAGAAACAAAAAGAATCCGACAATCTGCATACTTCTTTTTCGAAATGTGGAAAAAGCTAGGTGACAAATTTTAAAAATATACTATAATAACTGTGTTGCCCGAAAATTTCAGAAAGAGAAAGGGAGCGATTTTTCGTGAAAGCGAAATTACTAGCTCTGCTATTAGCTGTAGCCGTATTTATTATGCCAACAGCTTCATTTGCAGACATCATTGAGGGAGAATCAATTGTTACACTAGGAGAAAACTTATCTGAACAACAAAAACAAGAGCTGTTAAAAGAAATGAAAGCACCAAAAGACGCTACAATCATCACTGTGTCTAATGCGGAAGAACATAAATTTCTAGAAGGAATTGTTCCAAAAGCACAAATTGGTACAAGAGCAATTTCCTCTTCTATGATTACATACACAAAACCAGGGTCAGGTCTCATTGTACGCTCAAAAAACATTAATTCGATAACAGATGCAATGTACACAAATGCACTTATTACAGCAGGTGTGAAAGATGCAGAGATTCAAATTACTGCACCATTTAAAGTTTCCGGAACTGCTGCTTTAACAGGTTTAATGAAGGCCTATGAAACAACATCGAACAAAGAAATTCCAGAAGATGTTAAAAAAGTAGCCAATGAAGAAATGGTACAAACAGCAAAACTTGGTGATAAAATCGGTGAAGAAAAAGCAGTTCAACTTGTTGCAAAAATTAAAGAAGAGATTGCAAAAGAACAGCCAAAAACAACTGAAGATTTACGTTCATTAATTAAAAAAATTGCTGATCAACTTGGCATTACATTAACAGATGAACAGTTGGATAACTTAGTATCGTTATTTGATAAAATGAAAAATCTTAATATCGATTGGAACCAAGTTGGTAGCCAATTAGATAAAGCAAAAGACCATGTGTCTGCCTTCTTAGGATCTGAAGAAGGACAAAGTTTCCTAGATAAAGTAAAAGATTTCTTCTCTAGTATCATTGATTTCGTTAAATCTTTATTCAAGTAAAAAAGAAGCTCGCCAGTGACGAGCTTCTTTTTTATACAAGTAACGGTAATTTCATAATAGCCTCTTCAACCGAACGAACAACATGATTTGCTTTCTCCTTCACATACGGATGAGCATGATGGAGGGTGAAGGAGTGCGGGGTTACTTCAAACATAGAAATATCATTGAAAGAATCTCCAATACATGCAACTTCATTTGCTTCAATTTGTAAATGTTCCATTAATCGCTTCAGAGCGCTTCCTTTACTTACACCTCTTGGCATAATGTCAACATATCGCTTACCCGATATAAAAACTTCCGCTTCGCTATGAAATGTATCTCGCAACTCTTGATCTAATGCTACAATTATTTCTTCTTCTCCAAAAACAAATAATTTCGAAGGATGTACAGTCTTCCCAAATTCCTCTTCTAATTCTTCGATTTCAGCAATATGCACTCCCATATACTCTTCAAAAGTATGATGATGTTCATTCTTCCTTTTTGTATATCGCTGCTCATTTGCACAAACAATATCTGCTAGTCCCTTTTTATGTATATATCGATATATTTCCTGGGCAACCCCATCTTCAAAACTCGATTCATGAAATACTTTTCCATCCGGTAGCATCATTGTCGCTCCATTTAAACTAGTTGTGTAATACGGGAACGAAAACCTTTTTACCGCCTCATCAATTCGGTGAGTAAAACGGCCAGAGGCAAAACAAATATTTGTCCCTTTTTCAGCTAGCCAACAAAGCGCTCGTTCATCTTCTTTTTGCATATGATTCACATTGTAAACGAGCGTATCATCTAAATCACTTACAAATAGTTTAATCATGTCCTCTTCCCCTTTCATACACAATATCTACTCTAATTGTACAAAAAAAATGTTTGATTTTTGTTAAAAAAACAATAAATTTTCAATAAAAAATAAGCGGAAGCATAATCCCGCTTATTTTTGTCTTCGCACATTTTGAGGTCTTACAATACTTGGACGAACCTTTAAACTAGACATAGTTGGACGGAGCAAAATTTTTGTTAACGCGCCCCAATCAAACGGTAAAAACGGCCATAAATACGGTGTTTGTAAACTTTTAATAGAAGTTAAAAATAGAATCAATATCGTCATTCCGATTACAAATCCCATCTCATGAAATATGCCTGTTAAAATAATGACAAACAATTTTCCAACCTTATTTCCAAGTCCAAGTTCATAACTCGGCGTTGCAAATGATCCAATCATAGAAACCGCTACATACAAAATAACTTCTGGTACAAATAAACCTACATCAATTGCAATTTGACCAATTAATATGGCAGAAATTAATCCTGCTGCAGACGACAATGATGTCGGTGTATGAATGGCAGCCATCCTTAAAAACTCGAGCCCGATTTCCGCCATCAAAATTTGTAATAAAATCGGTAAGTGCGTCATCTTGTTTGGTCCAATGAAAGCAAGACTTTCCGGTAAAAGAGTTGGATTAAAAACAAAAACTAACCAAAATGGCAGTAAGAACAGCGAAAATATAACACCTAAAAAACGTACCCAACGTAAAAATGTACCTACAGCTGGATTTTGTCTAAACTCTTCTGCATGCTGTAAATGGTGGAAATATGTTGTTGGAGTGATCATAACACTTGGTGATGTGTCAACGAGTACTAACACATGTCCTTCTAATAGATGATTTGCTGCTACATCTGGTCTTTCTGTGTATCGAATAAGCGGGAATGGATTATAACCTTGTTTAACTACAAATTCTTCTACTGTTTTATCCGCCATCGTAATCCCGTCTACATCAATGTTATTTAATTCTTGTTTTATAATCTTTACTAAATCTGGATTTGCAACATCTTGAACGTATGTAATACAAATATCCGTTTGCGATCTATCTCCGACTCGAATCATTTCATTTCGAAGACGTGGATCGCGTATCCTTCTACGAATTAATGCTGTATTTACAACGATATTTTCAACAAAACCATCCCTTGCACCGCGTACTACCTTTTCTGTATCTGGTTCTGTCGGTGTCCGGCCCGGATAACTACGAACATCTATTGCGAACGCTTCCGTTTCGCCTTCCACAAATATAATAATGAGTCCTGATAATACTTGGAGCATTACCTCATCCATCGTTTTCACTTTACTTACTTGTTGATGGATTAAACGATTCTCTAAAAGCTTCACTGTATCTTCTTCTACATCCCTTATTTCATTTGTATCCACCGCTTCTTCTAAAATAGGGATAATATAATTCGTATCACAAAGTCCATTTACAAATAACACACCAATTTCTTTATTTAAAATTTGAAATTTACGAATACCAACATCGTATGTAACACCGAGTCCGACTGTTTGCTTTAAGTAGTTTTCATTATCACTTAAAAAAGATGAAATCGGGATATTCACTTTTTTAGGCTTCGTCATAAAACCCACTCCTTTCCAAAATTAATTGAATCGCTTTTCTAGTAATAGGTGACCCTCTTTCCCATTCATCATTTCCGCACATCTTGCCAATATCACCGACCCCCACTATGAGAGGAACATTCAGACCATCTAAACAATAAATCGTATCCCCACTAATCCTGCCAATTTCACCATCTGGGAGTCCAAATTTATCAACGCCATATTCTGTCAAATTCCCATTCCGATCTACACTTACATCTACACGCGCCCATTCCCAATGATGTGTATTAGATGCTACCGCTAAAATACCCAGTACATCAACTTGTTTATGTGTTGCGACATACTTTAACGCCCTTTCACCAGATCCTTCTCCTATAAATCCGCTGTCATCAAACATGACAAATACAGGGTCATATGGCGTTTGCATAATAAGCTCAACAACTTTCTTCCCTGTCAATTTGGTCGGATTACTTTGCGATGCTGAAATACACCTTCCCCCAAATTCCTTTGTTAACAGCTCAATTGTCCGCTTTGCATATTCATCTCCATCTGTGACCAAAACAACCCTTCGTCTCATTTGATTTATCCTTTCGGTTTACATATAAGTGCAACAAAAAATGAAAATAATATCGCTGCTGAAATCCCCGCAGACGTTAAGCTAAACATACCGATTCCAATTCCTAAATATCCATGTTTTTCTGCCGCATGCATTGCCCCGTGCAATAGTGAGTGTCCAAAACTTGTAATAGGGACTGTTGCCCCAGCACCTGCAAATTTTATAAGCTTATCGTACAATCCGAATCCGTCTAAAATAGCTCCGGCGATTACAAAAGTTGCCATTAAATGTGCCGGTGTTAACTTTGCGAAATCTAGCAGCACTTGTCCAATTACACAAATAGCTCCTCCTACAAGAAATGCATATACAAAATCCACAATTCACTCTCCTTTAACGCTTTCAAACACAACACCATGCGCAATCGTTGGAATCGTTTCCTTCTGTTGCATCATCATGGGGCTTAATAGAGCTCCAGTTGCAACGACAAAAATTCTTTGTAAATTCCCTTTTTGCATTTCACGCAATAAATGGCCGTATGTTACAACAGCTGAACAAGCACAACCACTGCCCCCTGCAAACACTTCTTCTTGATTCGAATTGTAAATCATTAATCCACAATCGTTGTATACATTCCCCAAATCATACCCTTCCTCAAGTAAAAGTTGTTTCGCAATTGGTGTCCCAACAGCTGATAAATCACCAGTAACAATAAGATCATAATCAGCTGCACTTCTTCTCAAATCTTCAAAATGCTGTTGAATTGTATGAGCAGCAGCTGGTGCCATTGCTGATCCCATATCTAAAGGATTAGCAATTCCTAAATCCTGTACTTTGCCGATTGTTGCTGCTGTTATTTTAATTTCACTCTCCTCATTGCTAATCAATATTGACCCTGCTCCAGTAACAGTTGAGTTTGCTGTCTCTGGCTTTTGCCCTCCGTATTCTGTTGGGTAACGAAATTGTCTTTCAGCCGTCGCATTATGACTACTTACTGTAGCTAAAATACGATTCGCAAATCCACCATCTATAAAAGCTGATCCAACCGCCAAAGTTTCCATTGACGTCGCACAAGCGCTGAACATCCCTAAAAAAGGAATACCATACTCACGAGCAACATAATTTGCTGTCACTGTTTGGTTTAATAAATCTCCCGCTAAAAAGAAATCAATTTGCGATTTTTTTATATTCCCTTTTTGCATCGCTTGTTGAATTGAGTCTGACATTAACCTTCGTTCAGCAAGTTCCCAGTTTTCCTCTCCGCAATGTAAGTCAGAATATGAAATATCAAAATCCTTTCCAAGAGGGCCTTCAGCTTCTTTCGGACCGACAGCAGTACCAGTTGCATTCACGAAGATATCATTTTGAAATACCCACGTTTGTTTTCCTGTCAATCTCATACCCACCCCTCCTTTAAGACATTAAAATTTGAAATGTATATCTTATTAACCCGATAATGTATGCACCGACGACTCCAAATACAATGACACTTCCTGCAAGCTTAAACATGTTAGTAGCGATTCCTAGAACAATCCCTTCACTCCTATGTTCTAGTGCGGCACTCGCCATAGAATTCGCAAATCCAGTAACTGGTACTGCTGATCCCGCTCCAGAAAACTGCCCGATTTTATCATATACACCACACCCTGTTAAAATCGCTGATAGTAAAACAAGAGTTGCAACTGTAGGATTTCCTGCCTCTTTCTCACTAAAGTGAAAGTAATGTATATAAAATTTCATCAACACTTCTCCCGCCGTACAAATGAGTCCACCAACAAGAAATGCCTTCACACAATTTATGAAATAGTTCGGTTTTGGATGGTACTCCTTCACTTTATTTATGTAATCGTCCTTCAATTTTCGCCCTGCCATATATATTGCCTCCTACTTTACGAAATAAATCCAGTGAAACAACGAGCCTATTACTTTCCCAAGTACAAGAGCAACGAGTAAAACAACAATTTTCCCCTCTACCCTTACTCGTTTCGCTAAAATAGGTAAAACGTTTAACACTTCCGTTAACGCCGCAGCGAGCATTCCAATGAATGTGCCACAAAATATCCCTAATATAACAAGCCAATATTGTGACGCTTGAAATGTAATATTTTTCAAACTACACCAAGACCCTGCTAAAGTACCTGCAATGACCGCCCACTCAAAATATTGAATATGCCTTCCACTTCTCGTTAATTGAGCTAAACGAGGGATTATACCTAGTACAGCTAAAAACGCGACATATCCGCTACCTACTGCAATCCCTCCAGCTAAACCAATTAATACAACAAATGCACATTCAATCATCAGCAATCTTTTTCATATTATCCTTGTTTTCATGAACAATTACATATTGATCAAGCGACTGCTGATATTGAAACATCTCAACTTCTAATGGGCTCGGCTCTTCATTAATTCTCTTTTGAAATACATGATTAAAAAATAAGACCATACCTAATCCAAGACCTAATGAATAAGGAATTTGAAATAAAAGTGGTTGCGCCTTAAATTCTCCAGTAATCATGTAATATAACCGTTGGTGTACTTGTTGCATACTTACATCTTCATGGAAATAAATGATCGCAAGGGCCGCTCCAATGAAAAGTAACAACCATACAAGTCCGAAGAAAACCGGATGCACTTTCTTTTTTTCATATATAATTTCAACAAGAGTTTGTCCAGAACCAAGTAAATTAATTTGTATGTGAGCCGCTTTTTGTTGAATAATCTCAATCACTTTCATAACATCAATTACAACATGTGTTTTATCATGCGCTGTTATTTTGTAGACTATCTCATTTTGTAACGACTCAACTACCAAAGAATCTCCGGCAAGTTGCGCAACATCGCTCAGCTTTACTTCATACGTAGGAGACACTTTTAAGCGATTGCGCATTTTAATATAAATCGTTTGTTCCAATTTTCATTCACCCCTTCACTCTTCCTCGTAGTTGTAGTATGGTTATTGGAATTTTTTCTAATACAATTTTTTCATAAAAAAAACATCTGTACCATTTCGGTACAGATGTTTTTAGCTTATGTCTTTTTCTTAAATAAATTTGCAATACTTAATGCAAGTCCTCCCCAAATGACTACCCTACCTATAACCATCATCATAATCGCTGATCCGCTCATCATGAAACACCTCGGTCCTTCCATTCTTTTTCAAGCTGGGCAGAGTCTGAATGTATTTGTGCATTCCATTTCTTCAGACTAATGACTAGTGCAACTATAAGAAACGCTGCCGCTATCGACCAACCATACGTTACAACAAACTCTGTTGGATAACCTCCGTAGTTCTTTTTAATGTTTTGGATTGTACCATCAATTAACATATACCCTAACATAAGTGGAGTAATAACGAGTAAACTCACTCTCCAAAACGTTCCTAACTTTATATCAGATACAAAGTTTGCATGATTTTGATAAACTGGTAAACGGCGTAGAATTAGTCCTATTGTAACTACTTCAACGAGTGCAATTGTAATCAATCCAAAATTGTTAGCGAAGTAATCAACAACATCTAGGAACATAAGTCCACCACGCGTTGCAAAAACAAGAGAAACTAATACTAATAGCGTTCCCATAATTCCAATCGTCTTTTGACGACTCAAACCGAATTTTTCAGATACAGCGGCAAAGCATACTTCTGCAAGTGAAATGAGTGATGTAATTCCAGCAACAGTTAGAGATAAGAAGAATAATACACCAAATAACGGCGACATCGGTAACTCATTAATAATTTGCGGGAATACTACAAATGCAAGTCCTACACCAGCACTAGCTACTTTATCAACCGGTACCCCCATGTTATTCGCCATAAATCCAAGAGCTGCAAAGACACCAATACCTGCCAATAATTCAAATCCTGAATTTGCAAATCCTGTAATAAAAGCATTATTTGTTGTATCTGAGTTTTTCGGTAAATAACTAGAATACGTAATCATAATTCCGAATGCTAAAGATAAACTAAAGAAAATTTGACCGTAAGCAGCAAGCCATACTTTCCCATCAAAAATACGACTCCAATCTGGTTTAAAGAATGCATCTAGCCCCTGCATCGCACCTTCCATCGTCACTGCACGAACAACGATAATAAGGAACATAACAACTAGTAAAGGAATAAAAATGCGGTTAACAACTTCGATTCCTTTTCTAACTCCTTTAAATGCAACACCAAGCACAATAATCCAAACGAGAGCCAATGGAATTAATACTTCTGGTACGAGCCCACCGAATTGTCCTGGCTTATCTGCAACATGTAAATATTCTTTAAATAAAAATGATTGCGTGTCTTTCCCCCATGCTCCAGTAATTGCAAAGTACGTATATGAAATAGACCAAGCAATGATTACAGCGTAATATGTTGAAACAATAAATGTCACACACATTTGCCACCACCCAATAAATTCAGTACGTGGATGAATACGGACGAATGTAAGTGGCGCCGAACCACGATGACGATGCCCAAGAGCAAACTCGAAAGCTAACAATGAAATACCAGTTGTTAATAATGCAAATAAGTACGGTAAAAAGAATGCGCCTCCCCCGTTTTCATACGCTGTATAAGGAAAACGCCATATATTCCCTAGTCCAACAGCGGAACCGATTGCTGCAAAAATAAATCCAGCCCTCGTTTCCATGTTTCCTTCCCCCTTTGTGACAAGTTCATACTTGGATTATAGTTTAAATTAACTGAATTATCAATAAATTCTGTAAATTTTTTAGCAATAGTTGGAATCTTCTCCTTTTCGTGACAATAAAAAAATCGAATAGATAGCTATTCATCTATTCGATCTTTCATCTGTTTTAATATTTTCTTTTCAAGTCTTGAAACTTGTACTTGCGAAATGCCTATGCGCTCCGCTACTTCTGATTGGGTTTGGTCTTTATAATAGCGCAAATACACAATTAGCCTTTCTCGTTCATCCAATTCTCTAATTGCTTCTTTTAAAGCAATTTTATCAAACCATTTCGTTTCCGATTGATCTGCAATTTGATCTAAAATAGTAATTGGATCTCCATCGTTTTCATACACAGTTTCATGTATCGACGAAGGAGCACGACTCGCTTCTTGCGCCAGAACAACTTCTTCCGGCGTTAGTTCAAGAGCCTCTGCTACCTCATTAATCGTTGGAGCCCTTCCAAATTCTTTCGAAAGCTCGTCTCTCATCTTTCGGACTTTGTTTCCTGTTTCTTTTAAAGATCTACTTACTTTCACTGATCCATCGTCACGTAAAAATCGTTGTATTTCACCGATAATCATTGGAACTGCATATGTTGAAAATTTCACGTCGAAAGATAAATCAAATTTATCTACCGATTTTAAGAGTCCAATACATCCAATTTGAAATAAATCGTCTGGTTCGTATCCTCGATTAAGAAATCGCTGCACAACCGACCATACGAGACGCATATTACTTTGAACGATTGTATCTCTCGCTTGTTGATCTCCATCTTGACTTTTTTGAATTAACGCTTTTAGCTCGTGGTCCTTTAACTGAGGTTTCTTCTTCTCATTTCTGACCTCTATGTCCATTGGCTATTCTCCTTAATTGCATAGAGCGTTACTATTTGATAAGTATTTTGTCAAATGGATTGTTGTCCCGAAAGATTCGTTTGAAATAACTTCTACTTCATCCATAAAATTTTCCATGATAGTAAATCCCATTCCGGAACGCTCTAATTCAGGTTTAGTTGTAAAAAGGGGTTGTCTTGCCTCATCTAAGTTAAAGATACCAATCCCTTCATCTCGAATCGTGAGTTTCACCATTGCTTCTTCCAAAATCACTGAAATATAAACAACACCTTCTGCATTTCCTTCATACCCATGAATAATTGCATTTGTAACCGCTTCTGACACAACTGTTTTAATCTCTGTTAGTTCTTCCATCGTCGGGTCTAATTGCGCAATAAAAGCAGCTACCGTAACACGAGCGAATGATTCATTCTGACTTAACGCTGAAAATTGAAGGTTCATTTCATTTCTCATTTATGCCACCCCCAACGTCGCGAGCGCATGCGCTTCACTTTCTTCTAAACGAACAATTTTGAATAGGCCTGACATTTCGAATAAACGCTTAACAGGAGGTGAAATTGCACAGACAACCATTTCTCCACCTAATCCCTTTACATGTTTATATCGGCCTAATATAACGCCTAAACCAGAACTATCCATAAATGTTAAGTTCTCTAGGCTCAAAATAATATGATGAACACCATGTGTCTCAATCATATCTGTGACTTTCGTTCGCAACTCTTCAGCAGTATGATGATCTAACTCGCCCTCTAGCCTCACACATAAGACGTCACGTTTTACTTCTAAATGCATGGAAAGACTCACACGATTTCCTCCTTATGCTCAAACTTTACTCATTAACATAAGATTTTCGTGATATAAAATCAGAATCCTTCCTACTGACAAAAGAAGAACTATTTCGTCATAAAGTGAAACCTTTCAGCAATTATTTCAGTAAATACGAACAGAAAAACGTCAAAATTTTTGCCGCTATTTTGATGTTGAAAACATCCCAAAACTTCTTTTAAATAACTCCCACCAGCTCGCTGCCTCAACATCTTCTTTCGCTACAATTGTTTGTTTTAATAAAACATCTTTATCTCTTTTAATAACAAGTGTGCCAAGTGCATCACCTTTTTTAATCGGTGCCTTCACTTTCTTTTCAGCAATCACTTCTTGTTTTACTTTGTCCATATTTTCGCCCTTCTTCATAAGAAGAGACACATTGTCTGACGCAACTAAATCTACTTTTTCTTCCTTACCTTTTCCTACTTGTACAGTCTTAATTTTCTCACCACGTGTATACAATTTCTTTGTCATGTATTGTCCAAATGCATAATCAAGAAGCTTCGTTACTTGATTGTTCCGCTCTTTTGATGTAGGTGCGCCCATAACAACTGAAATAACACGCATACCATTTTTCTCAGCCGATGCTGTTAAACAATATTTCGCTTCTGTCGTAAAGCCCGTTTTCACTCCATCTACTCCAGGATAAAAACGTACTAGCTTATTCGTATTAACGAGCCAAAATTTCTTATCCGTATTTTCACGTAAATAGTCTTCATATTTACCTGTATATTTTCGAATAAGTGGATACTTCATCAATTCTTTCGCCATAATAGCCATATCATTTGCTGTGGAATAATGATCTTTCGCCGGGAGACCTGTTGGGTTTTGAAAATGTGTATTTTTCAGTCCTAAATCTTTCGCTTTTTTGTTCATCATATTTACGAATCCTTCTTCTGAACCAGCGATATGCTCGGCTACTGCAACAGATGCATCATTTCCAGATGCAATTGCAATGCCCTTTAACATTTCATTTACAGTCATCTCTTCCCCAGGTTCTAGAAAAATTTGTGATCCGCCCATTGAAGCTGCGTGTTCACTCGCTCTAACTTTATCGTTTAGTTTTAGTTTTCCTTTTTCAACTTGTTCCATAATTAATAGCATTGTCATAATCTTTGTCATACTAGCAGGTGGTAACTTTTCATTCGGATTTTTATCAAACAAAACTTTACCTGTATCTTGCTCAATTACGATCGCTGACGACGCTTGTTCCGCTAACTTCGGCGCGGCTTCTTCTGTTTTCTCCGGCTTCGTTTTCTCAGATTGCGCAAAACTAACTGAAGTACCAGAAAGCAATAACATGAAACAAACAAGTATTCCAAAAACTCGCTTCATGACTAACCCTCCATTCTATATCAAACCTATTTTTTCCAATTTACTCATTTTTAATACCATATTTTTCTATTAATTTCATTTGACAAATAAAGTAATTGCCGATATTGTATTAAGTGTATTACACGTAGTAGTACACTTAATACTCATCAGGAAGGAGACATTGCTCTTGCATATTCAACTTGATCCAAGAAGCAACACTCCGATATGGGAACAAATTGTTCAAAATATAAAAGAGCTCGTACTAAAAAATATGTTAGCTCCAAGTGATAAGCTACCTTCTGTACGCGAGCTCGCTTCTTTGCTCGTTATAAATCCAAATACAGTAAGTAAAGCTTATCAAGAATTAGAGCGACAAGGGATTATTGAAACATTACGAGGAAAAGGAACATTTGTAGCCCAATCGATTACCCCAACATTAGACGAAAGGAAAATCGCTATGGTTGAAAAGCAATTTCATCAATTATTACTAGAAGCCTCTTATCTCGGGATTACGAAAGATAAAATTCACGATTGGATAGATTCATACTATAAAGAGATTGGAGGAAATACAGATGCTGAAAGTGACAAACTTGAAGAAAACAATTGATAACCAAACGATTTTAGACGATGTTTCTTTCACATTACAAAAAGGTAGTATCGTCGGATTGCTCGGAAGAAATGGCGCAGGGAAAACAACTTTATTACGAACGATGGTCGGCATTTTAGACCCCGATGAAGGAACTGTTACATATGAGGATATAGATGTTCATAAGCATCCTGAAATTAAACAAAAAGTTGTATACGTTCCAGATTCTACTAATATATTAAACGGATATACAGTGAAGGAAATCGTGAAGTTTTATAAAGCAGTTTATACTGCATTTGATGAACCATATTTCTATGAACTGTTAGAACGTTTTAATTTACCAAACAAACGTATTCGTAGTTACTCAAAAGGAATGAAAGCACTGCTTGCGATCATTTTAGCTTTCGCTGCAAAAGCAGAATATATCATTTTAGATGAACCGACAAACGGACTTGATCCTATCGTTAAAAGACAGATTCTACAATTTCTCGTTGAAGAAGTAGCAGAGAAAGAAATTACAATTTTCATCTCCACTCACCATTTAGACGAAGTTGAAAAAATTGCCGATACAATCATTATTTTAAAAAGACATACAATAGATTCTATTACATCACTAGATGATGCAAAATCACGATTTGCTAAAGTCCAAGTTGCTTACGAACGATCACTACCTCAAAAACTAGAAAACTTAAGCAATATTAAAATATTAAATCAAACAGGAAAAGTATATACAATCTTAATTAAGGGAAATGTGGCTACAACACTGGAGAAGTTCTATAAAGAGCAACCAATACTCATTGAAGAATTATCAATGTCACTTGAAGATGTCTTCGTTACGACACTTGAGGGGGATGGGTATGTTTCATAAGGCGCTGTGGATGTGGAATTGGAAGCGCGGGAAATATGCTGCGTTACTATTTTTCTTGAGTACACTTTATCTTTTATCTTTCGGATACTATAAAGCAGCTCAGCAACAACTTGCTAATTATTATAAATTGCAAGAAAAGGGAACGTTCTATTACTATTATGCTTTTTGGTCAAATACAGGTAATAGTTTTTGGCTAACCATTCTTATTATTTCCTTAGCTTGTCTATTAATAGGATGGGAACGTAGCAACCAGTCTAATACCCTACTTATGACAATGCCATTTACAAGAAAAGATATTTTCTTCTCTAAATGGGCTTTCGGTTCATTCTGGATTACAGGGTCTCTCCTTGTAAACTGGATCCTTATGTACGTTATTTATAGAACAACAATTCATTTTGAGTATCAATCATTTAGTCCATTTCATCGATACTTTCTTTATGCCATTGTTTCTTATGTTGCAGTCTATACAGCTGCATTATGTATCGGTACTTTTACTGGGAGCGTTGTTTCACAAGTTGTTTTTTGTATTCCATGGCTACTAATGGGACTTACATTTACTTCATTATTGTACAATTTTACAATAAACTATTTACATGCTACAGATACTAGAAATGAAAACTTGTATCAACAGCTTGATGAAATCAATCAAAAAACAAATATAGTTGCACCGATATATAATTTCACGATTTATCACCAATATAATCCAGAATCACGAAAAAAAGAAAATAATCCAACTACTTTAAGAGATCCAGCATCTTATACGTATTATTCTGCTAAATCGATGTTAGTCCCTATTTTTTATACAATATTTTACTTACTACTTGGTGCATATTTATATACACGATCGCCAAATGAAAACACTCAAAAGATATTTATTTTCCAAAAACATTTACGAATATGGATATGGGGGACAACCATTTACTTTGCATTACTAGGTGGCTATAAAATAACTCAATTTAGTTTCTTATTTAACTACTATATCGGTTTGTTTCTCGCTGGAATCATTACTTATGTTGTATTATCACGCCTAACAAATTACAAAGTTTTTTAAAGGAGAGATCCTATGTTTCAAAAAGCTCTATGGCTAAGAACGTATCAACAAAGTAAATATGTTGTATGGCTGTTTTGGTTCGTTAGCTTCTACAATTTGTCATACAAATACTATATAGCATCGATTGAACAACAGCACCTTCTAAAGATGCAAAAAGAAGGGGACTATATATATCATTACAATTTTGGTTTATCACTTATGGACCCTGTCATCTTTCAAGGTGGTGCACTTATCATTCTGGCCTGTACGTTAATCGGTTGGGAAAGGCAAAATAACTCCATTGATTTTCTTTGGTCTCTGCCTTTTAAACGTTCACACCTTTTTATGACAAAATGGTTGTTTGGTATTTGTAACATTGTAGCAGCTGTTAGTATAAACTGGGGACTATTTGCTATTATGAAAAAGATGACTTTTCATAATAAATATCAAGTGTTTTCCCCATTTCATTCTTATTTTATATACATGTTAATTGTATTAATCGCTATTTATACGCTTGCCTTGTGTATAGGAACAATTACAGGGAATATTATCTCGCAGGGACTTCTCACTGCAGCTATATTCATGTTCCCATTATTACTTCCACCACTTATCTCAGGAGTCATCGCTGTTCACTCAAATATTGACTTTCATGAGAACAGCAATGATATGAACCATTTCTTAGAAAACATACGTATTTCTGGTCCAGCAGAAGATTTTCGTATTAGATTTGATTATGATCCACATAGTGCCTATACCGATCCAGATGGAGTACGTCATAATGAGCCAAACTTTACATATGTTCCTACAGCAAAATTATTGATTGCACCTATTACACATATCATTATTTTATTACCACTCGGTCTGTATTTATATGCTCGTTCAGTCAATGAGCGAAACGGTAGCTTCTTACTATATCCGAAGTTACAAAAAATAGTTATGTACTTTGCTATTTTCTTTATAGGAATAGTTGGTGGTTTAGTCTTAGGGAGAGACAAATCATTACTTAATTTTTATATTGGATTTTTTGGCGCAAGCATAATTAGCTATTTTCTTCTATCTAAAATATTGAAATTGAAGGTCTCTTGGAACACTAAATAAATTCAACATTATCGTAATTTTGCTACAGGAGGGATTACATGTTTCATACAGCTTTATGGCTATATCATTATAAGCAAAGCAAGTACATTCTTTTACTCTTTGCTTGTAGTAGTTTTTGGTTTTTACCTATTAGCTACTTTAATGATTTACAGGTTCAACCAAACGAAGATGGTTATTTCAGCTATAGTTTAAATGGAGATACTCTTATCATTCCCTTCATCCCAATTTTCATATTACTTGCCTGTTCATTAATAAGTTGGGAAAGACAAAATCAAACAGACTATCTGTTATTTGCAATGCCATTCACAAGAAAAGAGCTTTTTCTTTCTAAGTGGCTATTCGGGACAATCACAATTATATTCATAATGAGTCTTAATGCCATCTTAATGTATTTCATCCTAAAGATTAATCTTTTTAACCAATATCACTCTTTTGGGCCAATGCGTACATTATTATGGTATGTTACCATTACATGGATTGCGATTTTTACAATAGCTATTTTTATCGGAACAATTGCTGGGAATGTTATTTCACATAGTATATTAAGCTTAGTTTTCATTATATTACCATCTGGACTAGGCATGTTACTGTTTCATTTTGCTTGGATTCACACAAATGTATCTACAACTGAATTTTTCCTTAAGAAAGCGAATTATACATCATATATAGAGAACGTTGAAGTTTTTGTACCTACTAATAATACTTATATATCTTATACATTCAATCCAAAAGTAAAGGAAGTAGACATAAATAATTTAAAAGAATCCGTTAAGGAGCGCCATCAATTTCAGCCTATCTGGAAGCTTATCACTCCGATTCTATATATTCTCATCCTTTTACCATTAGGAGTATTTTTATATGATCGGACCCCAAATGAAAATAACGGTAAAATATTATTATTCACTAAACTAAATGGTTTATTTATACCGTGTGTTACAATATGTTTTGCTCTATTAGGAGGCTGGATAACAGGTGGAAAAAACGATCCGCTATTAAGTTATTACGCTGGGTTCATAATAATAGGACTATTTAGCTATGTAATACTTCACTATTTGATAAATAAAAAATTTTTACTTCATACGAAATAGCCTCCTCTCAAAAGGAGGTTATTTCACATTCTCTCTCCTATCCCCATACACCATCTCTTCTTTCATCCCAAATCCATCGCCATTTTGCACAATTTGCTCTGTCGGTGCGACTACACTTTCAGCAATTTTCCATTCCCCGTGCTCTTTCACAAATACTTGCAGAAAATAGTTCATGCCATTTAGCTGATATGCATTTTCTTTTTTCACGTTATAGCGCACCGCAATGTAGTACACTTGAATATTTTCTTTTCCTACTTTTGATACGTATTGTGATAATCTTGGAATATACATAGATGCTTTCTGAAAAGGCAATTGCTTCGCTTTAACGAGCGATGAACTTGTTACATTACGCAGAGTGTCCTGATTACGAACATTATCGCTATGATGAAATAACACTGCGTTTTGCATAGAACGAACCCATAATTTCGAATATAAGACAGTATTATCGTTTTCAATGTACTTCACTTCTTTTTGCACCACTTGGATAGGGGTATCGGCGTACATGAATGTATGTAAGCAGAAAAAACTTCCAAGTAAAATGGTAAGTGCAGCAATATATTTCATAATCTTTCCTCCGATCTGTTTAATTAAAGTATCGGAGTTTCAAAATATTTTTATTCAAAAGAAAAAGGATAGGAAAGCTCTCGCTTCCTATCCTCATTTATTATAATACGCGGCCAAATAGCTCTAAAACCATTTCTATCTCTTGGTCGCTCCAACCTTTAAATTTCTCTTTATAATATTCTTTACGCACAGCTTCAAGTTTTTCAGTTACTTCTCGTCCGTTTTCTGTAATTTCTAAGTATACGATACGACGGTCTGAATTTGAACGTTTTCTTTCAACAAATCCTTTTCGCACGAGACGATCTGTTACAGCTGTAATATGACTGGAGGTTACGTTTACTTCACTCGCAATTTGCGAAGCCATCTGTGGACTTTTTAAAAATAACGCACGTAATACAGAGAATTCGTTATATGGCATATGCTCTGAAAAACGTGTATTAATATCATTTTGTAATAAACGTATCATCTTTCGAAATGATGCAGATAAATCTAAAATCAGTGTTTCTCTATTTTCGTTCACTAGCCTCGTCCCTTTTTTATCATATTTACACATATTATAATCTATAAATACCTATGTTGTATATGCTTTCTTCCCTCAACATTCTCATTTATGTAACTTTTTTCATACGATTTTCTTTTTTGTTCACACATATACATGTAAAAAAGGATGGTGAGCATAAATGCAAAGTGGAATGAATCCGTATTTACATAATATCCGTACGACAAATACTGGTAAAGAAGCTACTATTACTGTACAAGGAGAAGGCATTATAAAGGCAAAACCAAATGTTGTCATATTAACACTGGGCATTCGAACAGATAGTAAAAATGTAAAACAAGCACAAGAAGAAAATGCAGTGCAATCGAAACAATTGCTGGATGCACTCAAACAGCTCGGTATTGCCGATAAAGATATAGAAACCATTTCTTATACGATTACTCCTCAATACGAATATGTAAATGATAAAGCATTACTACAAGGCTACCGTGTGGAGCATTTGTATGAAATTACCGTTTTAAATGTGCAAAAAGCAGGGGAAGTATATGATATAGCCGTTACGAATGGTGCAAACGTAGCAAAAGGATTACGTTTTCGAATATCTCATCCAAATAAATATTATGAGCAAGCTCTCATTCAAGCTCTGCACCAAGCAGTAGAAAAAGCTCGTGCTATTGCGAGTACATACAATTTAAACATTAATCCTGTTCCCCTCTCACTCGTTGAAGAATCTGCCCAATTACCACGGGAGGTTGCATCCTATGCTACTTTACATGCACAAGCAGCCCCGCCCATTCAATCTGGAGAACTAGAAATCATTTCAACCATACGAGCCATTTTTACGTATTTATAAATAATTTCGTTTATAAGTAAACGTTATCATTTTCGTTGTTGTAAAAACATGATGTTCTGATATAATAAAGGACGGTGAGCTCTTACATAAGAGATATCACGGGTGGGAGAGGGATATGAAAAAGAAGGTTTAACATGAAAGGAATACTTGAAAGAACATTTAAATTAGACTTACACCAAACATCACCAAAACAAGAAGTTTTAGCTGGAGTCACGTCATTTTTCACAATTGTTTATATTATGATTGTAAATGCGTCAATCTTATCAGATGCCGGCATTCCTCTTGAGGCAGGAATTTTGGCAACTGTTTTCAGTTCATTTGTCGGATGTCTACTCATGGCATTTTGGGCAAATGCACCTGCTATTCTTGTCCCTGGTATGGGTGTAAATGCATTCTTCACGTACACTGCTGTGCATACGCTCGGTTTAACTTGGCAAGAAGCATTGGCAGCTGTTTTTATCGCCGGTATTATTTTTGCAATTGCTGCTTTTACACCGATTGCTCGCGTGCTTTCGGTATCGATTCCAAAGTCATTAAAGGAAGCGATCACTGTCGGTATCGGGTTGTTTTTAGCTTTCATCGGCTTGCAAAAAGGTGGTTTAGTCGTTTCGCATCCTAATACTGCTGTTGCAATGGGGAAATTAAGTAGTCCTGTCGTTCTTGCCACACTACTTACTCTTATTATCGCACTTGTGCTATTTGTGCGTAACGTACGTGGAAGCTTTTTATGGACGATTGCAATTGGCACTGGTATTGCATGGCTGTTTGGTCTTGTTGATACGAGTCAAATGGGAAATAGTTCGTTTTCATTCGCTAATTATGGCGACGTGTTTGGAGCTATGTCATTTGGGAAACTTTCTTCCTTACCATTTTGGATTGCAACATTCTCCTTAAGCATGGTGCTTATTTTTGAGAACATGGGACTTTTACACGGTTTATTAGAAGATGACCGTAAATTCCCACGTGCTTACCAAGCAAATGCAATTTCAGCAATGACATGTGGTCTATTTGGCACAAGCCCTACCGTTTCAACAGTAGAGAGTGCCGCAGGTATTACTGCAGGCGGAAAAACAGGTCTGACGTCTATCGTTACTGGGTTGTTATTCTTCGCATCACTGTTTGCGCTTCCGTTTGTCAAACTAATTCCTGATAGTGCCATTGCACCAATCTTAATTATTATTGGCGGCCTGATGATTACAAGCATTCAACAAATTCCTCTGAACGACTTTTCAGAAGGATTTCCAGCGTTTTTAATTATCGTTATGATCCCGCTCACATATAGTATCGCTGATGGCATTGCGTTCGGATTTATTGCTTATCCTATCTTGAAAGTTGCTCTTGGAAAGCGTAAAGAAGTCGCACCGTCCATGTATATCATTACATGCTTATTCTTAGCCATGTTCGTATTACACGCTATTGGCTAGTAAAAAACACCGAGGAAATCCTCGGTGTTTTTTTACTTAAACCAACCTTTTTTATAAAACCAAGCCATCATTCCGCCGCCAATTAACGCCATAATTAATAGACAAATAAAGTAACTATACTTCCCGCCAAGCTCTGGCATATGTGCGAAGTTCATGCCGTATACCCCTGCAATAAATGTTAACGGCATGAAAATAGTTGAGAAAACAGTTAATGTTTTCATAATATTGTTCATATGGTGGGAATTCAATGAAAAGTAACTATCTCGAATATCTGCTGTTAATTCACGGCTCGCTTCAATCATCTCTGTCAGTTTAAGCAAATGATCATGTATATCTTTAAAATAAATTTCATGATCGCTTATACCGTAAAAACGTGTTGAATTTAATATACGATACAATAAATCACGCATCGGAATAATCGTACGCCTTAGCTTAGATAAATCCGCACGAATATCAAATACTTCTTCTAGCACACTTCCTGCTGTCTCACCCGTTAAATTATCATCAATTGCATTTAAATGGTCTTCGATGTAATAAACAGGTGCGAAATAATCATCTACAATTTGGTCAATAATTGTATGTGCTACATGCAAAGGACTCTTCTTAATACGTTTCTTTTCACCGAGCGTTTTCCATACTCTTTCAATCGCATTGTTATGAGAGAAATGGAAAGAGACTATATATCGATCACTAATAAATAAATCGATTTCATGCGGTTCTAATCCGTCTTCTCCGAATGCATGAAGAACTAAAAAGTTATATCCATCATAAAAATCTACCTTTGGCCTCTGTACATACTCTACACAATCTTCAATTGCAAGAGGATGGAATTTGAAATGATCTTGTAAAATATATATATACTCTTCTTTCGTCGGCTTATATAAATCAAGCCAATACCATACGATGTTTTCTTTTTTCGTTTCTTCTAGCGAAACATCATATAAAACTTCATTTTTTTTCGTTATTGCACAAATTCTAATCATAATTTCACCCATTACTATTATAAACAAAAAATAGTAAAAAAAGCCAAGGAGAAATCTCCTCAGCTTTTTTTTATCCCGCTATTTGCGGGCAGTAAGACCCCTACCTCAAAATTCAGCGAAAGCAAAGAAGTTAGGTGTGGGATCAACTGCCCGTAAAAGCCCGATTGGTTCAACTAATAATCAGTGGGTAATGAAGCCCCCCACTGATTAAAGTTTCACTTTATTACTTCGTTACAATTCCGTGTACTAAAGTCGGTGCATCTACGTGGTCTTTAGCGATTTTCATGTTCTCATAAATTTTCGCTTTTACGTCTTCAACATTTTCGCGGTTTGCGTAAATTGTAACAAGAGAGTCACCTTTTTTCACGCTATCGCCTACTTTTTTGCGAAGCATTAGACCAACTGCTAAATCAATTTCAGACTCTTTCGTTGCACGCCCTGCTCCTAAAAGCATTGCTGCTGTTCCGATTTCATCTGCAACGATTTCCGATACGTAACCGTCTTCTTTTGCTTCCACTTCAATTTTAAATTGTGCTTGTGGCAATTTAGAAGGATCATCAACAACAGATGCATCGCCGCCTTGCGCTGATAAGAACGTTTTAAATGATTCTAGCGCTTTGCCGTTGTTCATTACTTCAATTAACTTTTCACGAGCATCTTCTAAAGATGAAGCTTGTCCAGCAAGGTATACCATTTGACTTCCAAGCGTTAAACATAACTCTTCTAAATCTTTTGGTCCTTTACCTTGTAATGTATCAATTGCTTCTTGTACTTCTAATGCGTTACCAATAGCCTCACCAAGCGGCTGGCTCATATCAGAAATAACTGCCATCGTATTACGACCAACGTTATTACCGATTCGTACCATTGCTTCTGCTAAACGTTTTGCATCTTCGTCTGTTTTCATAAATGCTCCTGCTCCAGTTTTTACATCAAGAACAATTGCATCTGCACCAGCAGCAATTTTTTTACTCATAATCGAGCTTGCAATAAGCGGAATTGAGTTTACTGTTGCCGTTACATCACGAAGTGCATATAACTTTTTATCAGCAGGTGTTAAGTTTCCACTTTGTCCGATAACAGCAATTTTATTTTCATTTACAAGACGCATGAATTCATTATTTTCAATTTCAACATGGAATCCTGGTACTGCTTCTAATTTATCGATTGTACCACCCGTATGTCCTAGACCACGTCCAGACATTTTCGCAACTGGTACATCTAAAGCAGCTACTAATGGACCTAATACAAGCGTCGTTGTATCACCAACTCCACCTGTTGAATGCTTATCTACTTTTACCCCTTCAATGGCTGATAAGTCAATTGTATCACCGCTATTTACCATTGCCATCGTTAAATCTGCACGTTCTTGATCATTCATATCTTGGAAGAAAATTGCCATTGCAAGTGAACTCATTTGATAATCTGGAATATTACCATTTGTGTATCCTTCAACGATAAAGTTAATTTCTTCTGTCGTTAATGCATGTCCATCACGTTTTTTTGCAATTAGGTCCACCATTCTCATTGTGAAGTCACCCCTTCATTTGTTTTACAATTGCTTTAACTAATGCTAAGAAGTTAGCTTTAACACGTTCTGTCGTTTCAATTACTTCATCGTGGTGAAGTGGTTGATCTAAAATACCAGCTGCCATATTTGAAATACAAGAAATACCCAGTACTTTCATACCCGCATGACGCGCTACAATTACTTCAGGTACAGTTGACATACCAACTGCATCTCCGCCAAGTGTACGAAGCATACGAATTTCAGCAGGTGTTTCATATACAGGACCTGTCATTCCAACATATACACCTTCTTGTACTTTAATATTTAAATCTGCTGCAACTTGTTTCGCCATTTCGCGAAGTTCTGGCGTATATGATGTAGACATATCAGGGAAACGTACACCCATTTCAGAATCATTTGGTCCGATTAATGGGTTCGTACCCATGAAGTTAATGTGGTCTGAAATTAACATAAGATCGCCTGGTTCAAATGATGTATTTACACCACCAGCTGCGTTCGTTACAACAACTGTTTCTACACCTAGTTCTTTCATAACACGAACTGGGAATGTTACTTTTTGCATATCGTATCCTTCGTAGAAATGGAAACGTCCTTGCATTGCTACTACTGTTACACCTTGAAGTGTACCGAATACAAGTTGACCTGCATGTCCTTCTACAGTTGAAACTGGGAATTCAGGGATTTCACTGTATGGGACTGTTACTGCATTCTCGATTTCATCTGCTAATACACCTAGCCCAGATCCAAGGATTAGTCCTACTTGTGGTGTCTCTTGAAATTTCTCTTTTAAGTATGAAGCTGATTTTGTAATTAGTTCACGATTCATCTGTTTATCCCCCTATTTCTTTAGCTCGTTTAAGAAGCTTGTTCCATGTTCTGGCATTTTAACATTAAAGTTTTCTGCTACAGTTGCCCCAATATCAGCAAATGTTTGACGAAGTGATAACTCTTGTCCGCCTTCTTTCATGCTTGGGCTATATGCTAATAACGGTACATATTCACGTGTATGATCAGTACCGTAGTGAACTGGATCATTACCGTGGTCTGCTGTAATTAATAATAAATCATCTTCTTTTAGTTTTTCGAATACTTCTGGAAGACGTGCGTCATATTCTTGCAGAGCTTCTCCGTACCCTTGTGGGTCACGGCGATGACCAAATAAGGCATCAAAGTCAACTAAGTTTAAGAAGCTAATACCTGTAAAGTCCATATTTAATGTATCTACAAGCTTGTCCATTCCATCCATATTTGATTTCGTACGAAGTGATTCAGTTACACCTTCTCCATCATAAATATCAGCAATTTTACCAATAGCAATTACATCATAATCGCTATCTTTTAGTTCATTCATTACTGTGCGGCCAAATGGTTTTAACGCATAGTCATGACGATTTGGTGTACGTGTGAAGTTTCCTGGCTCTCCAACGAACGGACGAGCGATAACACGTCCTACCATGTACTTCTCATCTAATGTTAATTCACGTGCGATTTTACAAATTTTATATAGCTCTTCAAGTGGTACTACTTCTTCATGAGCTGCGATCTGTAATACACTATCAGCAGAAGTGTAAACAATTAAAGAACCTGTTTCCATTTGTTCTTGACCAAGCTCATCAAGAATCTCAGTTCCAGAAGCTGGTTTATTACCGATAATTTTACGACCTGTCTTTTCTTCTAATTCATCAAGTAATTCTTTCGGGAATCCTTCAGGAAACACTTGGAATGGTGTATCAATGTAAAGGCCCATGATTTCCCAGTGACCTGTCATTGTATCTTTACCTGTAGATTTCTCTTGCATTTTTGTATAATATCCAAGCGGTTTCTCTACTTTAGAGATTCCTTTCATTTCACGAATATTACCAAGGCCTAATTTCACCATGTTTGGCATGTGTAATCCATTCATATGTTCAGCGATATGACCAATTGTATCAGAACCTAAATCACCAAACTGCTCAGCATCTGGTGCTTCACCGATTCCCACAGAGTCCATTACGACTAGGAAAATACGTTTATATTTATTCATAACTGCAACCTCCTATATGTTCAGTTCTACTTCTTGTAGTATGTTCAAAACGCTATAAAGTGAAACTGTTATCAATGGGAATTATCTTTCGTCCTCATTATTAAACAGTACTGCTTTAAATCATTCTCTAACTTTTTCGTTTTACTTTCAAACGAATCAAAAAAAAATCTAGTTTTTTCCAAGTCAGATGTCAGACATCTGATATTGATATCATAACATGTTTACGCTTTCTTTTTAATACATTTTCGTAGAATTTCTCATTTTCTTTACCCTTCTATTGTAATCCATTCTGCAAAGAAGTGCTAATCATTTCATGACTTATTTCCTAAAATAAAAAGCAGCTCTAAAGAGCTACTTTTTATTTTACTTCTACTGTTTCTTCTTTATGTTCATGTAGTTCACCTTTTCTTACATGAACTTTCACTTTATAAGCACCCTTCTCTTTGAAAGTATGTTTACTTTCATACTCCCCTTTATCCCCCTCTTTCGCCGGAATAAATTCGTGTTTTTCAACGCCGTCTTTCCAAATCTCAAGTTGTACTTCAGCACCAGTTAACGCTTCTTCTTTTTGTTTTAAATGAACTTTCATTGTTGACTCAGCATTTGCTTTAATATCACCAGCCATAAGATGTATCATCGTATCACTTTTATGATCCCCATGACCTTCTTCTTTTTTCGCATCTTCAACTTTTGCATTTCCCACAGCCACTTTTACTTCTGGCATAACATGCATTTCACGTGCATTTGTATGAGCAATAACATGATATACTCCATCCGTTTCGAATGTTTTTTCTACAGCATAAACACCTTTTCCTTTATGCTTACCATTTAACATCTCGTGCTTTTCGTCGCCTGCTTTCCAAATTTCAAACTTTACATCATCAGCATCTGTTACTTTTTCTTTTCCTTGTGTAACAAGTGCTTGTACTTCTGTTTTTTCACCTGGTTTAATTTCTTTCGGATTCGTTTGAACTGCTACTTTTACAGCTTCAAGTTTTTGTTCTTTTTTCGGTTCTTCTTTGTTTGTATTACAGCCAGCCAATGCTAGCATCGCGATAAACAACGTAATAATAAGTTTTTTCATCATCATTTCCTCCTTCATACTTTATTTAGTATAGAGGAAATACATTGTAATATTCCAGTCCTCTGCTGAAAACAATGTACGAAATATTTGTGAAGTTTCTGTGAAATGGTTCACTCTTCTTAATCTATGAAAAAAGAGCATAGTGACTATGCTCTCGGGTGAAACTGTTTATATACATCTTTTAATCTAGTTTTTGAAACGTGCGTATAAATTTGTGTCGTCGAAATATCTGCATGTCCAAGCATTTCTTGTACAGCACGCAAGTCTGCCCCGTTTTCTAATAAATGCGTAGCAAAAGAATGGCGTAACGTATGCGGTGTAAGCTCTTTTTCAATATTCGCTTCTTTCGCTAATCGTTTTAAAATTTTCCAAAATCCTTGTCTCGATAATCGGTTACCATGATGGTTTAAAAAGAGTGCATCTACTGCTTTTTTACCCATCAATTCTCTTCTTCCTTTTTCAATATACTTTTGAATCGCTTCTGTTGCTAAGCTTCCTAATGGAATAATTCTTTCTTTATTCCCTTTCCCAACGCAGCGAACAAACCCCATCGTTAAGTGTACATCTTCTAAATTTAATGCAATTAATTCTGAAACACGAAGTCCTGTTGCATACAACAACTCTAACATTGCCTTATCACGAATCCCAAAAGTACTTGCCGTTTTCGGTGTTTGAAGCAATGCTTCCACTTCGTCGATTGATAATACTTTTGGTAATTTCCGTTCCCCTTGTGGCGTTTCAATATGTACCGATGGATCATGCTCCACTGCTCGTTCACGAAGTAAAAATTGATGAAACGAACGAATCGATGCAATATGACGCGCCAATGTTTTTGAAGATTTCCCGTTTTCTTTTAAATGCTGCAAAAAGTTAACAATATGCAAGCGTGTCACTTCATGAAACGTCTTCGTTTGTTCTACATTTTGCAAATACTTCACATAGCTCTTCAAATCGCGTTCATAAGATATAACTGTATTTTTCGCTAAACCTTTTTCAACAATCATATAATGAATAAAATCTTTTAATTGATCTTCCAATCTACACTACTCCCCATTTTCATAGAAAAACATCATTCTATTTACGAAAGCATCCTTTTCCGGCTCCTCATTCCCTGATACTTTTTCTACAGTCTCTTCTTTTGGCTTTTCATAACGATGGTAACTTTCATATTCTTCATTTATCCATAGTATAGCGAAATAAAACAAAATCGTACAACTTGTAAATAATAAAAATACTTTCATCCCATCAAAAGTTAATTTTAAAGCTCGGCGCATTGTAAATTCCTCCAAAATATAAGTTATTACAACATATGCCAAGCTTTCACCAATTTATACCTTATTCAAATAAAAAACCTCTTCCTAGTTAAATAGGAAAAGGTTATTTTTCATCCGTTTCATTTTCTTGACAATTTTTACAAATCCCATGGAATGTTAAACGATGATCTTTCACCTTAAAGCTCCAGTCTCGTTCCACTTTATTCTCCACTTCACCAAGTAAATCTTCTTGTATTTCTTGTACAGCACCGCATTGTGTACAGATTAAATGATGATGGAAACGCTGTGCACCTTCTTGGCGTAAGTCATAACGCGAAACACCGTCTCCAAAGTTAATCTTATCGACAACTTTCAACTCAGACAATAACTCTAAAGTTCGATAAACGGTTGCTAATCCGATCTCTGGCGACTTTTCTTTTACAAGGAGGTATACATCTTCTGCGCTTAAATGATCTTCTTCATTTTCTAGCAGCACACGAACTGTTGCTTCACGTTGTGGTGTCAATTTATAGCTCGCTGCATGTAATTGCTTCTTAATTCGTTCAATTCTTTCTTCCATTCGGTACTACTCCCTCCTCGCCACTCTTATACCATTATATCAGAAGAAGGGCTCCTGTCAAAAGAAAAACAATAAAAACAAATTGATAATTATTCTCAAAAAGTATTTATTGTTTGTTAATAGCCTCCACAACTTCTTTCATTAAAACTGGTGATGCATACGCTTCGACACTGGAAGCAATAGCTAATACCGCTCCAATCACGAGAAAAAAGCATGTATAGCGAATTAATAACGGTAATAGTGGCTCAGTTATTTTCCGGATAAATTGATGCCTAATCATTCTCAAGGAAAAGCTTGCAGCAATTGTTGTCATTACGAGAAATACAGGAATTATAATTAAATTTTGTGGCAATACAGATACAAATGCTAATAATAGTCCATTCCATCCGTGCTGACTTACTAAAAAACCTACTGTAAATCCAACAACTACCCCTTTTAAAAATAGTAAGATAAAAATGAGCGGCAACCCAATAATTGAAATCCCCAAAATCCAAATAAAGCCGATATATTTTAATTGCGAAAAGTAACTTTCTCGAAACATTTCGCCTGCGACAGCAAATTCTCCTTTAGAAACTTGTCCAAAAAAACGCTGTAAATAAAATGATAAATCTTGCTTTTGGTTTATTTGTAAACTATTCACAAGAATCGCTCCAAATATTACTCCCATCAGTAATAAAACCGCATTAAATATATATAGTGAAGAATTTTCCTGTATGTGAGACATTACACGGTCTTGCCACGTTTTTCGCCACATTTCCCTTCCCTCCGTTCACACTCTTACTAAAAATGTATGAAAGAAAGAAAAAAAGTATGACGAATTAACATTGAAATTCCGCTCTACTTTGCTAAACTAAAAAGTAGAGAATAGGAGGGATTTCTCTTGAAACCATTATTATTAGATTTTCCAACATTATTTCAAACTGAGCGCTTGCAAGTACGTAAGCCGTTTCCAGGTGATGGCACAGAAGTATATGAAGCAATCCAAGCTTCTCTAGAAGACTTATTACCATGGATGCCAATTACAGCTGAAACAGAAGAGCGTGCTGAAGAAATTGTTCGCGAAGCTCACGGACAGTTTTTACTTCGTGAAACACTTGATTTCCACTTATACGATAAAGTATCTGGTACATTCATCGGAGCTATTACTCTCAAGCCTGAAAACTGGGATATTCCAAAGTTTTCACTTCACTTCTGGCTACATAGCGCTTATACAAAGCATGGCTATATGACAGAAGCCATTAAAGGTGCGATTCAATTTGCATTTGATAAACTAGGTGCTAGAAGAATTGAAATTCGTACTGATGCAACAAATATAAACGCATGTAACTTAGCAGAACGTCTAGAATTTATTTTAGAAGGTACAATGGAAAATGATTTCCTAGCACCCGATGGCAACTTACGCGATGCACGTGTATATGCAAAAATCAACTAAAAACACTCGCCTTAGGCGAGTGTTTATTTTTGTAATTGTAAATATTGTACTGCAAACATCGTCTTAGCATCATGTATACGAAGGTCTTTCATAAGATCAATCGCTTCTTCTAATGACACTTCCATTAATTCCACAAATTCATCTTCATCTAAAGCTGCTTTATTTTCTTTTTGTTTTAATCCTGTCGCTTTATATACATATAAAATCTCATCTGCAAAACCAGGTGATGTATAGAAAGATGTAATAAGCTCCATATTTTCACATACATATCCTGTTTCTTCTTCTAATTCACGAACTGCTGTTACCTCTGGCTTTTCCCCAGGTTCTAACTTCCCAGCAGGAATTTCCACAATTGCCTTTTCGAGAGCTTTACGATACTGCTCAACGAGTACAATTTTCCCCTCATCAGTAATAGCAATAATAGCAACTGCCCCAGGGTGATTTACGATTTCACGTTTACTCATTTCTCCATTTGGTAATACTACATCATCAACACGAACTTTTATAACTCTACCATCAAAAATCGGTTCAGTTTTTACTGTTCTTTCTGCAAGATTACTCATACTACTTCATCTCCCTGTTCTATTTCCTAATCGTTCTTCATACATTTTACCACATTGAAAGGAGCGTGATAGAAATGAAAGTTTACATTTTACCAAATCGCGTCACTTTAGTCGGCAAAGCATGGCAAATTCGTCATAAGCTAAAACAATATGGCAAAGAGTATACAACTGTACAAGAGTGGATTACAGCAAATAAAGTGAAACTTTAATCAGAGGGGGTTTGCGGAACAAAAAGTAAACGTTTGTCAACCTCCTTCCCCTTTCGTACAATAAAGATAAGGAGGTTGACCTATGAAAAAACGTCAATTAGGAAACTCAGATTTATATGTTACGGAAATCGGATTTGGCTGTATGTCTCTCGGTACATCTGAGGCTGAAGCTATGCGTATTATCGATGAGGCAATCGATTTAGGAATTAACTTTTTTGATACAGCGGACTTATACGATTATGGATTAAATGAAGAATTTGTTGGAAAAGCCCTGAAAGGAAAACGCGACCAAATTGTTCTTACAACAAAGGTTGGAAATCGATGGACAGAAGAAAAAAACGGTTGGTCTTGGGATCCTTCTAAAACTTATATAAAGGCCGAAGTAAAAGAGAGTTTACGAAGACTTCAAACAGATTATATCGATTTATATCAACTGCATGGCGGGACGACTGAAGATGCTATAGATGAAACAATTGAAGCCTTTGAAGAATTGAAAAAAGAAGGTATTATTCGTCATTATGGTATCTCTTCTATACGTCCAAATGTCATTCGTGAGTATGCAAAACGTTCAAATATCGTTAGTGTATTAATGGAGTACAGCCTTTTAAATCGTCGTCCTGAAGAATGGTTCCAGGCGCTTAATGAACATCAAATTAGTGTCATCGCACGCGGACCACTTGCGAAAGGCATTTTAACTAACAACAATGCAAGCAAGATAGAAAGAGTAAAGGAAAAAGATTACCTCTCCTATTCTTATGATGAATTACATACAACACTCGCGAGTGTAAAAGAAATTATAGGAGAAAAATCTTTAACTGGATCGGCCATTCAATACTGCTTACATAATGAAGCTGTTGCATCTGTTATACCTGGTGCAAGCTCTATTCAACAGTTGCAAGCAAATATACATGCTGGGGAACAAACGTCTTTAACAAAAGAAGAATATACACAACTTCAGCAAATTGTTAAATTTGATACATATACATTACATCGTTAAAAAAACGTTATCGTACAGGTCATAGCCATCAAGTTAAAAAAGAAGGTGTCCCAAAAGCTCATTAAAAATGACCTTTTGGAGACACCTTCTTTGTATTGATCTTTATATAGATGAGAAGTTGTTTTATGAACTGATTTAACGTTATGTTTATCTACTGAGAATAAACGATTATTATTTTTCTTATTTCGAACTAAAATTAATTGATTTGTAGCGTTCGGGCAACTTTCCCACCACTTTCTATAACCGTACAGATAGCGTTTTTATAACGTATCATATTTATCAGGATTCGTTCCTACATGTAAATTACGATTTAACGTATTAATTTGATCCATCTCTTCTTCAGTTAATGAGAAATCAAAAATAGTAAAGTTCTCTTTAATACGAGATGGCGTAACAGATTTAGGAATAGTCACAATCCCACTTTGAATATCCCACCTTAATATAACTTGTGCAGGTGACTTTTCATATTTTTTAGAAATAGCCTGAATAATTGGATGCTGGAATACTTCGCCGCCTCTCATTAAAGGACTCCACGCTTCCATTTGAATTTGCTCACCTTGACAGAAATCACGCAATTCAAATTGCGCTAACATTGGATGAAGTTCAACTTGGTTTACCATCGGCTTCACTTTGCAATTTGGTAATAACAGTTCTAAGTGATGTTTATGAAAATTAGAAACAACAATGGCACGCACTTTACCTTCTTCATATAGCTTTTCTAGAGCACGGTATGTATCAACATACTTCCCTCTGATCGGCCAATGGATTAAATATAAATCTACATAGTCCATTTGTAATTTCTTTAAACTTTTTTCAAACGCCCGAAGAGTCTCCTTGTACCCTTGGTCATCGTTCCAAACTTTCGTTGTAATAAACAAGTCTTCTCGCGAGATTCCTGATTCACGAATCGCCTCTCCGACACCGCTTTCATTTTCATATACAGTCGCTGTATCAATCGAACGGTATCCAACTTCTAACGCTGTTTTTACTGCTTGTTTTACTTCGTCGCCTTCTTTCGCTTTATAAACGCCTAAACCAATCATCGGCATTTTCACGCCGTTATGAAGTGTAGTTGTTGGAATATACACAGTCGTTCTCCCTTTCATCCTTACATTTTTTATAAACCACCACTTTATTTCAACAAGATTCATCCAAAAAGTCAAAACATACGTACAGTTTACATAATAATTTTATACACCTTTTAAAAAAATAACGTGAACTCAGCCATTCACGTTATTTTCTATCCATTCTTTCGCCTTTTCATCAACATTACGTACAAACTCATTTTTTCCTTCCGTATACATCGTGCCATCATATGTATATTTTTCCGCTAGTTCTTTCTTTAAAGTCGCATACGCCTCTGCTTCTTCACAATGAGCCATCATGTAATCACGAAACGATAAATGCCTTGTAATCTCAGGATTCCCTTTTTCAAATACGTGCAAGTGATACGAGCGTTTCTCCTCAGTTCCATGAATAAAAAAACGACGACCTGAAATACCATTTTCACCTTTCACAATATAACCAAGCTCGTCAAAGTGTTTGTTCCAATGATCAACTCTTTCAATACTATCTACTTCCATTATCATATCAATGATAGGCTTAGCCGCAAGTCCTGGCACTGATGTACTACCAATATGATGAATTTCCACCGTTTCTGGCATCGCCACTTTTAATCTTTCGGCTTCCATTTGGAATTTCTCACTCCAATGATTTTCGTACGAAACGACTACAATTTTCCTCATTCTAACTCCCCTTTTCTTACAAACTCGTCAAAAAAATGATCAGCGGCATTTCACTGATCATCTTTTTATTATTTAAAGTCTTTCCAAGTAAGGCTACTTTCACTTAAGAGTTCTTCAAATGATTTATTCTTTTCACGTTCTTTTTGTTCCTTACGCTTTCTTTCTTGCTCTGCTGCCTCTTTTTTCTCTTCTCTCACTTGCAACTCTTTTTTCTTATTCTTTAATTGTTGCATGAGCGAATCATTCAATTGATCACCTAGTGTAAGCGATTCTTTCTCTGGTTGATTCATTTGAGATTGTCTTTGTGTTTGTCTTTGCTTCTTTTTCTTCATGCTGCCCACCTTTTGCTTTTTCCTCCATTATAGAGGATACACAATGAAATCGACAATAAAAAAGGCACATTACTTTCATCATTTCTATCATTTAACTTTTATAAATATGTAAATTTTTCGAAAAAACTAAATTTTATTGTAGCTATAATCCTATTAATCTATTAAAATTATGTCGTATGATGTCAGATTATAAAAAAAGGAGAAATTAATTATGTGGAAAAAAATCATTCCTGCTGTTGCTGTTTTAAGCACCCTTACTTTTTCAAGCGTATTCGCCGCTCCTCCATCTCAGACTCCTGCTGAACAAAACCGATACATAGACGTACAAATGCTTGGTATTAATGATTTCCATGGACAACTAGATACTGTAAAAAAAATTAACAATAAAGAAGCTGGGGGAGCTGATTACTTAGCTACTTATTTAAAAGAACGTAAAAAACAAAATCCTAATACACTTCTTGTACATGCTGGAGATATTGTCGGAGCTAGCCCACCAGTTTCTGCTTTATTACAGGACGAACCGACTATTGAATTTTTAAATGACTTAAAGTTTGATGTTGGTACAATTGGAAATCATGAATTTGATGAAGGCATCGATGAAATGCAACGCCTCATTTACGGTGGATATCATGAAAAAACAGGGAATTTCAAAGGAGCAAACTTCCCTTATGTCGCTGCAAACTTCTATAACAAATCAACTGGCCGCTTATTTTTACCACCATTTACTGTAAAAATGGTAGATGGAGTTCCTGTAGGGTTCATTGGAGTTGTTACAACGGATACACCGAATGTCGTTATGCCAACTATGCTAAAGAATGTACAAATTACTGATGAAGTAGAGGCTATTAATAAATCTACTCAGCAATTAAAACGTCTCGGTGTTAAATCTATCGTAGTCCTCGCGCATGTCGGAGGTACAACTGATGACACTGGTGTAACAAACGGTGACCTTACCCGCATTGCAAATGCAACAGATCCCGAAGTTGATGTTATTTTCGGCGGGCATAGTCATACGTACGTAAACGGTACTGTAAATAATAAACTCATCGTACAAGCGAACTCTTACGGAATGGCTTTCTCAGACGTAGATGTAACAATTGATAGAAAAACAAAAGATATTGTGAAGAAAAAAGCTGAAGTTATTACAACGTACCATGAAGGTGTAGAACCTGATAAACAAGTAAAACAAAAGTTAGATCAATATAAAGAAAAAATTGCACCGCTTGTAAATGAAGTTGTCGGAAAATCTACAGCACCTATCGACCGTAAACAAAACGATGCTGGTGAGTCTACTCTTGGAAATTTAATTGCCGATGCACAGCACCAAACAATGCAGGCACAAATCGCTCTTATGAATCCTGGTGGAATTCGTAATGATCTAGACGCTGGAGATATTACTTGGGGCGAATTATACGGCATTCAGCCTTTCGGAAACCAATTAATTAAAGTAGATTTAACAGGTCAAGATATTAGTGATATATTAAATCAACAATGGCAAAAAGGCGCAACGAGAATGCTTCAAATTTCAGGTATTCAATACACTTGGGATGCAAATAAACCGAATGGCGAAAAGGTTACTAATATCCGTTTAACAAATGGTGAAGAATTAGTTTCCTCTAAAACGTATAGCGTAGTTGCAAATGCTTTCCTAGCTTCTGGCGGTGATGGATTCGTATCCTTTAAAAATGGAAAAAATGCTGAAACTGGTCCAAACGATTTTGAAGCATTAGTCGATTATGTAAAACAAGTGAAAGAACCAATTCAGCCGATTATTGATGGCCGTATTCAAAAAATCAACTAAATACTATTCAAACTAGTGCGTGACACTCGAAAGAAGAAGCTCCTTTTATATGCAAGGAGCTTCTTCTTTTAGAGTCATACGTATTGACATTCTTCTAGTGCAGTAAAGGATAAGCACATAGCCCCTTGTTTCCTCGTAGTATATAGAAAACCATAATAGGAGGGTTTGTATGTATTTCTATCCAAACAATGACGATACATTATCTCGACAAAACGACAAACTCATTCGTAGTATTGAGAAAGCAATTAACGGAGAATATAACGCCATTCATTGTTATGCTAAATTAGCTAATTTAGCTCCAGACATAAATGAACGAAATCAAATCCTTGAAATTCGGCAAGATGAAATAAAACATTTTCACCAATTTGTACAAATCTACACCCTTTTAACTGGTAAAAACCCTCAGCCACAAATCACTGAAGAATGTCCAACTCTTTATTTGAACGGATTAGAATTCGCTATACAAGATGAGCAACGAACAGTTGATTTTTACTTAGAAATTGCAGACGAAGCGACAAATCAACAAGTGAAAGAAACATTTCGGCGCGCAGCAGCTGATGAACAAAATCATGCCGTTTGGTTCCTATATTACTTTTCGAAACAAAACAAAAAATGAAATGAAATGAAATAAAGGATACACGCTCTTATATGGAACATAGTATCCTTTCTTTTATTTCTCTGGATACGTTTCATGATTAACATCATACCGTTGCAAAAATTCCTGTAGGGCTTCTTCTACAATTTTAGACTTTTGAATCCCTTTCGATTCCGATATAACATCTAGTCTTGCTAATACTTCTGTATTAATCGAAAAGGTTCGTTTCTTTTTCTCTGTGCTCCTACTTATAATTGGAGCGCTTACTTCTTCTCTTTTTCTTAGCAATTCATAAATGCTTTGTAATTGTTCATAAATTAATAATTGATAGTCTGTTTTTGCATATTGAAGGGCAGTAGCTTCTTGGATTTGCAAATGACGTGGCTCTTCACCATCACCTATAAAGATACGTTTTTTCTGCTCTCCATCATATTCATATCCAATCACCCTTAATTTCTTTGATAATGTATATGGGCTCATTTCGAGCCGTTTCGCTATAATAGCGATTGATTCGCGTCTATTTAAAGAATCAATAATTTCTCCAATCGTCACATTCTCCCTCCTCTCTTAATCGCCTAAGCTTGAAATCTAACCAGTATGTTATGATACAATGATTTTCTAGTAGTATATGCAAAAGAAAGAGCCTGTGCGATTCATACCATTTAAGAAAAGGAGGTTTACATATGCTTTTTCGTAGCCATACCCCTCGGTTTTATAACGAAAAGAAGCAATTAATCCCTAACAGTATCGCTACGATAGAAAGCGTTATGATTAATGACCGGAAACAATCTCTCCTTATACGCGGACAAAACGTGGAACAGCCTATTTTATTATGCTGTCATGGCGGTCCTGGTATGGCACAAATCGGCTTTATTCGCCATTTTCAAAAAGAGTTAGAAAAGCACTTTATCGTTATTAATTGGGATCAGCGAGGGGCAGGTAAATCCTTTTTATGGCGGGATATCCAAACAAACTTTACGATTGATCAATTTGTTTCAGATGCAAAAGAGGTTATTCAATATCTTCTCAAACGCTTTAATAAGCAAAAATTATTTCTTGCTGGTCATTCTTGGGGGAGTATTATCGGACTACAAATCGCTAATCAATGTCCCGAATATATAGAAGCATACATCGGCATCGGTCAAATCGTACATATGAAGCAAAATGAAGAATTACTATATCAACATTTAATTAGCTCTGCCAAAAAACATGACCATAAAAAGGCATTAGCTTCTCTTTTAAAATTAGGGAAACCACCCTTTTTAGATACGAGACGCCTCATTATTCAAAGAAAGTGGCTTGGTACATTCGGAGGAGCAATCCAAAATGGATCTTCCTTTTCTTTCATACGAAAAGGCTTCTTTTCTCCTGAATATACGCTATTAGATTGGTTCAAATTTCTCGCAGGAAATTTAAAATCCGGAGTTTTATGGGAAGAGATGCTGACAATCGATTTCTTTTCATCTATTTCAAGTTTATCTGTTCCTGTTTATTTTTGTTCTGGTCGCTATGATTATCAAACTCCTTATGCACTCGTTCAACAATATTGCGATATCATTCAAGCTCCTATTAAAAAGATGATTTGGTTTCCAAACTCGGCACATTCTCCAGATTTAGAAGAGCCTGAGTTATTCGCTAAATCTTTACAATCAATTAAACAAGAACTATCTTTTCAACATTAATAACAAAAGGCGCTTTTACATTTCATAAAAAACATTTTATAATGATATGTCGCAAGTATATGTCACTGCAAACACTTGCTTGCCTTAACAGAATAAAAATTAGGGAGATTACATTTATTATGAACGCTGTACTCATCGCAGTAACAGTCATGCTACTGCTTAGTTTGTTACGTGTCCAAGTCATTGTCGCCATTATCGTTGGAGCTTTAACAGGCGGACTTATCGGCGGACTCGGTATTTCAGAAACAATTAGTACTTTTACAGCTGGTCTTGGGAACAGTGCTCCTATCGCATTAAGCTACGCAATGCTCGGTGGATTTGCTATTTCCCTTTCAAAAACAGGACTTCCTGATGCAATGATCCAATCAGCTTTAAAATGGATTGGCAACGAACAAGACACGAAAAAACAAGTCTATTCTAAAATACTTATATTATTTATCATTTTAACAATGGCTTGTTTCTCACAAAATATTATCCCTGTTCATATCGCCTTCATCCCAATCTTAATTCCCGCACTTTTAAAAGTATTAAATGAGCTGAGGGTGGATCGTAGGCTTGTAACATGTCTTATTACATTTGGGTTAATTACCCCTTACATGTGGGTCCCAGCAGGATTCGGAAAAATTTATCATGACGTATTGCAAACAAATGCTGCGCAAAGCGGTCTTACATTTGATGTCGCACTTATTCCAAAAGCGATGACTATTCCAGCAATCGGTATGATTATCGGATTATGTGTAGCGGTTTTCATTACATACCGAAAACCACGTACATATGAAACAGAACAAATTCATGCTGCACAGAATGAAATCGTTCCCTATACGAAAAGAAGCATTACTTTTGGTTTATTATCAATAATTGCTACATTAACTGTGCAATTAGCAACAGAATCAATGATTTTTGGTGCTTTAGCAGGTATTATCTTCTTATCAGTTAGCGGTAGTCTCCCTCTTAAAGAAGCCGATGCTATTTTAACGAGTGGAATGCGTATGATGTCCTTTATCGGATTTGTTATGATTTCTGCCGCTGGATTTGGCGCTGTTCTTCGAAAAACTGGACATGTTGAATCTCTTGTGCAAACGAGTGCACATATAATCGGAAATAATAAACCGCTTGCTGCATTTCTTATGCTCATTATTGGACTTCTCGTTACGATGGGAATTGGTTCTTCCTTTTCAACCATCCCAATCTTAACAACAATTTTCGTACCGTTATGCGTCCAGCTCGGATTTAGTCCCATGGCTACAATCGCAATTATCGGTACAGCTGGTGCACTAGGTGATGCAGGTTCTCCAGCATCCGATAGTACACTTGGACCAACGTCCGGTTTAAATGCTGATGGTCAGCACCATCATATATGGGATACGTGCGTTCCAACTTTTCTTCACTATAATATACCGTTACTTATATTCGGCTTTATTGCCGCAATTACACTATAAAAGGTGCGTTTTAAAAACGCACCTTTTACTTTGTTGTTTCTCTCTCAATGCATCTAAATTCTGTTTCCACTTCTTCTTGTCCCACTTGTTTCTTCTTTATTTTTCCTATTAACTGCTGAAAAGCTATTTCCCCATTTTCTTCGATATAACTTCCAATCGTCGTTAATGCTGGACTTATCCATTCACCCTCTACACTCCCGTTAAATCCAATGATTTGCAACTTACCTGGTATATGAATATTAAGAGTTTTCGCCGCCCTGATTAGCTCAATAGCGACCTTGTCACTTGAAGCTACAACCCCATCTATGTATGGATGCTTTTGTAACAATTCAAGAAACTGTTGATTCGTATACCCTTGTACAATTTCCTCTCGATAAGAAAGTCCTTCTTTCCAAGCAGTATCTAGAAATCCTGCCACATGCTCTTCCATTTCTTCACTCTCTACTCCCTCACCGATATAGGCAAGAAACTGGCAGCCTTTCTCTTTTAATAAAGAAACAGCTTTCTGTCCACTTTCATAATAGCTCATAAGAGATTGTCGTTCTTCAAGCACAGTGAAAGGAAGTGAGATTTCTCCTATACTTCGAAAAACAGATTTCGTCATTATAACGCCTGCAATGTTATTTTGCTCCAACATATCTATGTATCTATTCTTATTTTCTATATTACAAACTATTACTTGATACCCTTCTTTATATGCTATTTCCTCAACGAAACGGAGCAAAGTGATGTATGATGGATTATGCAAATTATCTACAAGTAATGCAATCATCGTTGAAGGCTGTTTAAATAAAGGCTTTGCTGTAGCATTCGGTCTATAATGTAATTCTTCAATTGCTTTTTTTACTTGTTTCACCGTATCTTCATGGACATATCCTTTTTCGTTAATGACTCTTGAAACGGTTGCGACTGAAACACCGGCCAATTTTGCAACATCACGTATAGTTGCCACATCGTCACCCCTTAATATGGTAATAGATTACAATTTTAAACTAAACCAAAATATAACATTCGTCAAGGTTATTGTTTTATATTTCTGAAAATTGTTACACAACTTCCACTCTACTCATAAAATATACTCCAGCTGAATTTCATGTGAAATCGCGATATTATCATAACCAATAAACGGAATTTCTTTCTTTATTTTTCGTGCTTCCTTTACCGCATCAATATATAAGTTCGTCATCATGAAGTTACGTTTTTGATAAAAACGAAGTGCGTTCATATTATCATTCGTCGTAATGAGCCACACTTTTTTACATTCGTTCTCTTTTGCCACTTGCAACACACAATCCACCAGTTTTGTACCAATCCCCTTCCCTTCCTCAAAACTATTTAACGATACAATTTCACACATGTTTTCTATCACTTTATATGTCAGAATTCCCACTATTCTGTTATTTCTAAGTGCAACAAAACCGGGTAATTCTTCTAATTGATGTACTCTGCCTCGAGAGACCATCATTGAGCTTCCCCAGTTTTCACACATAAAATCCTGAATTGCTTCTTTCATTTCTGGTGTAATTTTTTGTATATGAACCATATACGATTTCTCCCCTTTTCACATCATTGTGATACAATGTTAGTGTATCACATGTAGAGGTATTTGGAGGATGAGGTAAAGTATGAAACGTTTTTTTACAGCATTGTTTACTATACTAGGTGCACTAACTGCGATTGGGATTTTCTTTACAAATAAAGTTATGTACTTGAAGAAAAAAACAGAGGAAGAAGTTTTAGAACGCGAAACGAAAAAGCATTTTCATTTGGACGATTTTAAGGCTATTCAAAAAGAAGAGGTTCACATCCCTTCTCAATTCGGATACGAACTTCACGGATATTACATGCCAGCTGGTCATTCCAATAAATTTATGATTTTTTGCCACGGTGTGACCGTAAATAAAATGAATTCCGTTAAATATGCAAACTTATTTTTAAATAGAGGATATAACGTATTTATTTATGATCATCGCCGCCATGGTAAAACCGGTGGTAAAACAACAAGCTATGGCTATTATGAAAAACATGATTTAAAGTCAGTAGTTGACTGGCTAAAAGATCGTTTCGGAACGAATATTACACTCGGAATTCATGGTGAATCTATGGGTGCTGCAACTCTTCTTCAATATGCAGGACTTGTAGAAGATGGTGCTGATTTTTATATTGCTGATTGTCCTTTCTCTGATTTTTATGGACAGTTACAACATCGTTTGAAAGTTGAGTTTCATTTACCAAAATGGCCTTTATTACCTTTAGCAAATGCCTTTTTAAAAGTTCGTGATGGCTATACAATTCGTGAAGTTTCACCAATTGATTGTATAAAAAATATTAACAATCCTGTTCTCTTTATTCATAGTAAAGATGATGACTATATTTTATCTGATATGACGAAATCACTTTATGAAGCGAAAGAAAATAATAAACAGCTTTATATTGCAGAACATGGTGCACACGCTTGCTCTTATAATGAAAATAAAGAAGAGTACGAAGATGCCATCGATCAATTTTTAAACACATATGTAAAAGAAACAAAAAACAGGCTTGCATAAGCCTGTTTTTTTACTGCGCTAAAACGTCTGTAACTTGTTCCATATTTTCAGAAATCCACTTTACTGCCTCATCTAGCGTTGGGAATTCCGTCGTTTGAAAAGTCACCTCATCTTGAAGTAACCAAACATCTTTCGGTTCTTGTCCTACACCTGCGATTGACCAATGAAGTAAACTATATGGATGATTATCATTCAAAAATGATGCCCATGTGCGCTCATTTGCAATATTTTGTAGTGTTCGTAATTTTTTATCCATCTTTCGTCACCTTACTCTAGTCAGTTATAAAAACTATTATAACACTCTCTTCTCTCTCAAACAAAGTGCTCTTTTTATATTGTCAAGTACTCTCCCTAATTATATGATGAGATTAAGCGTTTAGAAAGGAGGGATAACGTTGGCAAAAGTACAAATTAAAGTAAATGATAATGGCTCTTTTCGCGTTACAGGGGACGTGGAATTAGTCGATTCACAAGGGAATGTATTCCCAGCAAAACCGGCATTTTCTTTATGTCGTTGTGGTCTATCAAAAAATATGCCTTATTGCGATGCTTCGCATAAGGGAAAATTCGAATCTGTTGTTAGAGCACCAGAGGCAGAGTAATTTTGGACGTAACATGCACATTTTTTTGTGCATGTTTTTTCTTTTGATCAACTCCTGTATAGCCCTTTCCCTTACAACATTTCTATTACGTTTATCTCCCTTCAGACCTACATCTATTTTCAAACAATTCTTCACATTCGAATGTTTTTTACTATGCTTTTTTCTTTTTTGTGCTATAATGTGAGCAAACAACATCCTTCGGGGTCGGGTGAAATTCCCAACCGGCGGTGATGAAGCGTAAGCTTCTAAGTCCGTGACCCGTTTTCAACTCGAAAACGGTGGATCTAGTGAAACTCTAGGGCCGACAGTATAGTCTGGATGGGAGAAGGATATGTTTTCTAGTAATTATATATAGCGAATACACTTTTATTTCAGTATGCATATTTTTAAAGGTTCATTTTGAATCTTTATATATGTTTTATTTTGTATACTTATGTTTCTATACTGAAATAAAAAGATACGACTAGCGTTTGAAAAATTCGATATTTTGCTAGGTTTTTTCCTTATGCCAAAATATCAGTCATCGTTAGGTTTCTTTCCTATACTTTCGTATTCGAACTATATTTCTAGAAATCACGTCTCCCAAACCCCAAGGATATAAAATCCTTGGGGTTTTTTGATTTTTTCAGGAGAGGTGAAGAGAATGACAGATCAAGAATATATGAGGATTGCCTTGCAGTTAGCACAAGGTACCTCCGGACAGACAAGTCCAAATCCTATGGTTGGTGCTGTTGTTGTAAAAGATGGAAACATCATAGGAATAGGAGCTCACTTGCGTGCTGGTGAAGAACATGCTGAAGTTCATGCACTTCATATGGCTGGTGAAAAAGCAAAAGGTGCTACCGTTTATGTAACACTTGAACCGTGTAGCCATTTTGGAAAAACACCACCTTGCTGTGAATTACTCATTGAAAAAGGAGTCCAGCGGGTTGTAATTGCTACCCTTGATTGCAATCCACTCGTTTCTGGTAATGGAACAAGGAGATTGGAAAAAGCTGGGATAAAGGTAACTACTGGTGTTCTTGAAGCGGAAGCAACTTTATTAAATCGATACTTTTTTCACTATATGAAAACGAAACGGCCATTTGTAACAATAAAAACAGCAATGAGCTTAGATGGAAAAACAGCGACTGTAACGGGGGAAAGTAAGTGGATTACAGGAGAAAAAGCACGTGCAGACGTTCATCAGTATCGTCATACTCATGATGTGATTCTTGTCGGTGTGAATACTGTTATAACTGATAATCCACATTTAACGACAAGAATTCCAAACGGAGGTAAACATCCTATACGCGTTATTTTAGATACCCACTTAAGAACGCCGCCATCTTCTCATGTCATAACAGATGGCTTAGCTCCGACATGGATTATTGTCGGTAAGGATGTAAATAAAGAGAAAATAGCTTCTTATGAATCTGAAAATATAACTATATTCCAAATGAAAACGAAGCAAATTGAAATACAAGATGTCCTATCCCTACTCGGTGAGAAACAAATCCTTTCTCTATTTGTTGAAGGTGGTCAAGCGGTACATGCAAGCTTCTTAAAAACAAATAGTTTTAATGAAATCGTGACCTATATAAGCCCGAAATTAATTGGTGGAAAAGATGCACCCACTTTATTTGGCGGAGCTGGTTTTTCAAAGTTGCAAGATGCACTTTCCTTAACAATTCAAGAGATGAAGCAAATTGGTAATGATATAAAAATTGTTGCAACCTTAAAAAGCGAGGTGACGGAATGTTTACAGGAATTGTAGAAGAGTTAGGAACGATATCAAGCATGACTCAAAGCGGGGAAGCAATGAAGCTAACTATTAACGCAAATCAAATTTTATCAGATGTTAAGTTAGGTGATAGTATCGCGGTTAACGGGACTTGCTTAACCGTAACTAATTTTACGACTACTTCATTCACTGTCGATGCAATGCCTGAAACGATGAAAGCAACATCACTTCGTATGCTAAAGCCAAGTGCTAAAGTGAATTTAGAACGGGCAATGGCTGCAAACGGACGATTCGGTGGACATTTCGTCACCGGACATATCGATGGCATCGGTACGATTTTAACTAAAAAACAACATTACAATGCCAACTATTACAAAATAGCAATTTCTGATGAATTACTACGCTATTGTTTGCATAAAGGATCCGTTGCTGTTGATGGCACTAGTTTAACAATATTTGATATAGACGAATCTTCAATTACAATCTCACTCATCCCACACACCGTAAGCGAATCTGTCATCGGAGAAAAAAAAGCCGGGGACATCGTAAACATTGAGTGTGACATGATTGGTAAATATATTGAACGCTTTATTTCAAAGCCCGTAAAAAGAACAGACTCAATGACCGAAAACTTTTTACAAGAAAACGGATTTCTATAAGGGGGAAGCACAATGTTTCATCGTATTGAAGAGGCTCTAGAAGATTTAAAACAAGGAAAAGTCGTTATCGTATGTGATGATGAAAACCGAGAAAATGAAGGCGACTTTATTGCTTTAGCAGAGTACATTACACCAGAAACGATTAATTTTATGATTACACACGGCCGTGGTCTCGTTTGCGTACCGATTACAGAGCAATACGCAGAGCGTCTACAATTAGAGCCAATGGTTTCTCATAATACAGATTCGCATCATACTGCGTTTACAGTAAGTATCGATCACGTTTCTACAACAACAGGCATTAGTGCTCATGAGCGTGCTACAACAATACAGGAATTATTAAATCCCGCATCTAAAGGAAATGATTTTAACCGTCCTGGACATATCTTCCCATTAATTGCGAAAGAAGGTGGTGTCCTTCGCCGTGCAGGTCATACAGAAGCTGCTGTTGATTTAGCAAAACTATGCGGGGCTGAGCCAGCTGGAGTCATTTGCGAGATTATAAATGAAGATGGGACGATGGCACGTGTACCTGATTTAATGCAGTGTGCAAAACAATTTGATATAAAAATGATTACAATTGAAGATTTAATTGCTTATCGCCGTCATCATGAAACACTTGTTACAAGAGAAGTGGAAATTACATTACCTACAGAATTCGGTACTTTTCATGCAATTGGCTATTCTAATTCATTAGATACGAAAGAACATATTGCACTCGTAAAAGGTGATATTTCAACAGGCGAACCTGTACTTGTACGCGTTCATTCAGAATGCTTAACAGGCGATGTATTCGGTTCGTGCCGTTGTGATTGCGGACCACAGCTACATGCTGCACTTGCTCAAATTGAGCGTGAAGGTAAAGGTGTTCTCCTCTATATGAGACAAGAAGGACGAGGTATTGGTCTTCTTAATAAGCTGCGTGCTTATAAGTTACAAGAAGAAGGGTTAGATACTGTAGAAGCAAATGAAAAACTTGGGTTCCCAGCTGATCTTCGTGATTACGGTATTGGCGCTCAAATTTTAAAAGATTTAGGATTACAAAGTTTACGATTATTAACGAATAATCCACGAAAAATTGCTGGCTTACAAGGTTACGATTTAGAAGTAACCGAGCGTGTACCGCTGCAAATGCCAACAAAAGAAGAAAATAAAACGTATTTACAAACGAAAGTAAACAAATTAGGACATTTACTAAACTTATAATTAAGGGAGAGATAAATTATGGTATTCGAAGGTCATTTAGTTGGTACAGGATTAAAAGTTGGGGTTGTTGTTGGACGTTTTAATGAATTTATTACAAGCAAGTTACTTGGCGGAGCTTTAGATGGATTAAAGCGTCACGGTGTAGAAGAGAATGACATTGATGTTGCATGGGTTCCTGGCGCATTTGAAATTCCTTTAATCGCTAAAAAGATGGCCAATAGCGGAAAATATGATGCCGTTATTACATTAGGTACAGTAATCCGTGGTGCTACAACGCATTACGATTACGTTTGTAATGAAGTCGCAAAAGGCGTTGCGTCTTTATCACTACAAACGGACATTCCAGTTATTTTCGGTGTATTAACGACAGAAACAATCGAACAAGCGATTGAACGTGCAGGTACAAAAGCTGGTAATAAAGGATATGAATCAGCAGTTGCTGCGATTGAAATGGCTCATTTATCAAAACAATGGGCATAAAAAAAAAGAGGCTGCGGCCTCTTTTTTTATTTTTCCACCTTTTTTCGTACATCCACTATTAATTCATCCATCGTTTTTCCTTCTGTTTTTATACGAAGAGTTTGTGCTGTTCTCCACACATTCTCTCTTTTTTTCGCTTCTTCTATAATAGTAATTTCTTTTCGTACTTCTTTTAAATCTTTTCCTTCTGTTTCAAGTCCAAAATGTTCAGCTTTCGTTCGAAAATGTTGTTCAATTCTTTGTTGCATTTCTTTTTGTTCAGGATTTTCAGCCGCCTTAACCGGATCAGCACTTATCGCTTTTATTAAAATAAGACAAGTCATAATAGCTAATATATATTTGTGCATGTAAAATCCTCCAACCCAATATGAATTACATTTTTACTATGTACAATTTGGGCTTGGAAAATTCGTCCACAAAAATTCTTTTTCTCGATCAAAAACCAATAGTATCAAGCGTTAATGGCTATTTATTACATTTTATTTACAAAAAGCAAACCCTTTAAAGAGTTTGCTTTTCATCTATCTTATAGTGCACATTCTTCAATCTCAAATCCTAAATCTTCAATCATACCCCAGTCCGCAGTCGGCTCTTGTCCTGCTGTTGTTAAATAATCCCCGACAAAAATAGAGTTTGCTGCAAATAAACCCATTGGCTGTACAGAACGTAAATTAAGTTCTCGGCCACCTGAAATACGAATTTCTTTTGTTGGATTTACAAAACGCATCATTGCCAGCACTTTTAAACATTCTACAGGTGTTAATTCCTTTTGTCCTTCAAGCGGAGTACCCTTTACAGCAACAAGGAAATTACATGGAATAGAATCTGCATCTAAACGTTGTAATTCAAATGCAATTTCAGCACGCTGTTCAATCGTTTCTCCCATTCCGAAAATTGCCCCAGAGCATGGAGAAATACCAGCTTGCTTCGCTTTTTGAACTGTATCAACACGATCGTCATACGTATGCGTTGAACAAATGCTATCATAATTGTTAGCATGCGTATTTAAGTTGTGGTTATAACGATGCACACCAGCTTCTGCTAACTGACCTGCTTGATCTTCATTTAAAAATCCTAAACAACAGCAAATTTTCAAATCTGTCGTTTCACGAATTTCCTTAACTGCTCCAATAACGTGATTTACTTCTTTATCCGTCGGACGACGACCAGATGCAACAATACAATATGTACCTGCTTTACGACGAATCGCTTCGTGCGCTCCTTCAACAATTTTCTCTTGTGTTAACCATGCATATTTATCAATCGGTGCTTCTGAAATAATAGACTGTGAACAATACCCGCAATCTTCAGGACATAATCCAGATTTCGTATTAATAATCATATTCAGCTTTACTTTCTTTCCAAAGTGATGATGACGAATGATGTAAGCTGCATTCATAATTTCTAAAACTTCTGTATCATCAGCTTCTAAAATCGCTCTTGCTTCCTCTTTCGTGATGTGTCTGCCCCCTACTACTTCAGATGCAATTTTTTTCCAATCTATTTTTGTTTGTACTTGTTTCATTTCATCTCTCCCCCTCTTTTGTTATATACGTAAATAAAGCATGATATGTTGCTACTATCACTTCTTTTTCCGTGAAGTCTCTTTCGTATATTCGAAGCATCGCACGAAAGAGTGAAGGACTTTGACAATACGACTCTTCATTACTATTGGTCGCTCCTACTTTTCGAATAGAATGTAGAAACTCCCTAACTTCTGTAAATTTTTCTATGTAACATGTTTCAGAAACATGTACATTTCCTAATGGCATTTCACATATATTTACTAACTGTTCTTTCGAAATGAAGCGTTGTCCAATTGAAGCACAATTGTGTATCCCCTTTTCTTTCTTAGCACGTTGGAAAGACGTATGTAATTCTTGGAAAGTCGTATTACCAAACGTCGAAAATAATAATATTCCCTCTTCAGACAAATGGTTAAATAAATCTTTCACTGTCGCTTTTAAATCATTTAGCCATTGAAATGTAGCGTTTGAAATAATGACATCATATGAATCTTCTAATTTTAATTTCTCAATATCTTCACATCTAAATGCAACATTCTCCACTTGTTTCCTAGCCTTCGCCACTGCAATCATCTCATCAGCAAAATCAACAGCTGTAATATGTGCTTTCGGAAATGAATTTGATAATTGCTCTGTTACATATCCAGTTCCACATCCAAGTTCTAAAATACGTATCGATGATGCTTCACTATACCGTTCTTTCAATATAGAAAGTAACGAATGTGCCATCTTCTTTTGTACATTTGCATATTGATCGTAAGATACGGCCGCCCCGTTAAACCGTTTTTGCAGTAACGTTTTGTTGATCATGTCGTATCCCCTCTACAAATTGAATAATTTCATTTGCACAATATTCAAAATTCATTACACATAATGCATGCCCAGCACCGCTTACTACTTTTAGATTGGCATTCGTATTATTCGCCATACTATGGGCTGCAGACAATGGACATATTACATCCTGCTCTCCATGGAGAAGTAACAATGGGACTTTCATATCTATTAATTCATTTCTCATATCTGTTTCTATTAAATAATCTAAACCTAATTGCAAAGACTGAATCGAGTCGCCTTTAAATCGCATTGTAATCTCTTCAAAATTCTTATTCTCTTTTAACTCATTTTTCGTAAACATATTTTCATAGAAGCGCTGTAGCGTACTTTCTTTCTGCCTTACTAAATTCTTTTTCATACGTTCTACAAATGAAGCATTCCACCCACTTGTATAGTCGTTAGTAATTGCAAATTTAGCAGTACCACCTATTAAAACTATACCTTTTGCCTTAATCTTTTTATAAGATTGGATAGCTGCTAGTGCTCCTAATGACCACCCAACTAAAATCACATTTTCATCATTTGCTGCATCTATAATACGTCCCGCAAATTCACTACTTTCTTTCACATTACGCCACTCTACACATTGAACAGAATATCCTTTAAAATACGGCAGAACTAAAGTCCAAACCTCTTCTTCCATTCCCCATCCAGGAATAAAAATAATCTTCAGCTCTTTCATACTAAAAACCCCTCTTCTTTACCAATGCGAATAATATGCTGCGTTGCCCACTTTAAATCGGCTCTTGTATGTTGTGACGTAACTGCAAAGCGAATTCGAGAACTACCAACCGGAACAGTTGGTGGGCGAATTGCAATTGCTGCAATACCTATCTCTTGCAATTCTCTACTAAAGCGCATAGCATTTTCATTTGAACCGACTATAATTGGAACTATATGCGTTGAACTATCTCCAATATCAAAACCTGCTTCTCGTAAATGAGTCCTGAAGTATGCACCATTTTCTATGAGTCTCTCTCTTCTTTCGTTATCTTCTTTTACTATTTCAATTGCCTTCTTTATCGCTCCTAATGTCCCTGGCGGTAACGCAGTAGTAAAAATAAAGCCCCTCATCATATTTTGCAAATACTCTATACAAGTTGAATTACCTGTCAAGTAGGCACCATAACATCCTAGTGCTTTACTAAACGTCCCCATATGTATATCAATTTTATTTGCAATGTCTTTTTCAATATGGGATAATCCGGCACCATCTTTTCCAAATATTCCACTCGCGTGCGCTTCATCCACCATTAGAAGTGCCCCATATCTTTCTTTCAGCTGTACTAAAGCTTGTAAATTCGCGGTATCACCATCCATGCTAAAAACAGTATCTGTAACAATTAACTTTCTTTTTGCTGATGATGTCATACGTAACATTTTCTCTAAATGTTCTAAATCATTATGACGATACCTTTTATGTTCTGCTCCGCTCAACGTTATCCCATCAACGATACTTGCGTGATTTAATTTGTCACTAAAAACAATATCGTGACGACCAACTAACGAGGAAATTGCCCCAACATTCGCGGTATATCCGCTATTTACAATTAAAGCTTTTTCAGTACCTTTCCAATCACATATACTTCTCTCAACCTCTTCATACAGTGGATAATTTCCTACAACGAGACGAGAGGCAGTCGCTCCAGTTCCATATTTTTTTGTGCAGACAATAGCAGCTTCTTTCAACCTTTCATCTCCAGCTAACCCTAAATAATTATTTGATGCTAAATTTAGCATCCTTTTCTTATTTCGAATAAGCCATGTCTCTTCCGCTTTCTCTGTTACATGCAAATTACGATACTGCCCTTTCTCTTTTAATTGTTCTATTTTAGAGTGAAGGTGCACGCGCCACGTTTGATTCATTTTGGATGGACTCCTCTAATTTTGAGATCATAATATGTTCTTTTGCCGATTCTAATAATTCTTCCCTTGTAAACTCACCTTCAAGGAATGGTAATAAACCTAAAACAGGTACTCCACTTAACTCCTCAATCATTTCTTTGTTTTCTTGCACTCTTTCTTTTTCACATTCTTTACAGCCAGACAAAATTACACCTGCTACTGTTAAACCGTGTGCCTTTGCATAAGAAATTGTTAAGACAGTATGATTAACTGTCCCTAGTGTCGGACGCGCTACTACAATAAGAGGGAGCTCTAATTCTTTTGCAAAATCAATCACTAAAGCGTCTTCTGTATATGGGACGGCAAGCCCACCAGCTCCTTCTACCAATAGGCTATTAAACTCTTTTAGTAGTTCATTATAATGAGCAGTAATCTCTTTTAACATTACCGTCCTTCCAGCCCTTTTCATAGCCAGTCTCGGAGCGAGTGGTTCTTCAATAGAATACGGACAAATTTTATCTTCTTTTGTCCTTACGCCCGATAACGCTTTTAATCTTGCTGCATCTCCATCTGGATTTGACGAAACATGTCCACTTTGCAACGGTTTATATACACCAACATTATACCCACGCTCTCGAAATATACCTGCTAAGGCCCCTGCCACTACAGTTTTTCCAACTTCCGTATCTGTTGCTGTTATAAAGAAACCACTCATCATTCTTCCTCCGTAACATCTGAGATTGCTTTATATAAAATGCGTAACATCTCATCAATTTCAGCCATTGTAGATGCAAGAGGAGGCATAAATACAATGGTGTTACCAAGTGGACGTAAAATCATACCTAACTCTCTTGAGCGTTTACACACTTGAACGCCGACTCTTTCTGTCCACTCAAACGATTCTTTCGTTTCCTTATTTTTAACAAGTTCAATACCAACCATTAGCCCGCACTGACGAATATCTCCTACGTGCTTATATTCATAAAGTGCTTCTAATTGTTTTGCTACATATTCTGTTTTATGCGCAACATCTTCTATTAAATTAGTTTTTTCATATAGTTCTAAATTTGCAATTGCTACAGCACACCCTAACGGATTCCCTGTATAACTATGACCATGGAAAAACGTTTTTTGTTCTTCATAGTCTCCTAAGAAGGCATTATAAATTTCATCTGTCGTTACCGTAATCGCCAATGGTAAATAACCACCTGTTAAACCTTTTCCCGCAGTTAAAATGTCTGGGGTCACATTTTCATGTTCACATGCAAACATTTTTCCCGTACGTCCAAATCCCGTCGCTACCTCATCTGTAATAAATAATACATTGTATTTTGTACATAAATCGCGAAGCCCTTTTAAATATCCTTTCGGCATTGTAATCATCCCGCCAGCACCTTGCATTAATGGCTCCACAATGATAGCTGCTACTTCTTCATGTTTTTCTTTCAGCAATTCTTCCATTTCTTCTAAATGCTTCTTTACAATTTGTTCCTTATTATCTCCATAAGGAGAACGATATGTATATGGATACGGCATTTTAATTGCCTCAAATAATAGTGAACTATACACTTGGTGAAACAAGTCTATTGCTCCTACTGAAACAGCACCTATTGTATCACCATGATATGCTTCTTTTAATGTAACAAATCTTTGTTTTCTCGGTTTTCCTTTATGCTGCCAATATTGAAAAGCCATCTTAATTGCAATTTCAACAGCGGTAGAACCAGAGTCTGAATAAAATACTTTCTTCAAGCCTTCTGGTACAACATCAATTATTTTTTCTGCTAATAAAATAGATGGAACGTTAGCAAGTCCTAGCATAGTAGAATGAGCGATTTTATTTAATTGTTCACGAATTGCCTCATCTAGTTCCGGTACTTGATGCCCATGAACATTTAACCAAATAGACGAAACACCGTCCCAATATTCATTTCCATTTACATCGTATAGCTTTCTTCCCTCTCCACGTTCAATAATGACAGGATCTTCTTCTAAATAATCTTTCATTTGTGTAAATGGATGCCATACGTAAGCTTTGTTTTTCTTCGATAATTCTTCATATGTATAAGACGATTTTTCAGTCGCATTACTATTAACAGTCACAATTGCCACCCCTTATGTTAACTTGTTTATAAATATAGTTAACATTAAATCTAAATGACTGTCAATTATTTTTAAATCAAATAGTTCTTAAAAAAGAACAACTTATCATAAGATAAGTTGTTCTACTTTCCATGTTGTATCTTCCCAATTTCTAAAATAATCTCTTCATCTTTTTTTCCTTCTGTATCAATTCCAAGTTGCTTAGCATGCTCAATTAATAAATCATGGCGCTGCTCAAACCTAGCGGTATCTACTTCTTTCGCAATCTCTTCTTTTGTTTTCCCCTCAGTAGAAACTCCTAGTTTCGCAGCTGCTTTTTCCATCGATTTCTTCTCTTCAGTTTCTTTCACTTTCTTCACTTCTGACTGCTGTATTTGCTTTTGTTTCGACTGCTCTGATTCAGCTGCAAAAGCTGTGTAAATTCCAGCACTTCCGCCAACGACTAGTAAGGTGGTAAAAAGAATTATTTTTTTCTTCACTCTTTCCTCCCCTTTCAAATTCATTATAACGCACATTTTCACAGTATTAAAACCTTTCTCCTTTATTTCCCTAAAAAATTATTGAACATTTTTATTGACATGTAAGACGAATATATGATAAAAATTTAACTAACATCATATGAATCGGCGTTGATAGGATTTAGTAGTATTTCGTTTTCTGATTTCAGAGAGCTGGTGGTCGGTGCGAACCAGTACAGAGCGATTTATGAATTACCCCCTGGAGCTTCTTTTACGAAACGTGAGGAGTAGTGAAAGACGGTTATAGACCGTTATGTCTAAAGAGTGGTGAAACGACACTGTTTCACAATTTAGGGTGGTACCGCGAATTTTTCGTCCCTGCATATATTGCAGGGGCGTTTTTATTTTATTAGCGCATACCATACGACCCTTTATTTTGTGATACATTCATTTCACAAGCTAGGGTGGTACCGCGATTTCTTCGTCCCTGCATAATTATATGCAGGGACGTTTTTTTATCCAATCATTTCCGTATCATATAGAAGTGTCAAAATTTACCGGTAATTTGTCAAAAAATTCTAAATTTTAGAAGGAAATATATAATATTGGCGAATTTTATATAAAAAAGGCTATTTTCGATTAATTAGGAGGGGAAAACAATGGTTTCAAAAATTGAATCTGTTCTTTTAACAATTTTTATCTTTTTCTGTATTGGTTTTAGTGTTATTCAATTAGAAGTTTCACCGCATATCCCAATTTTATTCGGTATCGTTATTTTATTAGCGTTTGGATTTATGAAAAAAATCTCTTGGTCTACTATGGAAAAAGGGATGATCAGTAGTATTTCAGCTGGTATTCCATCTATATTTATTTTCTTACTTGTAGGCGTATTAATCAGTGTTTGGATCGCAGCTGGAACAATTCCAACTTTAATGGTATACGGCTTCCAACTTGTATCTCCAAAAATTTTCGTTCCAACTGTTTTTGTTGTTTGTGCAATTGTTGGAACAAGTATCGGTAGTGCTTTTACAACTGCTGCAACTGTAGGACTTGCCTTTATGGGCATGGGTAGTGCTCTTGGATACGATCCAGCTCTTATCGCTGGTGCAATTATTTCTGGTGCATTCTTTGGGGATAAAATGTCTCCTTTATCTGATACAACAAACTTAGCTCCAGCTGTAACGGGTGTAGATTTATTTGAACATATTCGTAACATGCTTTGGACGACAGTTCCAGCTTTCATTATTGCTTTTATTGCATTTTTCATTTTAGGAAGTGGATCTGGAGGCGATGTTGATTTCTCAACTTTTATTAATACGTTAGAAAAAAATGCAACGATTTCTATCGTTACACTTATTCCGATTTTATTACTGTTCCTATTCGCATTTAAAAAGGTTCCAGCAGTTCCAACATTACTTGCTGGAATCGTAGTAGGGATCATCATTCTATTTATTTTTAAACCTAGTACTTCTTTAGCTGATTTAATGAAAATTATGCAAGATGGTTACGTTTCTAAAACTGGTATAAAAGATATTGATAGCTTATTATCTCGCGGTGGTTTACAAAGTATGATGATGTCAATTGCTCTTATTTTCCTAGCTCTTTGTATGGGGGGATTACTACAAGGAATGGGCATTATCACGCAGCTGATGAATATCATCTCTAGCTTCGTAAAAAATAGTACACGCTTAATTATTTCTACTGCTTCAACTGCAATTGGTGTAAACTTCTTACTCGGCGAGCAATACCTATCAATCGTTTTAACAGGACAAGCATTCGCTAACAAATACGATGAAGTCGGTTTAGAACGTCGTAATTTATCACGAGTACTAGAAGATGCTGGTACAGTAATTAATCCGCTCGTACCATGGGGTGTAAGTGGCGTATTCTTAACAAACGTCCTTAGCGTTCCAACAATCGATTATGTTCCATACGCAATCTTCTGTTTAGCTTGTCCAGTCGTAACAATTATTGTTGGTTTCACTGGATTTGGTCTTTCATGGAAGAAAGAAAAAGCAGTACCAGTTTCATAATATATACGTAAAAAAAGGATTACCATAATTGGTAATCCTTTTTTTTACAATACTTTACTATCTATTTGCTTTCTTTCTTCTAAATAACATAAGTAAACCTGCTCCTACAAACGCAAGTCCTGCTCCAATTGTAGAAGTGACGCTTGTACCTGTTTTCGGTAAATCACGTTCATCTTTTTCAGCTTCTTTATTTTCACTTACAGTTGTTGGATTTTCTCCATTGCCTCCATCACCTGTTGGCGGTGTTGTTGGATTTTCTCCATTGCCTCCATCACCTGTTGGCGGTGTCGTTGGATTTTCTCCA
>NZ_JAKUGX010000026.1:0-72706 GCF_022664195.1 Bacillus cereus group sp. BfR-BA-01316
GAAATCAAGAAAAATTGCTTGACATACTATAGTGGTACATGTTGTATAATAACAATGGACTATTTTGCTCATCATAAAAAAATGTAATTAAAAACATAAAATATGAGAGTGAAAAGAAAGAACGATGGAATTTTCTTTGAAAAGATTATATGATAGTAACTAAAGTAGTCTAGCTCACTTTCACCATTTATGAAGGGGGAAACGAGATGTCAATTGAAATTAAAACAAAGTACGGTCAAATTGATATTAGTACAGATGTAATTGCAACAATTGCTGGAGGTGCCGCAGTAGATTGCTACGGTATCGTAGGTATGGCATCAAAAAATCAGTTAAAAGATGGATTAACAGACATTTTACGAAAAGAAAACTTCACTAGAGGCGTTATTGTTCGTAAAGATGAAGACGAAGTACATATTGATATGTATATTATTGTGAGCTATGGTACAAAAATTTCAGAAGTAGCACATAACGTGCAGACTAAAGTGAAATATACATTAGATCAAACTGTAGGACTAGCAGTAGATTCTGTAAACATCTACGTACAAGGAGTTAAAGTAATAAACTTGTAATGTGCATTAAGGAGGAAAATCTGTGTCAATTCAAAAAATTGATGGAAAACGTTTATCACAAATGATCATTCAAGGAGCCAATAATTTAACAAATAATGTTCAGCTTGTTGATGCATTAAACGTATTCCCAGTTCCAGATGGCGATACCGGTACAAATATGAACTTATCAATGACTTCAGGCGCACGTGAAGTGAAAGCAAATCCTTCACAGCATGCTGGTAAAGTCGGTGTAAGTTTAGCTAAAGGATTATTAATGGGAGCTCGTGGTAACTCTGGGGTTATTTTATCTCAGTTATTCCGTGGTTTCTCTAAATCCATTGAACAAAAAGAAGAATTAACGACAGTTGATTTTGCTGCAGCTTTAGAAGCTGGAGTAGAGGCAGCTTACAAAGCGGTTATGAAACCAATTGAAGGAACGATTTTAACGGTTGCAAGAGAAACGGGTAAATATGCAGTGACAGTTGCGAAAAAACAGCGCGACTTTGTTTTGTTTATGGAAGACGTTGTAAAAGAAGCAAACGCATCGTTAAATCGTACGCCAGATTTATTACCTGTATTAAAACAAGTTGGCGTTGTAGATAGCGGTGGTAAAGGTCTTGTTGTTGTATATGAAGGATTTTTAGCTGACTTAAAAGGAGAAACAATTTCTTCTAATATGCCTGCCCAACCATCTATGAATGACATGGTACGCGCAGAACATCACCGTAGTGTACAAAGCCAATTGAGTACAGAAGATATTAAGTATGGATATTGTACGGAATTCATGGTGAAATTAGAGCCTGAAAAAATGAAGGAACATAATTTCTCTGAACAAAAATTCCGTGAAGATATTAGTGTGTACGGAGATTCACTACTTGTTGTATCGGATGATGAGGTTGTAAAGGTTCATATTCATGCGGAACATCCTGGAGATCCTATGAACTATGGACAACGTTACGGTAGTCTAATTAAGATCAAAGTAGAAAATATGCGTGAACAGCATACCGCTTTATTAGATGAACCTACCATGATGCCTGAACCAACGAATCAGCCAATAGAGAAACAACCGTATGGTATTGTAACTGTGGCTATGGGATCGGGTATTAAAACTCTATTTGAGAGCATTGGCGCAACGAAAGTTATCGAAGGTGGCCAAACGATGAATCCGAGTACGGAGGATATTGTGAAGGCGATTGAAGAGGCGAATGCTGAAAAAATCATCATCTTACCAAATAACGGAAATATAGTGATGGCAGCAGAACAAGCAGCGTCAGTTGTAGAACAAGAAGTTATTGTTGTTCGTTCAAAAACAGTTCCTCAAGGTATGGCTGCAATGTTAGCATTTAATCCAGTTGGAACGCTAGAAGAGAATGAAGAAAACATGAAAGAAGCTTTAGCTCATGTGAAAACAGGTCAGATTACGTATGCTGTTCGTGATACGGAAATTGACGGTGTAGCGATTCAAAAAGATGATTTCATGTGTATTGCAGATGGAAAAATTGTATCTACAAATGCTGAGAAAGTAGGAGCTGCAAAGCAATTACTAGAAGCGCTGATTGATGAGGATTCTGAAATCGTAACGATTCTACAAGGTGAAGATGCAACAGATGAAGAAGTGGCTGAATTAGTTGCGTTTGTAGAAGAGAACTTTGAAGATGCAGAAGTAGAAGTACATGCAGGGAACCAACCGGTGTATTCTTTCATCTTCTCTGTAGAATAAGAAAAGATTCGGTTTGAAAATAAATGGGTTACTTACTTTACTTGCTAATGGATAAGAAGTAGTGATATGAAGTTTATTACTAGTTTTTATTCAAAAGGCTAGCATATTGATGATAGAAAAGAGCCTTGCTGCTAATAGTGAGGCTCTTTTCTTACGTATTGTACAACTTTGTTTTATCCCGCATTAACGGGCAGTAAAACTCCTACCCCTAAATTCGGTTGGAGCAAAGAAGTTAGGTGGGAGATTAACTGCCCGTAAACGCCCGATTGGTTCAACTAATAATCAGTGGGGGATGAACAAAACCCCCACTGATTATAGTTTCACTTTATATAGAGGGATTAGAGTAGTTTCTCTTAGAATGCCTATGATAGAATATATAGGGTGAAATAGAGCGATTACAGATGTCAACGATGTTATTGGACAATCAATAGAATGAATCAAAGAAAATAATGTGACGGAGCGTGAGAATCTTGAATGAAGTTGTACAAGTTCCTGTTACGGATGTAAAGGGAATCGGAGGAGAAACATCTGAGTTGTTACACGAGATGGGAATTTATACAGTTTCTCATCTATTAGAACATTTTCCGTACCGCTATGAAGACTATGCGATGAAAGATCTTGCTGAAGTAAAGCATGACGAGCGTGTAACGGTTGAGGGGAAAGTTCATAGTGCTCCTTTACTGCAATATTATGGGAAGAAGAAGTCACGTCTTACAGTTCGTGTTCTCGTCGGTCGTTATTTAATTACAGCTGTATGTTTTAATAGACCATACTATAAACAAAAGTTAAATTTAGATGAAACGGTAACGATTACTGGTAAATGGGATCAGCATCGCCAAACAATTGCTGTATCAGAACTGAATTTTGGACCGGTTGTACGACAACAAGAAGTAGAACCTGTATATTCAGTGAAAGGAAAACTGACAGTAAAACAGATGCGCCGTTTTGTTGCACAAGCATTTAAGGAGTATGGAGATTCTATAGTCGAAGTGTTACCAGATGGTTTGTTAAGTCGATATAAATTATTATCACGCTATGAAGCGCTCAGAGGGTTACATTTTCCAGTGGGACAGGAAGACTTAAAGCAAGCGCGTCGCCGTTTTGTATATGAGGAGTTTTTCTTGTTTCAGTTGAAAATGCAAACATTACGGAAAATGGAAAGGGAAAACTCGAAAGGGACGAAAAAAGAAATTTCATTAGTAGAATTGCAAGAGTTTACTGATGCACTTCCGTTTCCATTAACTGGCGCACAACGCCGGGTTGTAGATGAAATAATGAAAGATATGACATCTCCGTACCGAATGAATCGATTATTGCAAGGGGATGTAGGTTCTGGGAAAACAGTTGTTGCTGCGATTTCTCTTTATGCGGCGAAATTGGCTCATTATCAAGGTGCTTTGATGGTTCCTACAGAAATTTTAGCCGAACAACATTATCAGTCGCTCGCGGAGACGTTTTCACATTTCGGTATGAAGGTTGAATTGCTAACAAGTTCTGTTAAAGGTGCGAGACGTCGAGAAATTTTGTCGAGATTAGAACAGGGAGAAGTAGACATCCTTGTTGGGACGCACGCTTTAATTCAAGACGAAGTTATATTTCATAGGTTAGGTCTCGTTATTACCGATGAACAGCATCGATTTGGTGTGGCGCAGCGCCGGGTTTTACGTGAGAAAGGTGAAAGTCCAGATGTGTTGTTTATGACGGCGACCCCAATTCCACGAACGTTAGCTATCACTGCATTTGGAGAGATGGACGTTTCTATTATCGACGAAATGCCAGCTGGTAGAAAGGTAATCGAAACGTACTGGGCAAAACATGATATGTTAGATCGTGTTCTCGGCTTTGTGGAGAAAGAGATAAAAAAAGGAAGACAGGCATATGTTATTTGCCCTCTTATTGAAGAGTCTGAGAAGCTTGATGTACAAAATGCTATCGACTTACATAGTATGCTGACTCATCATTATCAAGGGAAATGCCAAGTTGGATTAATGCATGGGAGACTATCATCTCAAGAAAAAGAAGAGATAATGGGACAGTTTAGTGAAAATAAAGTGCAAATTCTTGTGTCGACAACAGTTGTTGAAGTAGGTGTGAATGTACCAAATGCGACTGTTATGGTTATTTATGACGCGGAACGTTTCGGTTTATCACAGCTCCATCAGCTGAGGGGGCGTGTAGGGCGTGGTAGTGAACAATCATATTGTTTATTAATTGCGGACCCGAAATCAGAAACGGGAAAAGAAAGAATGCGCATTATGACTGAAACAAATGATGGATTTGTATTGTCAGAAAAAGATTTAGAGTTACGAGGTCCTGGGGATTTTTTTGGAAGTAAGCAAAGTGGTCTACCAGAATTTAAGGTTGCTGATATGGTGCATGATTATCGGGCGTTAGAAACAGCAAGACAAGATGCGGCGATACTAGTTGATTCAGAAGCGTTTTGGCATAATGATCAGTATGCTTCGCTGCGTACTTATCTTGATGGGACAGGTGTGTTCCAGGGAGAGAAGCTCGATTAAAAGTAGTCTGCAAAAATTTTTGTTGCATTCTACTTTTAATGATTATATACTACTTTTAGTACCTAGTCATAAAAATGGATGGTGCGGTATGAAAAAAAGAAGAAGTAAAAAAGAAAGACAAGAATTATTAAAACAAACAATAGAAACGAATCCTTTTATAACGGATGAAGATTTAGCGGAAAAATTTCAAGTGAGCATACAAACTGTTCGTCTTGATCGTATGGAATTATCTATTCCTGAATTAAGAGAACGAATTAAGCATGTGGCTACAAAACAACATGAAGAAGATGTGAAATCTTTACCGTTAGAAGAGGTTGTCGGAGAAATTATCGATATAGAATTAGATAGACACGCGATTTCTATCTTTGAAGTAAAGGTAGAACATGTATTTAAAAGAAATCAAATTGCTCGTGGGCATCATTTGTTTGCACAAGCAAACTCACTAGCTGTTGCGGTTATTGATGAAGAATTAGCTTTAACTGCAAAGTCCACCATTCGATATATTCGTCCTGTAAAATTAGGAGAGCGTGTTGTTGCAAAAGCACGTGTTGAAGATGTAGAGAATGATAAAGGACGGACGGTTGTCAAAGTGCGTAGCTTTGTTGGAGAAGAACTTGTTTTTACAGGCACTTTTGAAATGTATCGATCTAGTAATTATAGTGAGGAAGGTAACAACTTATGAAAATCGCAATAGATGCAATGGGCGGCGATCATGCGCCAAAGGCTGTAGTATTAGGAGCAATGAAAGCTATTAAGGAATACTCAGATTTACATATTACGTTAGTAGGGAAAGAAGAGGGAATTCGTCAATATTTAACGAGTGAAGAGCGAATTACTATACTTCATACGGACGAAAAAATCGAATCGACAGATGAACCAGTAAGAGCGGTTCGTCGAAAAAAACAAGCTTCAATGGTACTAGCAGCGCAGCAAGTAAAAGACGGTGTAGCGGATGCTTGTATATCAGCAGGTAGTACAGGAGCTTTGATGGCAGCTGGATTGTTTGTTGTTGGTCGTATGGAAGGAATTGAACGACCAGCTTTATCACCTACAATGCCAACTGTTGATGGAGAAGGCTTTGTTATGTTAGATGTTGGAGCAAACGTTGATGCAAAACCAATTCATTTATATCAATATGCAGTAATGGGCTCTGTTTACGCAGAGAAGGTAAGAGGAATTAAAAATCCACGCGTTGGACTTTTAAATGTTGGAACAGAGGATGGTAAAGGAAACGAGCTTTCAAAACAGGTCTTTGCTATGCTCAAGGATGCACCAATTAATTTCGTTGGAAACGTTGAATCAAGAGATTTATTGCAAGGTGTAGCAGACGTTGTTGTATGTGATGGTTTTACGGGTAATGTAGCGTTGAAATCATTAGAAGGAACAGCACTTGCGTTATTCTCTATGTTAAAAGAACAATTAATGAGTTCGTTTACGAGCAAATTAGCAGCAGCGGTATTAAAACCAAAACTTATGGTATTGAAAGATAAAATGGATTATTCGGAGTATGGAGGAGCGGCGTTGTTTGGATTGAAAGCTCCTGTCATTAAGGCTCACGGTTCTTCTAATGACCAATCGATATTTAGTGCGATTCGTCAAACGAGAGAAATGGTAGCGAAAGAAGTAATTCCTACAATTTCAAGTGTAATGGAGAAGGAGCCGCTTCAATAAGAGGAGGATTTGAAATGGGAAAAATAGCATTTCTTTTTCCGGGCCAAGGTTCACAGGCAGTTGGAATGGGTAGACAGTTAGCGGAGAATAATAAAGAGGTTGCGAAAGTGTTTGCAAAAGCGGATGAGGTTTTGCATGATTCTCTTTCAGAAGTTATTTTTGAAGGACCGCAAGAAAAGTTAACATTAACGACAAATGCGCAGCCGGCACTATTAACAACGAGCTTTGCAATTTTAACAGCTTTGAAGGAGTATGATATTACACCTGGTTTTGTCGCAGGACATAGTTTAGGTGAATATAGCGCTCTTGTAGCTGCTGGTGCATTAACATTCGAAGACGCTGTATATGCTGTAAGGAAACGTGGAGAATATATGGAAGAAGCTGTTCCGGGCGGGGAAGGTGCAATGGCAGCTATTTTAGGTGCCAATCCGGATATGCTGAAACGAGTTACAGAAGAAGTAACAAGTGAAGGATACGCAGTACAAATTGCTAATATGAATAGTACGAAGCAAATTGTTATTTCTGGAACAAAGCAAGGAGTAGAACTTGCTTCTCAAAGAGCGAAAGAAAATGGTGCTAAAAGAGCAATTCCGCTCAAAGTAAGTGGACCGTTTCATTCCTCGCTTATGAAACCAGCTGCTGAGAAATTCCAAAGTGTTTTAAATGAAATTACAATTCAAGACACGAATATTCCTGTTATTGCAAATGTTACGGCAGATGTTATTACACGTGGTACAGATATTCAAGAAAAGCTAATTGAACAGCTCTATTCGCCTGTATTATGGTACCCATCTATTGAGTATATGGTGAATCAAGGGGTAGATACATTTATTGAAATCGGACCTGGAAAAGTACTTGCTGGTCTTATGAAGTCGATTGATTCTTCAGTGAAAGCATATGCGATATATGATGAAGAGACATTAAAAGATACCATTTCAAATTTGAGAGGAGAAAGCTGATGTTAAAAGGGAAAGTAGCATTAGTAACTGGTGCTTCACGTGGGATTGGTCGTGCGATTGCCATTGATTTAGCGAAACAAGGGGCAAATGTTGTAGTAAATTATGCTGGTAATGAGCAAAAGGCGAATGAAGTAGTTGATGAAATAAAGAAATTAGGTTCAGATGCCATTGCAGTAAGAGCAGATGTTGCAAATGCTGATGATGTTACTGCAATGGTGAAACAAACTGTAGATACGTTTGGACAAGTTGATATTCTTGTAAATAACGCTGGTGTAACAAAAGATAATTTATTAATGCGTATGAAAGAAGAAGAATGGGATACAGTTATTAATACAAACTTAAAAGGTGTTTTCTTATGTACGAAAGCAGTATCGCGCTATATGATGCGTCAACGTCATGGACGTATTATTAATATCGCTTCTGTTGTTGGTGTAACAGGAAACCCAGGACAAGCAAATTATGTTGCTGCTAAAGCTGGTGTAATTGGATTGACAAAAACATCAGCAAAAGAATTAGCGAGCCGAAATATTACTGTAAATGCAATTGCTCCAGGGTTTATTGCGACTGATATGACGGATGTATTAGATGAAAATATAAAAGCAGAAATGTTAAAATTAATTCCTGCAGCTCAGTTTGGAGAAGCGCAAGATATCGCAAATACTGTGACGTTTTTCGCTTCTAATCAAAGTAAATATGTTACAGGTCAAACGTTAAATGTTGATGGTGGTATGGTAATGTAATAAAAGAATCGATTTCACCTAGTTTTTTTGGACAATATTTTATATAATATTTGAGGGGAGGTGAATAGAATGGCAGATGTTTTAGAGCGTGTAACAAAAATTGTCGTTGATCGTTTAGGAGTAGAAGAAACTGAAGTAGTACCAGCTGCAAGCTTCAAAGAAGATTTAGGCGCAGACTCCCTAGATGTAGTAGAACTTGTAATGCAATTAGAAGATGAATTCGAAATGGAAATTTCTGATGAAGATGCTGAAAAGATTGCTACTGTTGGCGATGCTGTGACTTACATAGAGAGTCATCTATAATGTTGAGTGAAGTCCCGTTTTTTAACGGGGCTTCTCGGCTTATATCTGGAGGGACCTATGCCGTACCGAAAACATAGAGAAAAAAAATACGAAGCAAAATATCGTGAAGCTTTTAAAGTATTTCAAGAAAAGATAGGTATTACGTTTACAGATGAAAAATTATTGATTCAAGCATTTACGCATTCATCGTATGTGAATGAGCATCGAAAAAAACCGCATGAGGACAATGAGCGTCTTGAATTTCTTGGCGATGCTGTATTGGAACTCACTGTATCACAGTATCTGTTTCAAAAATATCCGACAATGAGCGAAGGAGAGTTAACAAAACTACGTGCAGCTATTGTATGTGAGCCATCTCTTGTTCGTTTTGCAAACGAAATGTCATTTGGTAGCCTTGTTTTATTAGGAAAAGGTGAGGAAATGACGGGTGGACGTGAACGACCAGCTTTATTAGCGGATGTCTTTGAAGCGTTTATTGGTGCCCTTTATCTTGATCAAGGGCTAGAAACAGTTTGGGGATACTTAAAAGAAGTTGTATATCCAAAAATTAATGAAGGTGCTTTTTCTCATGTGATGGATTATAAGAGTCAATTGCAAGAATTGATTCAGCGTGATGGTAGTGGCAATATTGAGTATCAAATTTTGCAAGAAAAAGGACCGGCCCATAACCGAGAATTTGTGTCCCGTGTAACTTTAAATAATGAGGCATTAGGTCTTGGAAGTGGTAAGTCAAAAAAAGAGGCAGAGCAACAAGCTGCTGCAGAAGCATTGAAAAAATTAAAAGAACAATCATGAGGAATCCCCCTTTGAATGAGGGGGATTCCTTATGCATAGAATGAAACTTTCCTTTTATTTATAAATAAAAGGAGTGGGAAATCCGTATAGTAGCTTGTTTTCGTACAGACAACGTTTACAACAACGGAGAATAGGAGGAAGGCCTTTCGTGTTTTTAAAAAGATTAGAAATAGCAGGATTTAAATCTTTTGCTGAGCGTGTATCTGTCGATTTTGTTCCAGGTGTAACTTCTGTAGTAGGACCTAACGGGAGCGGGAAAAGTAATATTACTGATGCAATTCGCTGGGTACTTGGTGAACAATCTGCAAAGTCATTACGCGGTGCAAAGATGGAGGATATTATTTTTGCCGGCAGTGATACGAGAAGAGCGGTTAATGTTGCTGAAGTTACATTAACTTTAAATAATGAAGACCAACGCTTACCGATTGAGTATAACGAGGTGTGTGTAACGCGTCGTGTATCTCGTTCGGGTGATAGTGATTTTTATATTAATAAACAATCTTGTAGATTGAAAGATATTATTGATTTATTTATGGACTCTGGTATGGGAAGAGAAGCTTTTTCAATTATTAGCCAGGGGAAAGTCGAAGAGATTTTGAGTAGTAAATCAGAAGAACGTCGTGGTGTATTTGAAGAAGCTGCGGGTGTGCTGAAATACAAACTTCGTAAAAAGAAAGCTGAAGGGAAATTGGCGGAAACACAAGAAAACTTAAATCGTGTACAAGATATTATTCACGAATTAAGTAGTCAAGTAGAACCACTAGAAAGACAAGCTTCTATTGCGAAAGATTATCTTGAGAAAAAAGAAGAATTAGAGAAAGTAGAAGCAGCGCTTATTGTACATGAAATTGAAGAATTACATGAAAAGTGGGAAGCGCTTCGAAATCAATTTGGGCATAATAAAGATGAAGAAGCTAAAATGTCGGCGAACTTACAAAAAAGTGAAGAAGAGCTTAAGGAATTACGCGGGCAATTACAAGCCGTTGATGAATCTGTAAATTCCTTACAAGAAGTTCTACTTCTGTCTAGTAAAGAACTAGAAAAACTAGAAGGGCAACGCGAGCTGTTAAAGGAAAGAAAGCAAAATGCAAGGACACATTGTGCGCAGCTTGAAAAGCTAATTGTTGAGTTAACAGAGAAAGCTACAAGTTATGATGGCGAAATTGAAACAAGTACAGAAGCGTTAATGCAATTTGTGAATCAAGTAAAAGAATTGGAGAAGAAATTGCATGATAACGAGCAATTACTTGCGACTTTTGCTGAGAATTTAGAGGAACAAATTGAGAATTTAAAAGGTGACTATATTGAACTTTTAAATCAACAAGCAAGTCTTCGTAATGAATTATCTATGATTGAAGAACAATCAAAACAGCAAAACTCTAAAAACGAACGACTTGATGAAGAAAATGAAAAGTATGTACAGATGCGTGTGGAAATTACAGCGAAAAAGGCGAAACTTGTAGAAAGTTATGAGCAAGCGAGAGAGAAAATAGCTGGCATTATTTATAACATACAGAAGACAGAAACAGCACTTGGGAAATGTAAGTCACAGTATAGTGAAAATGAAACGAAACTGTATCAAGCGTATCAATTTGTGCAACAGGCGCGCTCTCGGAAAGAAATGTTAGAAGAGATGCAAGAGGACTACTCTGGCTTCTATCAAGGGGTACGTGAAGTATTAAAGGCTAGAGAAAATAGGCTACAAGGTATTGAGGGAGCTGTTGCAGAACTTCTGACTGTGCCGAAAGAATATGAAATCGCGATGGAAATCGCCCTTGGGGCAGCGATGCAACATATCGTAGTACAAACAGAAGAACATGCTCGTAATGCAATTGCATTTTTAAAGCAAAATAAACATGGCCGTGCAACGTTTTTACCTCAAACTGTTATTAAAAGCCGATCGCTATCATTTGATCAATTACGCATTGTGAATCAGCATCCATCGTTTGTCGGTGTAGCGGCAGAACTTGTGCAGTACAATAATAAATATGAGAATGTAGTTTCAAGTTTATTAGGTACAGTTGTTGTTGCGAAAGATTTACGCGGAGCAAATGAGTTAGCGGAACAACTGCAATACCGCTATCGTATTGTAACACTCGAAGGTGACGTAGTGAATCCGGGTGGTTCTATGACGGGTGGCGCTGTAAAACAGGCGAAATCCTCTTTATTGGGACGTCAACGTGAACTTGAAGAGTGGACTAAAAAACTAACTGACATGGAAGAAAAAACAACGAAGCTAGAAAACTTTGTTAAAGCAGTAAAGCAAGAGATTCAAGAAAAAGAAGTACAAATACGAGAGCTACGCCAAGGTGTAGAGACCGAACGTGTAGATGAACAGAAGCTAAGAGAAGAAATTAATCGTTTAGAATTAGATGAACATCGTATTAATGATCGTTTATCGATTTACGATTTAGAGATTGAAGGATTTTTACAAGATCAAGTAAAAATGCAAGGGCGCAAAGAAGAGTTAGAAAAGATTTTAGCGACTCTTCAAGCGGAGATTGGGGAATTAGATAGCAAAATCGTCGTTTTAACGAAACAAAAAAGTGAACAACATTCTTCAAAAGAAAAAGTTCAGAAGGAAATGACGGAGCTAAAAGTACAAGCTGCTGAACAACAACAACGTTTGTCTAATCAAAAAGAAAAAGTCGAACGATTGACGAAGGAAAAAGAAGAGACTGATGCGACGCTTGTAAAAACGAAAGAAGATTTAGCGTTCTTAAAGCAAGAGATGACATCTAATTCAAGTGGCGAAGAACAAATTATGAATATGATTGAGAAGAAAGCGTATGATCGTAATCAAACTTCGGAGTTAATTCGTTCTCGTCGTGAACAACGCGTATCATTGCAAGAAAGAGTCGAGCATTTAGAGCGCGGTGCGAAAGAAACAATAGGTAAACATAAATATATTCTTGAGATGTTGAAAGATCAAGAAGTGAAAATTAACCGACTTGATGTAGAGCTGGAAAATAGATTGCAACATTTACGTGAAACATATACTATTTCATTTGAAGCAGCAAAACTTAAGTATACAATGATGATGCCTGCAGAAGATGCACGTAAAAAGGTGAAACTAATTAAACTATCCATTGAAGAGTTAGGTGCAGTAAATTTAGGGGCAATTGATGAGTATGAACGTGTAGCAGAGCGCCATACATTCTTATTAGAGCAAAGAGATGACCTAGAAGAAGCGAAATCGACATTGCATCAACTTATTACGGAAATGGATGAAGAGATGAAAAAACGCTTTTCTACTACGTTCGAAGGGATTCGAACAGAGTTTCAATCTGTATTCTCTGAATTATTCGGAGGTGGAAGAGCGGATTTAGTAATGACAAATCCAGAAGATTTACTAAATACTGGTATTGATATTGTAGCGCAACCACCAGGGAAGAAACTACAAAACTTAGGTTTACTTTCAGGGGGAGAGCGTGCTTTAACGGCAATTGCGCTCTTATTTGGTATTTTAAAAGTACGCCCAGTTCCATTCTGTGTGCTAGATGAAGTAGAAGCAGCTCTTGATGAGGCAAACGTTGCTCGTTTTGCGCAGTATTTAAAGAAATTTAGTGATGAAACACAGTTTATTGTAATTACACACCGAAAAGGTACAATGGAAGAGTCTGATGTATTGTACGGTGTCACAATGCAAGAATCAGGGGTGTCGAAGCTTGTTTCTGTTCGTTTAGATGATGGTGAAGAACTTGTTGCAAGTAGATAGGAAGGATGGGAAGTATGAGTTTTTTTAAAAAATTAAAAGAAAAAATTTCAAAACAAACGGATACGGTAACAGAGAAGTTTAAACAAGGATTAGAAAAAACGAGAAATTCATTTGCTGATAAAGTAAATGACTTAGTGTACCGTTACCGTAAAATAGACGAAGATTTCTTTGAGGAATTAGAAGAAATTTTAATTAGTGCGGATGTCGGAGTTTCGACAGTGATGGAATTAATTGATCAGTTGAAAGAAGAAGTGCAACGTCGTAACATTCAAGATCCGAAAGAAGTACAGGCTGTTATTTCTGAAAAGCTAGTGGGAATTTACAAAGGTGACAGCGACTTTAGTAATGAAGTTAATATACAAGAGGATCAATTAACAGTAGTTTTATTTGTTGGTGTTAATGGTGTGGGGAAAACGACGACGATTGGTAAGCTTGCACATAAATTTAAATCAGAAGGTAAGTCTGTCCTATTGGCGGCAGGAGATACATTCCGTGCTGGGGCGATTGAACAATTAGAAGTATGGGGCGATCGTGTTGGTGTAGAAGTAATTAAACAAGGATCAGGATCTGACCCAGCGGCGGTTATGTATGATGCTGTACAAGCGGCAAAGGCCCGTAAAGTGGATGTATTGCTATGTGATACAGCAGGGCGCTTACAAAATAAAGTAAACTTAATGAAAGAGTTAGAGAAAGTGAAGCGTGTAATTGAGCGTGAAGTACCAGGGGCTCCTCATGAAGTATTACTAGTTATTGATGCAACAACAGGACAAAATGGTTTAAGCCAAGCGAAAACATTCCGTGAAGCAACGAATGTTACTGGTATTGTTTTAACGAAGTTAGATGGAACTGCTAAAGGTGGTATCGTCTTAGCGATTCGTAACGAAATGGATGTTCCGGTGAAATTTGTTGGGCTAGGAGAGCAAATGGATGATCTGCAGCAGTTTGATCCAGAACAATATGTTTATGGTTTGTTTGCGAACTTAGTAGAAACAGAAGAAGTATAAAGGAAAGAAGCGGCATTACCGCTTCTTTTTCTATAAAAAATAAGTGATGTTAAGAAAAAAACTTGACACTCTTTTGTACTCCATGTAAACTAATTCATGTAAAGGGAAATCACTTAACAAAGGATGATCCAACATGCTCGAAAAAACAACGAGAATGAATTATTTATTTGATTTTTATCAATCGTTGTTAACGCAAAAACAAAGAAGTTATATGTCGCTTTATTATCTAGATGATTTATCTCTTGGTGAAATTGCGGAAGAATTTGATGTAAGTCGCCAAGCCGTGTATGATAACATTAAACGGACTGAAGCGATGCTTGAAGAATATGAAGATAAATTAGTATTACTTCAAAAGTTTCAAGAGCGACAGCGACTTGTTGCAAAGCTAAAACAGCTAATCAGCGAAGAAGAGCATGTGAATGAAGAAATGAAACAAGTTGTTGAAGCTATCGAAAAATTAGATTAGGAGGGCGGCAATATGGCATTTGAAGGATTAGCCGACCGACTTCAACAGACAATGCAAAAAATCCGCGGCAAAGGAAAAGTTTCTGAAGCCGATGTGAAAGAAATGATGAGAGAAGTTCGTCTAGCTCTTTTAGAAGCGGATGTTAACTTTAAAGTAGTAAAAGATTTTATAAAGCGTGTGTCTGAGCGTGCTGTCGGACAAGATGTAATGAAAAGTTTGACACCTGGACAACAAGTAATTAAAATCGTACAGGAAGAACTTACAGAACTTATGGGCGGAGAGCAAAGCAAAATTGCTGTTGCTAATAAGCCACCTACTGTTATAATGATGGTTGGTCTGCAAGGTGCGGGTAAAACAACGACGACAGGTAAGCTTGCGAATTTACTTCGTAAAAAGCATAATCGTAAACCGATGCTTGTTGCAGCGGATATTTACCGTCCAGCAGCGATTAAACAGCTTGAAACATTAGGGAAGCAATTGGACATGCCTGTTTTCTCCTTAGGAGATCAAGTAAGTCCGGTTGAAATTGCGAAACAAGCGATTGCGAAAGCAAAAGAAGATCATCACGATTATGTTTTAATCGATACAGCGGGTCGCCTGCATATTGATGAAGAACTAATGGATGAATTAGCGAAAGTCAAAGAAGTTGCGAAACCGGATGAAATTTTCCTTGTTGTCGATGCGATGACAGGACAAGACGCGGTAAATGTAGCGCAAAGTTTCCATGAACAGTTAGGGTTAACAGGTGTTGTATTAACGAAATTAGATGGTGATACGCGCGGTGGTGCGGCATTATCTATTAAGGCTGTAACAAATACACCAATTAAATTTGCTGGTATGGGTGAAAAACTAGATGCAATTGAAGCGTTCCATCCAGAACGTATGGCATCCCGTATTTTAGGGATGGGCGACGTCTTAACATTAATTGAAAAAGCGCAAGCTACAGTTGATGAAGAGAAAGCAAAAGAACTTGAGCAAAAAATGCGTACGCTTTCGTTTACGCTTGACGATTTCCTAGAACAACTTGGACAAGTGCGTCAACTTGGACCGCTTGACGAATTGTTAGGAATGCTTCCTGGTGCAAATAAAATTAAAGGGCTGAAAAATGCACAAGTTGATGAAAAACAAATTGGGCATATTGAGGCAATTATTCGTTCTATGACTAAAGTAGAACGAGAACAACCGGAAATAATCAATGCTAGTCGTAAAAAGCGCATTGCCAAAGGTAGCGGTACAACAGTACAAGAAATCAATCGTCTAATCAAGCAATTTGATGATATGAAAAAAATGATGAAGACGATGACGGGAATGCAAAAAGGTAAGAAAAAAGGACTAGGTGGATTGAAGTTTCCATTCATGTAAGGAAAAAAGATGGCTCTGTTAAGAAAAAATACTTTACAAAGCAATAGTCTTTTTGCTAATATAATTATCTGTGTGAAATAAATTCGGAGGTGCTTTATAAATGGCAGTTAAAATTCGTTTAAAACGTATGGGAGCTAAAAAAACTCCTTTCTATCGTGTAGTTGTTGCAGATTCTCGTTCTCCTCGTGACGGACGTTTCATTGAGGAAATCGGTACTTACAATCCGGTTGCTCAACCAGCGGAAGTTAAGATCAACGAAGAAGCAGCATTAAAATGGTTAGGAAATGGTGCTAAACCATCTGATACAGTTCGTAACCTTTTCTCTAACCAAGGTATCATGGAGAAATTCCACTTATCTAAACAAGGTAAGTAATTGAGGCAATGACAATGAAAATGTTAGTCGAGACAATTGTTAAACCTCTTGTAGATCATCCTGGAGATGTAAAAGTTACACAGGAACTTTGCAACGGAGAAATAAAGTATCGATTAACTGTACATCCTGAGGATGTTGGAAAAGTCATTGGAAAGCAAGGGAAAGTTGCGAAAGCGATTCGAATGCTCTTGTATTCAGTGGGACATCATAATGATGAGAACGTCACACTGGAAATTCAATAAACGTAAAAAGGGCGAGGAGTTATTTCCTCTCCCTTTTTTAACATTTAAAGAGAAATTGCATGTTCCATATATAAAATGGAAATGCTTAATTTATATAGAAACCAGGGGTGACATACTATTTATGACAAAATGGTTTAACGTAGGGAAAATTGTAAATACTCATGGCGTAAAAGGAGAAATTCGTGTTATTTCTCGTACTGATTTTCCAGAAGAGCGATATAAGGTAGGGAACACGTTATACATATGGGATGAGAAAGGTACAGAATATCTTACAGTGAAGGTAACTTCTCATCGTCAACATAAGACATTTGATTTATTAACACTTGAAGGATACAACAATGTAGATGAAGTAGAGAAGTTTAAAGGTTCTTTAATAAAAGTACCAGAAGAGCAGTTAGGCGAACTAGCTGAAGGTGAATACTACTACCATGAAATTATTGGTTGCAACGTTGTAACGGAAGAAGGAGAAGCGTTAGGGACAATCAAAGAGATTCTATCTCCTGGTGCGAATGACGTTTGGGTGATTAAACGTCCAAAGGGTCAAGATCTGTTAATTCCTTATATTGATGACGTTGTACTTCAAGTTAACATTGAAAATAAATTAGTAACCATTCATGTAATGGAAGGTCTACTATAATGAAAATTGACATTTTAACATTGTTTCCAGATATGTTTACGGGAGTATTTGGGTCTTCAATTTTAAAGAAAGCACAAGAAAAAGAAGCGGTAGAGCTTCGTGTTGTCAATTTCCGTGAGTATACAACTAGTAAGCATAATAGTGTAGATGATTATCCGTATGGTGGGGGCGCTGGTATGGTATTAACCCCGCAGCCTATCTTTGACGCAGTAGAAGAGTTAACGAAGGAAACAGACCGTAAGCCGAGAATCGTCTTAATGTGTCCACAAGGAGAGCGTTTCACGCAGAAGAAGGCAGAAGAGCTTGCTGGAGAAGAGCATGTTATTTTTGTATGTGGCCATTATGAAGGATACGATGAACGAATTCGTGAGCATCTTGTAACAGATGAGATTTCTATTGGGGATTACGTATTAACGGGTGGAGAATTGGCTTCTATGGTAGTCACTGACAGTGTTGTACGTCTTTTGCCAGGAGTGCTTGGGAATCAAACGTCACAAGTGGAAGACTCTTTTAGCACAGGTTTGTTAGAGCACCCACATTATACACGTCCTGCTGATTTTCGTGGTATGAAGGTACCGGATGTACTAATGTCAGGAAATCATAAAAACATTGATGAATGGCGCCATAAAGAATCACTACGTCGTACGTACACACGTAGACCGGATTTACTGGAAGAACGAGAATTATCTAAGCAAGAAGAGAAATGGCTGGAACAGATTAAAGAAGACCGATAAGGGCTTGATATATTTTCTATTGCAACAGTCCTAGCAATATGCTATTATAACATTTGTGCTACTGAAATCAGTAGCCGTATTAACGATGTTCCGCTGTAATTTAATAAGACTTTATAAGAGCATCTGTTTAAAGGAGAGAATTTAATATGCAACAATTAATCACAGAAATCACAAAAGGCCAATTAAAAACTGACCTTCCTTCATTCCGTCCTGGAGACACTTTACGTGTACACGTAAAAGTAGTTGAGGGAACTCGTGAAAGAATTCAGCTTTTCGAAGGTGTTGTAATTAAACGTCGTGGTGGCGGAATCAGTGAAACATTCACAGTTCGTAAGATTTCTTACGGTGTAGGTGTTGAGCGTACATTCCCAGTTCACACGCCAAGAATCGCGAACATCGAAGTACTTCGCCGTGGTAAAGTACGTCGTGCTAAGTTATACTACTTACGTAACCTTCGCGGTAAAAAAGCACGTATTAAAGAAATTCGATAAGACATGTATGGGAGCTTGTAAATACACAAGCTCCCTTTTTCCAATCTATATGAAATTTTGGTATAATACGAGCAGCTTACATAACTGTGGAGGGGAAATCATGAAGAAAGAGAAGAGCTCACTTTGGGAATGGATCAAAGCAATTTTGATTGCTGTTGTATTAGCGGGCGTAATTAGACAGTTTTTCTTTGCCCCAATTCTCGTAGATGGTGTATCGATGTCGCCGACTTTACATGACCGTGATCGAATGATTGTTAATAAAATTGGCTATCACATAGGTGATCCGAAACACTTTGATATTATTGTATTCCGAGCGACGGAAGAAAAAGATTATATTAAGCGTATTATTGGCCTGCCAGGCGACGAAATCGAATACCGTAATGATAAACTATATGTTAACGGGAAACCTTATGAGGAGCCGTATTTAGATAAGCAGAAAAAACAACTTGCTGACGGACCGCTTACATATGATTTTACTCTTGAAGAAATGACAGGAAAGAAAACTGTTCCAGAAGGTCAATTATTTGTTTTAGGCGATAATCGTCGTTTTAGTAAAGATAGCCGTTCGATTGGTACAATTTCAATGGACCAAGTGATTGGTAAAGCAAATATGCTATATTGGCCGTTAAAAGATGCACGTATTGTGAAATAAAAGAAAAAGAAGGTGGCAACATGGTAATCCAATGGTTCCCGGGACATATGGCAAAGGCTAGACGCCAAGTAACAGAAAAATTAAAGTTAATTGATGTTGTAATTGAGCTTGTAGATGCTCGATTACCTTTATCTTCTCGTAATCCAATGATTGATGAAATTATTACACATAAACCAAGGCTTGTTGTTTTAAATAAAGCGGATATGGCGGATGATCGTCTTACAAAGCAGTGGATTGCATATTTTGATGAAAGAGGTCAAAAGGCAATTTCAATTAATGCGCAAGCTGGACAAGGTATGAAAGAAATTGCAGCAGCTTGTAAAGTGCTGGTCAAAGAAAAATTCGATAAAATGGTTGCTAAAGGCATTAGACCAAGAGCAATTCGTGCTTTAATTGTAGGTATTCCAAACGTTGGTAAATCTACACTGATTAATAAATTAGCGAAGAAGAATATAGCAAAAACAGGAGATCGTCCTGGTGTGACAACGGCCCAGCAGTGGATTAAAGTTGGGAAAGAAATGGAATTATTAGATACACCAGGTATTTTGTGGCCTAAATTTGAAGATGAATTAGTTGGTCTTCGTTTAGCGACGACTGGTGCAATTAAAGATTCTATATTAAATCTACAGGATGTAGCTATTTATGCGTTACGTTTTATGGAAAAACATTATCCAGAACGTTTAAAAGAGCGATATAAGTTAAATGACATTCCAGAAGAAATTGTGGAGTTATTTGATGCAATTGGAAAAAACAGAGGTTGCTTAATGGGCGGCGGAATGATTGATTATGATAAAACATCTGAGCTTATACTTCGTGAGCTTCGTGGTGGAAGATTTGGAAAAATGACATTTGAAACACCAGAAGAGTTTGCGGAGCAGGTGGAAGATGTAGAAAAAGTAGAAGAAGTATAAGACGTGCGTTTGTACGTCTTTTCTTTTTGGTTACGTTTAAAAGGAGTGTAAATAGATGCAAAAAATGACTATTCAAGAAGCGGAATGTTTGCTGCAAGAAATTATGAGTGAAGAAGACGAGCGTTTTCAAATGTTAGTGAAAGATGAGCGAAAAGGTGTTCAAAAACTAATTTTGAAGTGGTATAAACAAAAAGAGTTAGCGCAAAAAGAAAGAGAAAAATTTCTAGAAATGTCAAAGTACGAAAATGAGTTACGTGAAAAAGGCCTCACATACATTGCTGGCATTGATGAAGTGGGCCGTGGGCCGTTAGCAGGACCGGTTGTGACGGCGGCTGTCGTCCTTCCAGAAGATTTTTATATTCCAGGATTAAATGACTCGAAAAAATTAAGTGAAGCGAAACGTGAGCGTTTTTATGATGAAATTAAAAAGCATGCAATTGCGATTGGAGTGGGAATTGTATCACCACAAGTTATTGATGAAATAAATATTTATCAAGCGACGAAGCAAGCGATGTTAGATGCCGTTGCTAATTTATCATGTACACCAGAATATTTATTAATCGATGCGATGAAGCTTCCTACATCAATTCCGCAAACATCAATCATTAAAGGTGATGCGAAAAGTGTCTCTATTTCAGCTGCATCTATTATTGCGAAAGTGACGAGAGATCGCATGATGAAAGAGTTAGGAGGAAAGTATCCTGCATATGGATTTGAACAACATATGGGATATGGGACGAAACAGCATTTAGAAGCGATTGAAGTACATGGAGTATTAGAGGAACATCGAAAATCATTCGCGCCAATTAAAGATATGATTCAAAAATAAGCTGTATATTCACAGCTTATTTTTTATTTTGGTATATAAACATTATTATTTTCGAAAAAGAATAAAGCGATTTCAGTTTTCTGACACTTTATTGTAGACAGCGTGCCAATCATCTTATACAATGGCAATGTAATGTTTTTTAAACATTAAAAAACTTTTTGAGTAAAACAGGAAAACAGGGGAGGATGGGACCATGAATATCCATGAGTACCAAGGTAAGGCAGTCCTTAGAAGCTATGGGGTTAGCGTTCCGAACGGGAAGGTTGCATTTACAGTAGAAGAAGCTGTAGAAGCAGCGAAAGAATTAGGAACGGACGTATGTGTAGTTAAAGCGCAAATTCACGCTGGTGGACGCGGCAAAGCTGGCGGTGTAAAAGTTGCGAAAAGTTTAGAAGAAGTTCGTACATATGCAGAAAGCATTTTAGGAACTACACTTGTGACGCATCAAACAGGTACTGAAGGTAAGGAAGTAAAACGCTTACTTATCGAAGAAGGTTGCGATATTAAAAAAGAATATTATGTAGGTCTTGTATTAGATCGTGCAACTTCTCAAGTTGTTTTAATGGCATCTGAAGAAGGTGGAACAGAAATTGAAGAAGTAGCAGAAAAAGCGCCTGAAAAAATCTTTAAAGAATATATTGATCCAGCAGTAGGTTTACAAGGTTTCCAAGCGCGTCGAATCGCGTTTAACATCAATATTCCAAAAGAACTTGTAGGACAAGCTGTGAAGTTTATGATGGGCTTATACAGTGCGTTTATCGAAAAAGATTGCTCTATTGCTGAGATTAATCCACTTGTTACAACAGGTGACGGTAAAGTTATGGCGTTAGATGCAAAATTAAACTTTGATTCTAATGCGCTATATCGCAATAAAGATATCTTAGAACTTCGTGATCTTGAAGAAGAAGATTCAAAAGAAATTGAAGCTTCTAAATATGACTTAAACTACATTCCTTTAGATGGAAATATCGGTTGTATGGTTAATGGTGCAGGTTTAGCAATGGCTACAATGGATATCATTAAACATTACCATGGTGACCCAGCTAACTTCTTAGATGTTGGTGGCGGCGCAACAGCTGAAAAAGTTACAGAAGCATTCAAAATTATCCTTTCTGACAAAAATGTAAAAGGCATCTTCGTTAACATTTTTGGTGGCATTATGAAGTGTGATGTTATCGCAGAAGGTGTTATTGAAGCAACGAAGCAGGTAGGTCTTGAGTTGCCTTTAGTTGTACGTCTTGAAGGTACAAACGTAGAGTTAGGAAAGAAAATTTTAAATGAGTCTGGTTTAAATATTGTTGCAGCAGAATCTATGGCAGACGGTGCACAAAAAATTGTTTCACTAGTGGGCTAATAGAAAGCGGGGGAGAAAAATGAGCGTATTAGTTAATAAAGATACAAAAGTTATTGTTCAAGGTATTACAGGTTCTCAAGGGTTATTCCATACAAAGCAAATGATTGAATACGGTACGAAAATTGTAGGTGGTGTAACACCAGGTAAAGGTGGCACTGATATTGAAGGTGTACCAGTATTTGATACAGTAGAAGATGCTGTGAAAGCAACAGGCGCAAACGCTTCAGTTGTATACGTTCCACCCGCTTTTGCGGCTGATGCAATTATGGAAGCAGTTGATGCAAAGGTTGATTTAGTAGTATGTATTACTGAAGGAATCCCTGTATTAGATATGGTAAAAGTAAAGAGATATATGGCGGGTAAACATACACGTTTACTTGGACCAAACTGCCCTGGTGTCATTACACCTGACGAATGTAAAATTGGTATTATGCCAGGATATATTCACAAAAAAGGTCATGTTGGTATCGTATCTCGCTCTGGTACATTAACGTATGAAGCTGTACATCAGTTAACACAAGAAGGTATTGGCCAATCTACTGCTGTAGGTATCGGCGGAGATCCTGTTAACGGTACGGACTTTATTGATGCGTTAAAAGCATTTAATGAAGATGAAGAAACGCATGCTGTAATTATGATTGGTGAAATCGGCGGTACGGCAGAAGAAGAAGCAGCAGAATGGGTAAAAGCTAATATGACAAAACCAGTTGTAGGCTTCATTGGTGGTCAAACTGCGCCTGAAGGCAAACGTATGGGTCATGCTGGGGCGATCATTTCTGGCGGCAAAGGAACTGCTGCTGAAAAGATTAAAACAATGGAAGCTTGTGGTATTAAAGTAGCGGAAACACCAGCTGTTATGGGTGAAACATTAATCTCTGTTTTAAAAGAAAAGGGATTATTTGAGACTTGTAAAAACTACTAATCTTTTTGAAAGACACCTTCTTATTAGAGGGTGTCTTTTTACACATTTTTTGTTTACATAATAAAAATTATGGGTAAGGAGAATTGAGATGAAAAAAGAACGTTTATTGCACCTTCATTACATGTTGGCGGATCATTGGAAGGCGATGGAGAGACTACTATATGTTGATCCAGAACTGAAGGGAATATACACTTTTAGTCCGAAACAATTTGAATATTACGCTGGAATATCCCCGAAAAAATCTTCAGAACTAGCAAATTTCCTTCAGACTTCAAATCTAAAGCAATATGTCTCCTATTTAGAAAAAAATCGAATATTTTATATAACCATATGGGATGAGGAGTATCCACAACTGTTGCAGGAAATACAAGATCCCCCTTTTGTTTTATACGGAAAAGGAGAGAGAGATTTTCTCAGCAAGATAAATAAATTAGCGATTGTTGGAACGAGTGAACCGTCTTTATATGGAAAGGAGAGTATGAAGTTTATTTTACAACCTTTATTTGAAAAAGAATGGCTTATTGTTAGTGGGTTTGCAAGAGGGATAGATACAATTGCTCATGAAGTTACAGTAAGGCAGCATTGCCCGACTATTGCAATATTAGGACACGGGTTATCTTATATGTATCCAAAGGAGAATAGAGGTTTATATGACACGTGGAAAGATTATATATTGTTATTGACAGAGTATCCGCCGCATTATGTGCCGAAAAAATGGTATTTCCCAAAAAGAAATCGAATTATTAGCGGTATAAGTAAAGGTGTTTTAGTTGTAGAAGCGAAAATGAGAAGTGGATCCCTTATTACTGCAGACCTTGCGTTAGAACAAAATAGAGAGGTGTTTGCGCTTCCTGGACCTATATTTATAGAGAGTGCAGCGGGAACGAATCATCTAATTCAACAAGGCGCAAAGCTAGTAAGAAATGCGGAGGATATCCTTGAAGGAATTTTAAATTAACCATATATTTTTATGTTTTTATTAAACAATTATTGACAAATGGTAGATTGTCGCTGTATGGTATATTCATTCTTGATTGACAAAAACAAGAGAAATCAATAAGATTGATGAAGACTTGAATCCACCTCTTAAGGAGGCACTAGCATGTCAGATTACCTCGTAATCGTGGAGTCGCCTTCTAAGGCGAAGACCATTGAAAAATATTTAGGGAAAAAATACAAAGTCGTCGCGTCCATGGGACATGTCCGCGATTTACCTAAAAGCCAAATGGGGATAGAAGTAAAGAATAACTTCACCCCGAAGTATATTACCATTCGTGGTAAGGGTCCCGTTTTAAAAGATTTAAAATCAGCGGCAAAAAAAGCAAAGAAAGTCTACCTCGCGGCCGATCCGGATCGTGAAGGAGAAGCAATTGCTTGGCATTTAGCAAATACGTTAAATGTGGACGTTGAATCAGATTGCCGAGTTGTATTTAATGAGATTACAAAAGATGCAATAAAAGAATCATTTAAATATCCTCGTGCAATTAATATGGATTTAGTAGATGCACAACAGGCAAGGCGTATACTCGATCGTCTTGTTGGCTACAATATTAGTCCTTTATTATGGAAGAAAGTAAAAAAAGGATTAAGTGCAGGACGCGTACAATCTGTAGCAGTTCGTTTAATCATCGAACGTGAAAGAGAAATTCAAAGTTTTGAACCTGAAGAATTCTGGACAATTAAAACAGAATTTGCGAAAGGGAAAGACACATTTGAAGCAAGCTTTTACGGTGTAGATGGTGAAAAAGTTCAATTAACGAACGAAGCACAAGTGAACGAAATAATCGAAAAGATGAAAGACAATGCGTTTTCGGTTGAAAATGTAACGCGAAAAGAGCGAAAGCGTAACCCTGCATTACCGTTTACAACATCTTCTCTACAACAAGAGGCAGCGCGTAAGTTAAATATGCGAGCAAAGAAAACAATGATGCTTGCACAGCAGCTGTATGAAGGGATAGATCTTGGAAAACAAGGGACTGTAGGTCTTATTACGTATATGAGAACTGATTCAACACGTATCTCAGAAACAGCTCAAACAGAGACTCGTGATTACATTACTGAGGCGTTTGGTGCGGAATACATAGGAACAGAGAAGAAGAAAGAAACGAAAAAGTCGAAAGCACAAGATGCGCATGAGGCGATTCGTCCTACTTCGGTAATGAGAAAGCCAGAGGAACTAAAAAGTTTCTTAAGTCGTGATCAACTCCGTTTGTATAAACTGATTTGGGAGCGATTTGTTGCAAGTCAAATGGCATCTGCTATAATGGATACTGTTACAGCGAGACTCATTAATAACGATGTTCAGTTCCGTGCAAGTGGATCAGTTGTAAAGTTCCCAGGATTTATGAAAGTGTACGTAGAGTCGAAAGACGATGGTGCGGAAGAAAAGGATAAGATGTTGCCACCGTTAGAAGTAGGTGAAACTGTATTTTCAAAAGATATAGAACCAAAGCAACATTACACACAGCCTCCGCCGCGTTATACAGAGGCTCGTCTAGTAAGAACACTTGAAGAGCTTGGAATTGGGAGACCGTCTACTTATGTACCGACACTTGAAACAATCCAAAAACGAGGATACGTTGCTTTAGATAATAAACGCTTCGTTCCGACTGAGCTTGGTGGAATAGTAATCGAACTTATTTTAGAGTTTTTCCCAGAAATTATTAACATTGAATTTACTGCCAATATGGAGCAAAGCCTTGATGAAGTAGAAGAAGGAAATGCAAATTGGGTGAAAATTGTTGATGATTTCTACGTAGGATTTGAACCGCGCTTAGAAAAAGCGGAAAAAGAAATGCGTGAAGTGGAAATTAAAGATGAACCAGCTGGGGAAGACTGTGAATTATGTAGTCACCCGATGGTCTTTAAAATGGGTAAATATGGGAAGTTTATGGCTTGTTCAAATTTCCCGGAATGTCGTAATACAAAACCGATTGTAAAAGAAATCGGTGTTACTTGTCCGAAGTGTGATAAAGGGCAAATTATTGAACGCCGTAGTAATAAAAAGAAACGTCTTTTCTACGGATGCGGTACGTATCCAGAATGTGACTTTGTATCTTGGGATAAGCCAATTGGTCGTAAATGTCCGAAGTGTGAAGGTATGCTCGTAGAGAAAAAGTTGAAAAAAGGCGTGCAAGTACAATGTATTTCGTGTGATTATGAAGAAGAACAACAAATGTGAGCGTAACTGCTCACATTTTTTTCGGGAAGAAAAGGAAAGGTGATATATATGACAACACAAGTAGTAAACGTCATTGGCGCAGGTCTTGCAGGAAGCGAAGCAGCTTACCAAATTGCAAAGCGTGGTGTCCAAGTAAAATTATATGAAATGAGACCAGTAAGGCAAACACCAGCTCATCATACAGATAAATTTGCTGAATTAGTATGTAGTAACTCACTTCGCGCAAACACATTAACAAATGCTGTTGGTGTTATTAAAGAAGAAATGCGCCTAATGGATTCTGTCATTATTCGTGCAGCTGATGAGTGCTCTGTACCAGCAGGAGGTGCTTTAGCTGTAGACCGTCATGAATTCGCGGCGAAAGTGACTGAATATGTGAAAAATCATCCGAACGTAACTGTAATGAATGAGGAAATCACTGAAATTCCAGAGGGACCAACTGTTATTGCGACAGGTCCACTTACGTCTCCAGATCTTTCTGCACAATTAAAAAAGCTAACAGGTGAAGATTATTTTTATTTCTATGATGCTGCAGCGCCAATCGTTGAGAAAGACAGCATTGACATGAATAAAGTATATTTAAAATCTCGTTATGATAAAGGTGAAGCGGCATATTTAAACTGTCCAATGACAGAAGAAGAGTTTGATCGTTTTTATGAGGCTTTAATTGCTGCTGAGACAGTGCCTTTAAAAGAATTTGAAAAAGAAATTTTCTTTGAAGGTTGTATGCCAGTAGAAGTTATGGCAAGTAGAGGGAGACAGACGTTAGTATTTGGACCGATGAAGCCTGTTGGGTTAGAAGATCCGAAAACAGGGAAAACACCGTATGCGGTAGTTCAGTTACGTCAAGATGATGCAGCAGGAACATTATACAATATTGTAGGCTTCCAAACACATTTAAAGTGGGGGCCACAAAAAGAAGTGTTACAGCTAATTCCAGGACTAGAAAACGCAGAGATTGTACGTTATGGTGTAATGCATCGTAATACGTTTATTAATTCGCCTAATTTGCTTCGTCCAACATATCAATATAAACAACGTGATGATTTATTCTTCGCTGGTCAAATGACTGGGGTAGAGGGTTATGTTGAATCAGCAGCATCAGGGTTATTAGCGGGTATTAACGCTGCTCGACTTGTACAAGGTGAAGAGCCAGTTGTATTACCACCTGTAACTGCAATGGGAAGTATGGCAAATTATATTACTGCGACAAATGCAAAAAACTTCCAGCCGATGAATGCAAACTTCGGATTATTTACACCGTTAGAGAAGAAAATTAAAAAGAAACAAGAGCGAAATGAAGCATATGCCACACGCGCTTTGGAAACAATTCAAAATTTTGTAAATATTTAATTAAATTTCTTGCAAAGGCTACTAAGTTGTGATACGATTTAGTAGCCTTTATTGAGGTGGGTTATATGGATGTGAATGTGAAGAAATTGTTACAATTATTCGTTGGATATTTACAAATTGAAAGAAATTATTCAAAATATACAATTGCAAGTTATCAAAATGATTTAGAACATTTTGTGCAATTTATGGAGCGAGAAGGAATATCCTCTTTTTTAGATGTTACATACGCGGATGTTCGTTTATACTTGACGACGTTGCACGATGAAAAGTTAGCCCGTAAATCTGTCGCAAGGAAAGTATCAAGCTTACGAAGTTTATATCGTTTTTTGATGCGTGAAGGTTATCAAAAAGATAATCCGTTTGCACTTGCGTCACTCCCCAAGAAAGAATTGTCAATCCCAAAGTTTTTATATGCTGAAGAGTTAGAGGAATTGTTTGAAGTTTCTGATACGGAGACGCCATTAGGTCAAAGGAATCAAGCTTTATTAGAGTTGATGTATGCAACTGGGATTCGTGTAAGCGAATGCGTTAATTTGAAACTTACCGACATTGACTTTGCAGTGGGAACAATTTTAGTGATGGGAAAAGGGAAAAAACAAAGATATATTCCGTTCGGAAGCTATGCACAAGATGCTTTAATTACTTATATAGAGAACGGGAGAAAACAGTTAGCTCAAAAGACTGAAGAACAATCTCATATGGTATTTTTAAATGCGAAAGGTAAGCCGTTAACAGATCAGGGTGTACGGTATGTTTTGAACGAACTCATTAAGAAAGCTTCACTTACAATGCGGATAAGTCCCCATATGTTAAGGCATACATTTGCTACACATATGTTGGATGAAGGAGCGGATTTACGTACTGTGCAGGAGCTACTAGGTCATGAGAATTTGTCGACGACACAAATTTATACGCATGTCTCTAAAGAAAGATTGCGTTCTGTGTACATGAAGCATCACCCGCGGGCATAAATTGCTTTTAAAGCTATAAAAACATATAAAGGAGTTTTTTCTATGGGAAATTTCCACGCTACAACGATATTTGCAGTTCATCATAATGGAGAATGTGCAATGGCTGGAGATGGTCAGGTAACGATGGGGAATGCTGTTGTAATGAAACATACAGCTCGCAAAGTTCGCAAACTTTTCCAAGGGAAAGTTTTAGCTGGTTTTGCAGGCTCAGTTGCTGATGCATTTACTCTTTTTGAAATGTTTGAAGGAAAATTAGAAGAGTATAATGGCAACTTGCAGCGCGCTGCAGTTGAGATGGCGAAACAATGGCGTGGTGATAAAATGCTACGTCAGCTAGAAGCAATGCTCATTGTCATGGATAAAACAACGATGCTCCTTGTTTCAGGTACAGGAGAAGTAATTGAACCAGATGATGGTATTTTAGCAATTGGTTCAGGTGGACATTATGCACTTGCTGCTGGTCGTGCTTTAAAGCAACATGCAAGTGAACATTTAACAGCGAAACAAATTGCGAAGGCCAGTTTAGAAATTGCAGGCGATATTTGTGTTTATACGAACCACAACATAATTGTTGAAGAATTGTAGAATCGTAAGGGAGGCATTTTATATGCATTTACATTTTACTCCGCGTCAAATTGTGGAAAAATTAGATCAATACATCATCGGTCAAAAAGATGCAAAGAAAGCGGTTGCTGTAGCTCTACGAAATCGATACCGTCGCAGTAAATTAGTTGAAAATTTACGTGATGAAATTGCACCTAAAAACATTTTAATGATTGGACCGACAGGTGTTGGTAAAACAGAGGTAGCACGGCGAATGGCGAAACTCGTTGGAGCACCTTTTATTAAAGTTGAAGCGACGAAATTTACAGAAGTTGGATATGTGGGTCGAGATGTAGAGTCGATGGTCCGCGACCTTGTTGAAACGTCCGTTCGTATCGTAAAAGAGGAAATGGTAGTTAAAGTTCAAGATAAAGCAGAAGAGCAAGCGAATCAACGTCTTGTTGAAATTTTAGTGCCGAGTCCGGAGAAACAATCTGGATTTAAAAACCCATTAGAAATGCTTTTTGGTGGTACTCAAAATTCAAACCAAACATCTGATGCACAGGAAGATGATGAAATCGAAAAGAAACGTCAAGATGTGGAAAGAAAGCTTGCCGCAGGCCTTCTTGAAGATGAAGTGGTATCGATCGAAGTGACGGAACAACAGTCTTCTATGTTTGATATGTTGCAAGGAACTGGCATGGAGCAAATGGGAATGAATTTCCAAGATGCACTAGGAAGTATCATGCCGAAAAAAACGAAAAAACGTAAACTTTCTGTAAAAGAAGCAAGAAAACTCTTGACAAATGAAGAGGCACAGCGCTTAATTGATATGGATGAAGTTACACAAGAGGCTGTTTATCGTGCTGAACAGCTCGGGATTATTTTTATCGATGAAATTGACAAAATTGCTGGTAAGCAGTCGAATAGCGTAGATGTATCGCGTGAAGGTGTGCAACGTGACATTTTACCGATTGTAGAAGGATCGAATGTTGCAACAAAATATGGATCAGTAAAAACAGATTATATTTTATTTGTTGCAGCTGGAGCGTTCCATATGTCTAAACCGTCGGATTTAATTCCGGAATTGCAAGGGAGATTTCCGATTCGAGTAGAATTAACAAAATTATCGGCGGATGATTTTGTTAAAATATTAATCGAGCCTGACAATGCGCTAATTAAGCAGTACATGGCGTTATTAGCGACTGAAGGTATAGAAATTGAATTTTCAGACGAAGCTATTCGTAAGATTGCTGAGATTGCTTATCAAGTTAATCAGGATACAGATAATATTGGAGCGAGAAGACTTCATACTATTATGGAGAAGCTCCTTGAAGATTTATCGTTTGAGGCATCTGAAATTACGTTAGAGAAAATAACGATAACACCTCAATATGTTGAGGAAAAATTAGCGACAATAGCTAAAAATAAAGATGTGAGCCAGTTTATTTTGTAATAGTGTCATCAGGTGACTCGCCCTAGTTTCCAAGTGATGAAAAAATATGTAAGTAACATGTAGGAGGAAATTTTGAAATGGAATTATTAGCAAAAACGAGAAAATTAAATGCGTTATTACAGAGCGCAGCAGGAAAGCCTGTAAACTTTAGAGAGATGTCTGATACAATGTGTGAAGTAATTGAAGCGAACGTGTTCGTTTTAAGTCGTCGCGGTAAATTATTAGGATATGCGATTCACCAACAAATCGAGAACGAACGTATGAAGCATATGCTTGCAGAGCGTCAATTCCCAGAAGAGTATACGCAAAGCTTATTCAATGTTACAGAAACATCTTCAAATTTAGGTGTGGATAGTGACTACACAGCATTCCCAGTAGAAAATAGAGAATTATTCGGTCAAGGTTTAACTACAATCGTACCAATCGTTGGTGGCGGTGAGCGTCTAGGTACACTAGTCTTAGCTCGTCTTGGTCAAGAGTTCTTAGACGATGATTTAATTCTTGCTGAATACAGCTCAACTGTTGTAGGTATGGAAATCTTACGTGAAAAAGCAGAAGAAATCGAAGAGGAAGCGCGTAGTAAAGCTGTTGTTCAAATGGCGATTAGCTCATTATCTTACAGTGAGTTAGAAGCAATCGAGCATATCTTCGAAGAATTAAATGGAACAGAAGGTTTACTTGTTGCAAGTAAAATTGCTGATCGCGTAGGAATTACTCGTTCTGTAATCGTAAATGCACTACGTAAATTAGAAAGTGCTGGTGTTATTGAGTCTCGCTCTTTAGGTATGAAAGGAACATACATTAAAGTGCTAAACGACAAGTTTCTACAGGAACTTGCTAAATTAAAAACAAACTAATTTATAAAAAAACTCTCCTCGGTTGAGGAGAGTTTTTTGCTTTTTAAGAGAAAAAATGCTTGCGTAAGGCGGCATGACAACGTTCATTAGAAAACTATTAATTAACCTTCAATTCCTTGCTTAAAGGAATTGAAGGTTAGTAATACTAGAATTTGAGCGTGAAAAAAGAAAGTTTTACATTCTTCGCATTTTCGACTTGATTGTAATATTTCAGTATGGTATAGTAAGCAGTGGTGTCAGTACAAAGTACACACGTTTACTGATTTAAGTGTTGGTGCTACGTTCGTAGTTTCGCTTAGAGATGAAGTAAACGGAGGATATCAAAAACCATTTAGGAGGAACTAAATTATGTCAGTAATTTCTATGAAGCAATTGCTTGAAGCTGGTGTTCATTTCGGACATCAAACTCGTCGTTGGAACCCAAAAATGAAGCGTTACATTTTCACAGAGCGTAACGGTATCTACATCATCGACTTACAAAAAACTGTGAAAAAAGTTGAGGAAGCTTACAGAGTAATGCGTGACATCGCTGCTGAAGGTGGAGACATTTTATTCGTAGGTACTAAAAAACAAGCACAAGAAGCTATTAAAGAAGAAGCAACTCGTGCTGGTATGTACTTCGTTAACCAACGCTGGTTAGGTGGAACTTTAACAAACTTCCAAACAATCCAAAAGCGTATCAAGCGTCTTAAAGATATCGAAAGAATGCAAGAAGATGGTACTTTCGAAGTACTTCCTAAGAAAGAAGTTGTTCAACTTAAAAAAGAGTTAGAGCGTCTTGAGAAATTCTTAGGCGGTATTAAAGATATGAAAGGTCTTCCAAGTGCATTATTCGTAGTAGACCCTCGTAAAGAGCGTATTGCAGTTGCTGAAGCACGCAAATTACACATTCCAATCATCGGTATCGTTGATACAAACTGTGATCCAGACGAAATCGATCACGTTATCCCAGCAAACGATGATGCAATTCGTGCTGTAAAACTTCTTACATCTAAAATGGCAGACGCGATCCTTGAAGCAAAACAAGGTGAAGAAACTGTTACTGCGTAACAAATTTGGAAAGGTGATAAGGGGTTCGGCCTTTTATCACCTTTTTTAAGGTATAAATACATATTTTAGGAGGATGAAAAACATGGCAATCACTGCACAAATGGTAAAAGAACTTCGTGAAAAAACTGGCGCAGGTATGATGGACTGCAAAAAAGCTTTAACAGAAACTAATGGCGACATGGAGAAAGCAATTGACTTCTTACGTGAAAAAGGTATTGCGAAAGCTGCTAAAAAAGCAGACCGCATCGCTGCTGAAGGTTTAACTTTCATCGAAACAAACGGTAACGAAGGTTTAATCTTAGAATTAAACTCTGAAACTGATTTCGTTGCGAAAAACGAAGGTTTCCAAGCATTAATTAAAGAACTAGCTGCTCACTTATTAGCTAACAAACCTGCTAACGTTGAAGAAGCTATGGCTCAAACAATTGCTAACGGCAAAACAGTAGAAGAGCACATCAATGAAGCAATCGCTAAAATTGGTGAAAAACTTACACTTCGTCGTTTCGAAATCGTATCAAAAACTGATGCAGATGCATTCGGCGCTTACCTACACATGGGTGGACGTATTGGTGTATTAACAGTTCTTGAAGGTTCTACTGATGAAGCAGCTGCTAAAGATGTAGCAATGCACATTGCAGCAGTTAATCCTAAATACATCGACCGCGATGCTGTAACAGCTGAAGAAGTTGAGCATGAGCGTCAAGTATTAACACAACAAGCTTTAAACGAAGGCAAGCCTGAAAAAATCGTTGCGAAAATGGTAGAAGGTCGTCTTGGCAAATTCTTTGAAGAGATTTGCTTACTTGACCAAACATTCGTTAAGAATCCTGACATGAAAGTTCGTCAATTCGTTGAGTCTAAAGGCGGAACATTAAAAGGATTCGTTCGCTACGCTGTTGGTGAAGGTATCGAAAAACGCGAAGACAACTTTGCTGAAGAAGTAATGAACCAAGTAAAAGGTAACAACTAATACAGATTAGGGAACACATTGTGTTCCCTTTTTTAAAATAAAGATGTAAGCAATTGGAGGTTCATTATGAGTAAACCGAAATATAATCGTGTCGTTTTAAAGCTGAGCGGAGAAGCTTTAGCTGGCGAGCAAGGATTTGGAATTAACCCAGCTGTTATTAAGTCAGTTGCGGAACAAGTGAAAGAAATTGCAGAACTTGATGTAGAGGTTGCTGTTGTTGTTGGTGGCGGTAACATTTGGCGTGGGAAAATTGGAAGCGAAATGGGCATGGATCGTGCAGGAGCAGATTACATGGGCATGTTGGCAACAGTTATGAATTCATTAGCTCTTCAAGATAGCTTAGAGAATATTGGAATTCAAACTCGCGTACAAACTTCAATTGAGATGCGTCAAGTGGCAGAGCCTTACATTCGTCGTAAAGCAATTCGTCACTTAGAGAAAAAACGTGTTGTTATCTTTGCTGCAGGTACTGGTAACCCATACTTCTCTACAGATACGACAGCAGCATTACGTGCAGCTGAAATCGAAGCGGACGTTATTTTAATGGCGAAAAATAATGTGGATGGCGTATATAGTGCAGATCCATCTATTGACCCAACAGCTACGAAATACGAAACACTTACTTACTTAGATGTATTAAAAGCAGGTTTAGGTGTAATGGATTCTACAGCTTCTTCTTTATGTATGGATAATGATATTCCATTAATTGTATTCTCGGTTATGGAAAAAGGTAATATTAAACGTGCCGTTTTAGGCGAAAATATTGGAACAGTTGTAAGGGGGAAATAAATTATGGGACAACAAGTATTGAAGTCTTCAAATGAAAAAATGGAAAAAGCAGTTGCTGCTTATTCTCGTGAATTAGCAACAGTTCGCGCTGGTCGCGCAAGCTCGTCTGTATTGGATAAGGTACAAGTTGATTACTATGGTGCACCAACACCAGTTGTGCAATTAGCGAACATTACAGTTCCAGAAGCACGTTTGCTTGTAATTCAACCTTATGATAAAACTTCTATCGGTGATATTGAAAAAGCAATTTTAAAAGCAGATTTAGGCTTAAACCCTTCTAATGATGGAACTGTAATTCGTATTGCATTCCCTGCATTAACAGAAGAGCGTCGTCGTGATCTTGTAAAAGTTGTGAAAAAATATGCTGAGGAAGCAAAAGTTGCTGTTCGTAACGTACGTCGTGACGGTAATGATGACCTTAAGAAGCTTGAAAAAGCTGGCGACATTACAGAAGATGATTTAAGAGGATATACTGAAGATATCCAAAAAGAAACTGATAAATATATTGCAAAAGTTGACGAAATCGCAAAAAACAAAGAAAAAGAAATTATGGAAGTGTAATAGCGATAATTTCGCAAATATGACCCTCTTCTTAAGGGGGTCTTTTTACACTTTTAGGCATACGTCTGCTTGTTGGAGGGTATGAATGATGTTTAAAAAGTTTCCTTTTTTTAAAAGTAAAAAGGTCACATCGTTTGATCATCTCATTGAAAAAGTAAAAAAAGGATATATCCCAGAACACATTGCTATTATTATGGATGGTAATGGAAGATGGGCAAAGAGAAGAGCGATGCCTCGCATTGCTGGCCATCATGAAGGTATGCAAGTTGTGAAAAAAATCACAAAATTTGCAAGTAAGCTTGATGTGAAAGTATTAACTCTTTATGCTTTTTCGACTGAGAACTGGAAAAGACCGAAAAAAGAAGTTGATTATTTGATGAAGCTTCCAGAAGAATTTTTAGGTGCATTTTTACCAGAGTTGATTGAAGAAAACGTACAAGTCCGAGTAATAGGGCAAAAAGATCGTCTTCCTACGCATACGCGCAGAGCGATGGAAAAAGCCATGGAAGATACGAAAGAGAATACGGGATTAATTCTTAATTTCGCGTTAAACTATGGAAGTCGAGATGAAATCGTTTCTGCTGTGCAACATATGATGAAAGATAGTGAGGAAGGGAAAATTCGTTCGGAAGAAATAAGTGAAGAAATGATTTCTTCTTACTTAATGACGAGTTCTTTACCTGATCCAGAGTTGTTAATCCGTACAAGCGGAGAGCTACGTATTAGTAATTTCATGTTATGGCAAATTGCTTATTCGGAATTTTGGTTTACAGATGTGTATTGGCCAGATTTTACCGAGGAACATTTGCTAAATGCAATTACGGACTTTCAGCATAGAGGGCGCAGGTTCGGAGGCGTGTAGAAAGAGAGGGTTTGGTAGTGAAACAGAGAATTATTACTGGAGTGATTGCTGCCGCGCTATTCATTCCCATCGTAATTTACGGTGGCGTGCCTTTTACAGTTTTAGTGTATGCACTTGCTTCTATAGGTTTATATGAATTAATTCGTATGAACAAGCTTACGCTTATTTCGGTACCGACAGTTTTAGCTGCAGTATTATTGTGGATTATTTTAATTCCGAGTAGTGCATCAGAACTGTTTACATGGATTGGGTTAGGTAAATTAGAAATCACATTTGTGATTGTTTTATTACTTTTATCATATACAGTCCTTTCTAAGAATACATTTACTTTTGACAATGCTTCATTTTTACTTATGGCAACGACATATGTTGGAATGGGATTCTTATATTTAAATGAAACGAGAATATTAGGAATCAAATATGTGTTCTGTGCACTATTTGTCATATGGGCAACTGATTCAGGTGCATATTTCATAGGAAAAGCATTTGGAAAAAGAAAATTGTGGCCAGAAATTAGTCCGAATAAAACGATTGAAGGTTCATTAGGCGGTATTGTTTGTGGAATTGTTGTTGCACTTGTTTACAATATGTTCTTCCCAGTTGAAGCGAATGTAGGAGTTTTAATCGTTCTGACGATTATCATTTCTATTTTTGGACAAATTGGTGATTTAGTGCAATCTGCATTTAAACGCCATTATGGTGTAAAGGATTCAGGTACAATTTTACCTGGACATGGTGGTATTTTAGATCGAACAGATAGTTGGTTATTTGTGTTACCAATTCTATACTTCTTATTACAATACAATTAATAAATGAACGAGGGGTTGGAGTCATGAAAAACATTAGTTTATTAGGTGCAAGCGGATCAATCGGTACACAAACATTAGATGTGTTACGCTCGCACCCAGACCAATTCCGTCTCGTTGCTTTTTCTGTAGGGAAAAATGTTGATTACGCAGTAAAGGTAATTCAAGAATTTTCTCCGCAAATTGTCTCTGTGCAAAGAGAGGAAGATGTTTTAAAATTACAAGCTGTGTCTGGTAATACAAAAGTCGTATATGGTAGCGAAGGCTTATTAGAAGTAGCGTTGCACCCAGATACAGAAATTGTAGTGAATGCTGTTGTAGGTAGCGTAGGGTTATTACCGACACTCCGCGCAATTGAGGCGAAAAAAACAATTGGAATTGCAAACAAAGAAACGTTAGTAACTGCAGGGCATCTTGTAATGGAAGCAGCACGAAAACATAATGTATCGTTACTTCCAGTAGACAGTGAACATTCAGCTATTTTTCAATGCTTGAATGGTGAAAATGAAAAAAGAATCTCTCGCTTAATTATAACTGCTTCAGGCGGAAGTTTTCGTGATAAAACGAGAGATGAATTGCATCAAGTGACCGTAGAAGATGCACTTCGTCATCCAAACTGGTCAATGGGTTCGAAAATTACAATTGATTCTGCTACAATGATGAATAAGGGGCTAGAAGTAATTGAAGCACATTGGCTTTTTGGTATCCCTTATGAGCAAATCGATGTTGTTCTACATAAAGAAAGTATTATTCATTCTATGGTTGAATTTGAAGATCGTAGTGTAATGGCGCAGCTTGGCTCACCTGATATGCGAGTACCGATTCAATACGCGCTTACATATCCTGATAGATTACCTCTTTCAGACACAAAACAGTTAAATTTATGGGAAATGGGAACATTGCATTTTGAGAAAATGGATCAAGAACGTTTCCGTTGTCTACGTTTTGCGTATGAAGCTGGAAAGACAGGTGGAAGTATGCCGGCTGTAATGAACGCGGCAAATGAAGTAGCTGTTGAAGCTTTTTTACAAAAGAGAATTGGTTTCTTAACAGTGGAAGACCTCATTGAAAAAGCAATGCACCATCACACTGTCATTGCACGTCCGAGCTTAGAGGAAATTCAGGAAATTGACGCAGCCACAAGACGGTTTGTGATGGAACAAATTTAGCAAAGGTGGTTATGGAATTGAATACAGCGATTGCCTTTATATTAATTTTCGGTGCACTCGTATTTTTCCATGAGCTAGGGCATCTATATTTCGCAAAAAGAGCAGGTATTTTGTGCCGCGAGTTTGCGATTGGTTTTGGTCCGAAAATATTCTCATTTGAAAAGAATGAAACGGTGTATACGATTCGATTACTGCCCCTTGGTGGCTATGTAAGAATGGCTGGCGAGGATGCGGACACAGTTGAGTTAAAACCTGGAAAAAAGGTTGGGCTTGTATTAAATGAAAAAGACGAAGTTGTGAAATTAGTTTTTGACGGACATGAAAAATATCCAAATGTTCGTGTCATTGAAGTCGAACAAGCTGATTTAGAGCATAATCTTACAATTTCGGGTTATGAAGAGTATGAGGAGGAGCTGCAAACATTCCGAGTGAATGAAAAAGCTCGTATCATTTCTGCGGGAGAAGAAATTCAAATCGCTCCGTACAATAGACAATTTGGCTCTAAAAAATTGGGCCAACGTGCTCTAACAATCTTTGCAGGTCCTGCAATGAACTTTATTCTAGCATTTGTTATTTTTGTGATTCTTGGATTTGTACAAGGAGTTCCTGTTGACAAACCGATGGTCGGAAAAGTAATGGGGAATAGTGCTGCAGAACAAGCTGGATTAAAAGAAAACGATACAATTCAAGCAATCAATGGGAAGAACACTAGTACATGGAAAGATGTTGTAACGATTGTACGTGAAAACCCAAATAAAGAAATTACGTTACATGTAAAGCGTGATAGTGAGCAATTTAATGTGAAAGTAACACCAACGCTTGATAAAGAAGGAAAAGACGAAGTTGGTAGAATTGGTGTTTATTCTCCTGTAGAGAAAACAGTGATGGGTTCTATTAAATCAGGATTTGAACAAACATACGAATGGACGAAACTAATTTTTGATTCTCTTGTGAAATTAGTAACGGGTCAATTTTCTATTAATGAGTTGTCAGGTCCAGTAGGAATTTATAATCTAACAGATCAAGTTGTAGATTATGGATTTACGCGTGTACTAAGTTTAGCGGCAGTTTTAAGTATTAACCTTGGTTTATTTAATTTATTACCAGTCCCAGCTTTAGACGGTGGACGTTTGTTCTTCTTCTTAATTGAAGCGTTACGAGGAAAACCAATTGATCGTCAAAAAGAAGGAATGGTTCACTTTATTGGGTTTGCATTATTAATGTTGCTTATGTTAGTTGTAACATGGAATGACATCCGTAAGTTTTTCTTGTAAAATAAGAAGAAGTTTATAATGAAATAGAGCTCGTAGAATAAAATCCCTCACCTAACTCGAGGTGAGGGATTTTATGGCGTGTAAGAGTAAAATGAAGAGGTGCGAATAAATGAAACAAAGTATGGTATTCAGTCCTACATTACGTGAAGTTCCAGCAGATGCTGAAATTAAGAGTCATCAATTATTACTTCGCGCAGGGTTTATGCGTCAAAATGCTTCTGGTATTTATAGTTTTCTACCATTTGGTTTAAAAGTGTTACACAAAGTAGAACGTATTGTTCGTGAAGAAATGGAGCGCGCAGGGGCTGTAGAACTATTAATGCCAGCTATGCAAGCTTCTGAATTATGGCAAGAGTCAGGCCGTTGGTATTCTTACGGATCAGAATTAATGCGTATGAAAGATCGTAATGCTCGCGAGTTTGCGCTAGGGGCAACTCATGAGGAAGTAATTACAGACCTTGTACGTGATGAAATTAAATCATACAAAAAACTACCATTAACATTATATCAAATTCAAACAAAATTCCGTGATGAGCAAAGACCACGTTTCGGTTTATTACGCGGAAGAGAATTTCTAATGAAAGATGCGTATTCTTTCCATGCAACACAAGAAAGTTTGGATGAAGTATATAGCGGTTTATACAAAGCGTATTCTAATATCTTTGTTCGTTGTGGTTTGAATTTCCGTGCAGTTATCGCTGATTCTGGAGCGATGGGCGGAAAAGATACACACGAATTTATGGTGTTATCTGATGTAGGTGAAGATACAATTGCGTATTCTGATACATCTGATTATGCGGCAAATATTGAAATGGCTCCTGTTGTTGCTACGTATACGAAGAGTGATGAAGCCGAAAAAGCACTTGAAAAAGTAGCAACTCCAGATCAAAAAGCTATTGAAGAAGTATCTGCATTCTTAAATATTGCAGCGGAAAAATGCATTAAATCTATGGTGTTTAAAGTAGATGAGAAATTAGTAGTAGTACTTGTTCGTGGCGATCATGAAGTCAATGATGTAAAAGTGAAGAATGTATACGGAGCTTCAGTCGTGGAGCTTGCTTCACATGAAGAAATAAAAGAGTTATTAAACTGTGAAGTTGGTTCTTTAGGACCGATTGGTGTTACAGGGGATATCGAAATTATCGCTGACCATGCTGTAGCATCAATTGTCAACGGATGTTCAGGAGCGAACGAAGAAGGATGCCATTATGTAAATGTAAATCCAGAACGTGACTTTAAAGTAAGTCAATATACAGATTTACGCTTCATCCAAGAAGGAGACCAATCTCCAGATGGAAATGGAACAATTCTTTTCGCACGCGGAATTGAAGTTGGTCATGTATTCAAATTAGGAACTCGTTATAGTGAAGCAATGAACGCAACGTTCCTAGATGAAAACGGAAAAACAAAACCACTTATTATGGGTTGTTACGGTATCGGTGTATCTCGTACAGTGGCAGCAATTGCAGAGCAGTTTAATGATGAGAATGGTTTAGTTTGGCCAAAAGCTGTTGCACCGTTCCATGTGCATGTAATTCCAGTAAATATGAAATCTGATGCACAACGTGAAATGGGTGAAAATATCTACAACTCATTACAAGAGCAAGGATACGAAGTATTACTAGATGATCGTGCAGAACGTGCAGGTGTTAAATTTGCAGATGCAGATTTATTCGGCCTTCCAGTTCGTGTTACAGTTGGTAAAAAAGCAGATGAAGGTATTGTAGAAGTGAAAGTACGTGCTACAGGCGAGTCTGAAGAAGTGAAAGTAGAAGAACTGCAAACATATATTGCTAATATTTTAAAATAAGAAGAGGTACCTCGTAATGAGGTACCTTCTCTTTCTTTGTAAACGTATTTTGTAAAAGAAGAAGGAAGAAATCTTTCTTTGTAGTGCGTTTCAATTTATAATAGCAAATGGAAGGAGAGTGCTTATGTCATTAACAAATGAACAACAAGAGCGATTTCAAATTTTGCTCCAACAGTTGCAAATACCAGAAAACCTTATAAATCAATATTTACATGGCGGTGGTATTGAAAAGCTAGTTATTGATAAAGCGAATAAAAGTTGGCATTTTGACTTACAAGTGCCACGTATTTTGCCGACAGAATTATATGAGTTGCTAGAAACAAAGCTTAAGCAATCATTTTCTCATATTGCAAGAACAACATTTGCATTAGAAACAGAGAATAAACAATTTACAGAAGAAGAAGTGAAGGCATATTGGCCGCTTTGTACAGAACGAATTACATTTTCACCTATGTTCGCGTACTTAAAGAAGCAACTTCCGCAGGTCAATGGCGTGAAGTTGCTATTAAATGTGAATAATGAGCTGGAATCTACTGCTTTAAAGAAAAACGTTGCGAAACCAGTAGGTGATCAATACGAAGCTTTTGGATTCCCACGTTTTCAGTTAGACACACATATAAAGCAAAATGCAGAAGAAATGCAAAAGTTTCGTGAGCAAACACAGGAAGAAGATCGTCAACGAGTTATACAGGCTATGGAAGAGATGGCTAAAAAGCAAGCTGAAGAAAGTGATGTTGTTCATGAAGGACCAGTTGTGCTTGGTTATCTTATTAAGCCAGATGAAGAGATTACGCCGCTGCGTGAAATTCAAGATGAAGAAAGAAGAAAGACCGTTCAAGGGTATGTTTTCCATGTAGAGACGAAAGAACTTCGTAGTGGACGTACGTTATTAACTTTAAAGATAACTGACTATACGGACTCTATTATGATTAAGATGTTCTCACGTGATAAAGAGGATATCCCGATGTTACAATCCTTGAAAAAAGGAACTTGGGTAAAAGCGCGTGGTTCAGTTCAGAATGATACATTCGTGCGTGATTTAGTTATGATCGCAAATGATATAAATGAAATAACGGGACCTTCTCGTAAAGATAAAGCAAAAGAAGGGGAAAAAAGAGTAGAACTTCATCTTCATACTCCAATGAGTCAAATGGATGCTGTTACTTCTGTTTCTAAGCTCGTTGCCCAAGCTGGAAAATGGGGGCATGAGGCTATTGCAGTTACAGACCATGCTGTTGCACAGTCATTCCCAGAAGCATATTCTGCTGGTAAAAAGGCTGGAGTTAAAGTTCTATATGGTGTAGAAGCAAATTTAGTTAATGATGGTGTGCCGATAGCGTATAACGAAGCACATCGTCTACTTGCAGAAGAAACATATGTTGTCTTTGACGTTGAGACAACAGGGTTATCTGCTGTATATGATACAGTCATTGAGTTAGCTGCTGTAAAGGTAAAAGGTGGCGAAATTATTGATCGCTTTGAATCTTTCGCAAATCCTCATCAACCATTATCGGCGACGATTATCGAATTAACAGGTATTACAGATGATATGTTAACTGATGCACCAGAAGTGGACGAAGTGTTTAAAAAGTTTGAGGAATGGATGGGTGACCATACGCTTGTTGCTCATAACGCAAGCTTCGATATGGGCTTTATTAACGTAGGTTTTAAAAAGGCTGGGATAGAAAAAACGAAAAATCCAGTTATTGATACGTTAGAACTTGCACGGTTCTTATTCCCAGAAATGAAAAATCATCGATTAAATACGATGTGTAAAAAGCTTGATATTGAATTAACGCAACATCATCGTGCGATTTATGATACAGAAGCAACGGGATATTTACTTGTGAAGATGTTAAAAGATGTGATTGAAAAGGGATTTGAATACCACGATCAATTAAACGATAGTATGGGACAAGGGGATGCATATAAACGTGGGCGTCCAAGTCATATGACATTACTTGTCACATCAGATGTGGGGTTGAAAAATTTATATAAACTTGTTTCATATTCTCACTTGAATTACTTTTATCGTGTACCACGTGTACCACGATCACTATTAAAAAAATATCGCGAAGGCATTTTAGTAGGAACAGCTTGTGATAAAGGTGAAGTGTTTGAAGCTATGATGCAAAAAGCGCCTGAAGAAGTAGAAGAAATTGCACAGTTTTACGATTACATTGAGGTTATGCCTCCAGAAGTGTTACGTCATTTAGTAGAACGTGAACTTGTTCGAGATGAAGGACAGTTAAAAACAATAATTTCTAACTTAGTAAAACTAGGTGAGACGTTAGATAAGCCAGTTGTTGCTACTGGGAATGTGCATTATTTAGATCCAGAGGACGCGATTTATCGAAAAATTTTAGTAAGTTCGCAGGGCGGAGCTAATCCGTTAAATCGCCATTCATTACCGCCTGTACATTTCCGTACAACAAATGAAATGCTAGATTGTTTTTCATTCTTAGGTGAAGACAAAGCAAGAGAAATTGTTGTGGCAAATACACAAAAGATTGCATCATTAATTGGTGATGTTCATCCAGTAAAAGATGATTTATATACACCGAAAATTGAAGGTGCCGATGATGAAACACGTGATATGAGTTATATAATGGCACGAAGTATCTATGGAGATGAACTACCGGAAATTGTAGAAGCTCGTTTGGAAAAAGAATTGAAAAGTATTATTGGACATGGATTCGCCGTTATTTATTTAATTTCACATAAGCTTGTGAAAAAATCGTTAGTGGACGGTTATCTAGTAGGTTCGCGTGGATCGGTAGGTTCATCATTTGTTGCAACGATGATGGAAATTACAGAAGTAAACCCATTACCACCGCACTATGTATGTCCAAAGTGTAAACAATCAGAGTTCTTTAATGACGGTTCTGTAGGTTCTGGTTTTGACTTGCCAGATAAAGAATGTCCAACATGTAATGTTCCATACGTGAAAGATGGACATGATATTCCGTTCGAAACGTTCCTTGGGTTTAAAGGAGATAAGGTGCCCGATATCGATTTGAATTTCTCCGGAGAATACCAACCCCGTGCCCATAACTATACGAAAGTACTGTTCGGTGAAGATTATGTATACCGTGCAGGAACAATTGGTACGGTTGCGGAAAAAACCGCTTATGGGTATGTAAAAGGTTATGCTAATGATCATAACTTAACAATTCGAAATGCAGAGATTGATCGCCTAGTTGCGGGATGTACAGGTGTAAAGCGTACAACCGGACAGCATCCAGGTGGTATTATCGTTGTACCAGATTACATGGATATTTTTGACTTTTCACCAATTCAGTTTCCTGCTGATTCAATAGGTGCTGAGTGGAGAACTACACACTTTGACTTTCACTCAATTCATGATAATTTATTGAAACTTGATATATTAGGACACGATGATCCGACTGTTATTCGTATGCTTCAAGATTTAAGTGGTATTGATCCTAAAACAATCCCAACGGATGATCCGGAAGTAATGAAGATTTTCTCTGGTCCAGAATCTTTAGGGGTAACTGAAGAACAAATTAACTGTAAAACAGGTACACTTGGTATACCAGAGTTTGGTACGAAATTTGTAAGACAAATGTTAGAAGAAACGAAACCAACGACGTTTTCAGAGCTTGTCCAAATTTCTGGACTGTCTCATGGTACAGATGTATGGTTAGGTAATGCGAATGAATTAATTTATAACGGTACGTGTACACTGAGTGAAGTTATCGGTTGTCGTGATGACATCATGGTATATTTAATTTATCAAGGCTTGGATCCATCATTAGCCTTCAAAATCATGGAGTCGGTGCGTAAAGGTAAAGGTGTACCAGAAGAATGGGAAGAGGAAATGAGAAATAACAATGTACCAGGTTGGTATATTGATTCATGTAAGAAGATTAAGTACATGTTCCCTAAAGCCCATGCGGCTGCTTACGTACTTATGGCTGTACGTATCGCATACTTTAAAGTACATTTCGCACTTTTATTTTATGCGGCATATTTTACAGTTCGTGCAGATGACTTTGATGTAGAGGCGATGGCGAAAGGTTCAGCATCCATACGTGTAAAAATTGATGAAATTGCACAGAAAGGATTGGATGCAGCACCGAAAGAGAAGAGTTTATTAACGGTACTAGAAATGACACTTGAAATGTGTGAGCGTGGTTATTCATTCCAAAAGGTTGATTTATACCGCTCACATGCAACCGAATTTATAATTGATGGGGATACTTTAATTCCTCCATTTAATGCAGTGCCTGGTCTTGGTACAAACGCAGCTTTTAGTATTGTTGAAGCCCGTAAAAATGGTGATTTCTTATCAAAAGAAGACTTACAGCAGCGCAGTAAGGTTTCTAAAACGATTATTGAGTATTTAGATGGTCAAGGTTGTCTAGGAGATTTACCGGATCAAAACCAATTGTCACTGTTCTAATAGGTAGGAAAAGTCTTTGCAAATCAACATTTGCTATGGTATACTATAAACCGAGATAACCATGTCATGTATATTTTGTGAAAAAGAGAGTGGGGAAACCCACTCTTTCGTGTTACTATCTACATTTTGTTTATGTAGATAGTAAAGATATTTCTGTCGTATATACATATTTTGTTACAAGTTTTACTTCTTAAATTTGGTAATACTAAGACAGATATTCCCTGCTTAACGGCAGGGGCTTTTGTTAGCTAACGAGAAAGAATAAGATAGACCGTCTTTATGAACGGGATCTTTTCTTGTAAATGGTACATGGCGGCAGGAAGGAGGCTGTTTATGGATAAGAAAGTCACAGAAGTTGTAGAAGCATTTGCGCAGCCAATCGTTGAAGAGTTAAATCTTGAACTTGTAGATGTAGAGTATGTGCAAGAAGGACAAGACTGGTTCTTACGCGTATTCATCGATTCTGAAAAGGGAGTCGACATTGAAGAATGCGGTGCGGTAAGTGAACGTTTAAGCGAAGCTTTAGATAAAGAGGATCCAATTCCTCATCTTTACTTTTTGGATGTATCATCTCCTGGAGCGGAACGCCCATTAAAGAAAGAGAAAGACTTCCAGCAAGCGGTAGGAAAACAAGTGGCAATTAAAACATATGAGCCGATTGATGGTGAGAAGATGTTTGAAGGAAAGCTACTTTCCTACGACGGTACTACAATTACACTACTATTAACAATTAAAACACGTAAAAAAGAAATCCAAATTCCAATGGATAAAGTTGCAAATGCGCGACTTGCTGTTACGTTTTAGTAAGAAGGGGGATCTTCATGAGCACTGAGTTGTTAGATGCTTTGCTCGTATTAGAGTCAGAAAAAGGTATTAGTAAAGATATTATTATTGATGCGATTGAAGCAGCATTAATCTCTGCTTATAAACGCAATTTTAACCAAGCACAAAACGTTCGTGTGAGCTTTAATCCAGAAGTGGGAACAATTCAAGTTTTAGCACGTAAGGACGTTGTGGATAATGTGTTTGATCCACGTCTTGAAATCTCTGTAGAAGAGGCAAGACAAATTAATCCAAACTACCAAGATGGCGACGTACTAGAAATTGAAGTAACGCCAAAAGATTTTGGTCGTATTGCAGCGCAAACTGCAAAACAAGTTGTAACACAACGAGTTCGTGAGGCGGAACGTGGTGTTATTTATTCAGAATTTAGTGATCGTGAAGAAGACATTATGGTTGGTATTGTACAGCGCCAAGATGCTCGTTTCATCTATGTAAGCTTAGGTAAAGTAGAAGCTTTATTACCTGTAAGTGAGCAAATGCCAAATGAGCAATATAAACCACATGATCGTATTCGCGTATTTATTACAAAAGTAGAAAAGACAACAAAAGGACCACAAATTTACGTATCACGTACACATCCTGGTCTTTTAAAACGTTTATTCGAAATGGAAGTTCCAGAAATTTATGATGGAACTGTAGAAATTCGCTCTGTAGCACGTGAAGCAGGCGACCGTTCTAAAATTTCTGTACATGCAGTGAATATCGATGTTGATCCAGTAGGTTCTTGTGTAGGACCGAAAGGACAACGTGTACAACGCGTTGTAGATGAACTAAAAGGTGAAAAGATTGACATCGTTCGCTGGTCGAATGACCCAGTTGAATATGTTGCAAATGCTTTAAGTCCATCACAGGTTGTTAAAGTACTTGTAGACGAAGAAGAGAAAGCAACAACTGTTGTTGTTCCAGACCACCAGCTTTCATTAGCGATTGGTAAGCGTGGACAAAATGCGCGTCTTGCAGCTAAATTAACAGGCTGGAAAATTGATATTAAAAGTGAGTCTGATGCGAAACAACTTGGTATTGTGACAGAAGAAGATAGCGTAATCGCATTTGGATTCGATTCAGTTGAAGACGAAATCGAATAGAGGTGATGAGTATGAGCAATCGAAAAGTTCCGTTACGAAAATGTATTGCGACGCAAGAGATGAAATCAAAACGAGAGCTCGTTCGCATTGTTCGTTCCAAAGAGGGCGAAGTGTCTATTGATTTATCAGGGAAAAAATCAGGACGAGGTGCATATTTATCAAAAGATAAAGAAAGCATTATTCAAGCCCAAAAGAAAAACATTTTGGAACATCATCTAAAAGCGAAAATCGACAGTTCTCTGTACGAAGAGCTTCTTGAGCTTGTTGAGAAGGAGTCGAAATAAGTGTCTGATTGGAAATCGTTTTTAGGACTAGCAAACCGCGCTCGAAAAATTATTTCGGGTGAAGAACTCGTTTTAAAAGAAGTGCGAAGTGGCAAAGCAAAGCTAGTATTGCTTTCTGAAGATGCGTCAGCGAACACTACAAAACGTATCATTGATAAAACCACGTACTACAACATACCAATGAGAAAAGTCGAAAATCGACAACAATTAGGGCATGCGATTGGGAGAGACGAGCGAGTCGTTGTAGCTGTGTTAGATGAAGGCTTTGCGAAAAAGCTACGTAGCATGCTCGATACAAATTACCGGGGGTGAAGGTATGAGTAAAATTCGAGTACATGAATATGCAAAAAAAAATAATATCTCAAGTAAAGATCTTATGACAAAACTAAAAGAGATGAATATCGAGGTTTCGAATCATATGACAATGTTAGAAGATGAAGTAGTAAACAAATTAGATAATCAATATAACACTGAAGCAGAAAAACCTTCTGTTGCAGATGAGTTTGAAGTAGAAGAGAAAGTTGTTCGCAGTAAAAAGAACAGCAATAAGAAGAAGAAAAAAGGCAAAGGAAATGAAGACAAACGTCAAGATAACTTTGCTGGAAGACAACAAACGCAAATAGTAGAAACACCAGATAAAATCACTTTCTCTGGAAGCCTTACAGTAGGTGACCTTGCTAAAAAGTTAAGCAAAGAGCCATCTGAAATTATTAAAAAGCTCTTCATGCTAGGAATTATGGCAACAATTAACCAAGACTTAGATAAAGATACAATTGAGTTAATTGCTACTGATTACGGTATTGAAGTAGAAGAAGAAGTAGTTGTAAGTGAAACTGAATTTGAAACATTTATCGATGAGCAAGATGATGAAGAAAACTTAAAAGAACGTCCAGCTGTTGTTACAATTATGGGACACGTTGACCACGGTAAAACAACATTGCTTGACTCTATCCGTAATTCAAAAGTAACTGCTGGCGAAGCTGGTGGAATTACTCAGCATATCGGTGCATACCAAGTTGATGTAAATGATAAGAAAATTACGTTCTTAGATACACCAGGTCACGCGGCATTTACAACAATGCGTGCTCGTGGTGCACAAGTAACAGATATTACAATTCTTGTTGTTGCAGCTGATGACGGTGTTATGCCACAAACAGTTGAAGCGATTAGCCATGCGAAAGCAGCTGGAGTACCAATTATTGTTGCTGTGAATAAAATGGATAAACCAGCGGCAAATCCTGATCGTGTAATGCAAGAGTTAACAGAATATGAATTAGTTCCAGAAGCTTGGGGCGGAGACACGATTTTCGTACCAATTTCTGCAATTCAAGGCGAGGGAATTGACAACTTACTAGAAATGATTCTTCTTGTGAGTGAAGTAGAAGAATATAAAGCAAATCCAAATCGCTATGCAGCTGGTACTGTAATTGAAGCACAGCTTGATAAAGGTAAAGGAACTATCGCGACATTACTTGTTCAAAACGGTACACTTCGAGTTGGAGATCCAATTGTTGTTGGAACATCATTCGGTCGTGTTCGTGCAATGGTAAGTGATATTGGTCGTCGTGTAAAAGTTGCTGGTCCATCAACTCCTGTTGAAATTACAGGTTTAAATGAAGTGCCACAAGCGGGAGATCGTTTCATGGCATTCGCTGATGAGAAGAAAGCTCGTCAAATCGGTGAATCACGTGCACAAGAAGCGTTAGTTGCACAACGTGGTGAGAAATCTAAATTCAGCCTGGAAGATTTATTCCAACAAATCCAAGAGGGTGATGTAAAAGAAATTAACTTAATTGTGAAAGCAGACGTACAAGGTTCTGTAGAAGCAATGGCAGCATCACTTCGTAAAATTGATGTTGAAGGCGTAAAAGTGAAAATTATCCATACAGGCGTAGGTGCGATTACAGAATCTGATGTTATTTTAGCTTCTGCATCTAATGCAATTATAATTGGATTTAACGTACGCCCTGATGTGAATGCGAAGCGTACAGCTGAATTAGAGAAAGTTGATGTTCGTTTACACCGTATTATCTATAAAGTAATCGAAGAAATTGAATCAGCAATGCAAGGTATGCTGGATCCAGAATTCGAAGAAAAAGTAATCGGTCAAGCGGAAGTTCGTCAAACATTCAAAGTAACAAAAGTTGGAACAATCGCAGGTTGTTACGTAATAGACGGTAAAATTACACGTGATAGTGGCGTTCGTATTATCCGTGATGGCGTAGTAGTTTTCGAAGGACAACTTGATACGTTAAAACGTTTCAAAGACGACGTAAAAGAAGTTGCACAAAACTATGAGTGTGGTATTACAATTGAGAGATATAATGATCTTAAAGAAGGGGACATCATTGAAGCATACGTTATGGAAGAAGTGAAGCGATGATTATCGCTTCACTCTCATTCGAGTGTATGATTTACGATGTGCATTCTTTAAAAGAGAAACGAGCAATTTTACAACGTGTGTTAACTCGTGTGAAACAGCGCTATAATGTAGCTGTTTCTGAAGTTGGGCATCAAGATGTATGGCAACGTACAGAAATTGCAATTGTTTCCGTATCCTCAAATCGTGTTGTCTGTGAAAAAGAAATGAATCGTGTACTTGAGTATATCGATTCATTTCCTGAAATTGAACGTACGATAACACATTTGGAATGGTATTGAATGAGGTGAAGAGTTATGAAATTACGTGCGAACCGTGTGGGCGAGCAAATGAAAAAAGAATTAGGCGACATTATCAGTCGTAAAATTAAAGACCCACGTATTGGATTTGTTACAGTAACAGATGTACAAGTAAGTGGAGATTTACAAATTGCTAAAGTATATATTTCTGTTTTAGGTGACGAAGAACAGAAAGAAAATACATTAAAAGGTTTAGCGAAGGCAAAAGGCTTTATTCGTTCAGAAATTGGCCAACGTATTCGTCTTCGTAAAACACCGGAAATTTCCTTTGAGTTTGATGAGTCTATCGGATATGGTCATCGAATTGATACACTTTTACATGAAATTAATAAAGACGGTAAACGTGAAGAATAATGGATAGACATTTGTCTATCCATTTTTTCAATGTAAAATAAGTTTTGCATAATTACAATTACTACAGAAGAATAACGATGAGGTGAATATATGGAAGGTGTAGTATTATTACATAAGCCAAAGGGAATGACATCACATGATTGTGTGTTCAAATTAAGAAAGATATTGCGTGAGAAACGAATTGGTCATACAGGGACACTGGATCCAGATGTAACAGGAGTATTACCTATTTGCGTAGGGCGTGCAACGAAAATTGCGCAATTTTTAACAAGTGAAACAAAAACATACGAAGGTGAAGTGACATTAGGGTTTTCAACAACAACAGAAGATGCTTCTGGTGAAGTTGTGGAGAAACAAGATGTAAATCGTGTCATTACACGTAAAGAAGTAGAAGAGGTACTAGCGGAACTAACAGGGACAATTGAACAAATGCCACCGATGTTCTCTGCTGTAAAAGTTAACGGGAAAAAACTATACGAATATGCAAGGGCAGGACAAGAAGTTGAACGTCCAGTTCGTACAATTACAATTCATGAATTTGTATTACTTGATGAACGTGAAGTTTTTGAAGGGGAAAACATTTCATTTCGTTTCCGTGTAACGTGTAGTAAAGGAACATATGTAAGAACGCTAGCAGTAATGATTGGTGAAAAACTTGGATTTCCATCACATATGTCTCACCTTGTAAGAACAGCATCTGGTGAATTTTTACTAGAAGATTGCATATCATTTGAAGAAATTGAAGAAAACGTGCAAAATGGAACAGTAGAGTCTATTTTCATCTCAATTGATGAGGCGCTAAGTAAGTTTCCAAAAATGGTTGTAGATGAAAAGCAAGCTGAAAAAATAAAGAACGGTATGTTCTTAAAGAATGAATTAGGAACAACAGCACCATTTATTACAGTATTTGATAAAAATGATCGTTGCTTAGCAATTTATGAGCATCACCCAAAACACCCTGGCATGCTAAAGCCAATGAAAGTACTTGTGAATAATCAAGAACTAAAGCTATAATGAATTATTGGAAGGATTATTACAGAAAAAGGTGAATTCAAGCGTGAAACTTATTCATTTAACTCATCCACATGAACAAAATACAATAGAATTACCACCTACTGTAATGGCATTAGGATATTTTGATGGCATTCATTTAGGACATCAACGTGTGATTCGAACAGCGAAAAAAATAGCGGATGAAAGAGGATGTAAAAGTGCTGTCATGACGTTCCATCCACACCCATCTGTTGTATTAGGAAAAAAAGAAGCGCATGTGGAGTATATTACACCGATGCGCCTTAAAGAAGAAATCATCGCAAGTTTAGGAATTGATATCTTATATGTGGTGAAATTCGATGAGCCATTTGCTGGATTATTGCCACAACAGTTTGTCGATGAGTATATTATTGGTTTAAATGTAAAGCATGTAGTAGCAGGCTTTGATTATTCATATGGACGTTTAGGAAAAGGGAAGATGGAGACTTTACCATTTCATGCAAGAGGGGAGTTTACACAGACCGTGATCGAAAAAGTTGAATATCAAGAAGAAAAAGTAAGTTCTACTTCATTACGAAAGTTAATTCGAAACGGTGAAATGGAACAAATTCCATCTATTTTAGGGAGAGCTTACACGGTAGAAGGAACAGTTGTACACGGTGATAAGCGTGGACGTCAAATTGGTTTTCCAACTGCAAATGTAGGTTTAAGTGATGAATATCTGTTGCCACCTGTAGGTGTATATGCGGTAAGGTTGAAGGTTCATGATGAATGGCATGATGGTGTATGTAATATCGGATATAAACCAACTTTCAAAGAGAATGAGCGTCAATTATCTATTGAAGTGCATCTATTTGAATTTAATAAAGACATATACGATCAAAGTGTTACAGTGGAGTGGCACATGCGTATAAGAGAAGAAAAAAAGTTTAATGGAATTGATGAGTTAGTTGCGCAAATCGCTCAAGATAAAAAGATTGCCCAAGAATATTTTGCGAGCGTAAAGAATATACTTGCTTTTTCAAATGAAAAGTAGTATTCTATGTTATGTACTTTATGACAACCATTACTTGGCATTGCGACTCACCGATGCTTGCTAGGTAACTGGGGGTTTAATTATTAGGAGGTGAAATAGGATGGCTTTAACACAAGAGCGTAAAAATGAAATCATTGCACAATTTAGAACTCATGAGACTGATACTGGTTCTCCAGAGGTTCAAATTGCTGTCCTAACGGAGCAAATTAACACTCTAAACGAGCACTTACGTACTCACAAGAAGGATCATCATTCACGTCGTGGTCTATTAAAGATGGTTGGTAAACGTCGTAACTTACTTACTTACCTTCGTAATAGCGATATCACGCGTTACCGTGAATTAATCACAAAGCTTGGCTTACGTCGATAGTCAAAGAAGCGGGAATATTCCCGCTTTTTTGTTAGGTAAAAATATATCTTCTACTCTTTATAGCTTACTTAATTTTCGGCAATACTAGAGGAAAGAATATTGTGATATACTATCCATTTACATAGAAGAATTGAATATTTTAAATTGAGAGGGGTACTTAAATGAGTCAGGAAAAGCAAGTCTTCTCGATAGATTTAGCTGGTCGTCAGCTAACAATTGAAACAAGTCAGCTTGCAAAACAAGCAAACGGAGCAGTATTAGTAAGATATGGCGACACAGCAGTTCTATCTACAGCAACTGCATCAAAAGAGCCAAAAAATGTAGATTTCTTCCCGCTTACAGTAAACTATGAAGAGCGTTTATATGCAGTTGGAAAAATCCCAGGCGGTTTTATTAAGCGCGAAGGCCGTCCAAGTGAAAAAGCAATTTTAGCAAGTCGTTTAATTGACCGTCCAATCCGTCCACTTTTCGCAGATGGTTTCCGTAATGAAGTACAAGTTGTCAGCATCGTAATGAGTGTTGATCAAGACTGTTCTTCTGAGATGGCAGCTATGCTTGGTTCTTCATTAGCATTATCTATTTCAGATATTCCATTTGAAGGTCCAATCGCAGGTGCGACAGTTGGTCGTATTAATGGCGAGTTCGTTATTAATCCAACAGTTGAACAGCAAGAACAAAGTGATATGCACCTTGTTGTAGCTGGTACGAAAGATGCAATTAACATGGTTGAAGCAGGAGCGGATCAAGTACCTGAAGAAACAATGTTAGAAGCAATTATGTTTGGACACGATGAAATTAAACGTCTAATTGCATTCCAAGAAGAGATTGTACAAGCTGTCGGTAAAGAGAAAACAGCAGTGAAACTTTATGAAGTGGATGCTGTTTTGAACCAAGCTGTACGTGAAATGGCTGAGACAGATATGCATTCTGCAATTCAAGTGCACGAAAAACATGCACGTGAAGATGCAATTAGCGTAGTGAAAAAGCGTGTAATTGAGCATTACGAAGCTGAGGAAGCTGATGCTGATACATTAGGACAAGTAAGTGAGATTTTATATAAAATTGTAAAAGAAGAAGTACGTCGTCTTATTACAGTTGAAAAAATCCGCCCAGATGGTCGTAAAGGTGATGAAATTCGTCCTTTAGCATCAGAGGTTGGCCTTTTATCTCGTACACATGGTTCTGGTCTATTCACACGTGGACAAACGCAAGCATTAAGTATTTGTACATTAGGTGCATTAGGCGATGTGCAAATTTTAGATGGTCTAGGTGTAGAAGAGTCAAAACGCTTTATGCACCATTATAATTTCCCTTCATTTAGTGTTGGTGAAACAAGACCAATGCGTGGACCAGGTCGTCGTGAAATTGGTCACGGTGCACTAGGAGAACGTGCTCTTGAACCTGTAATTCCATCTGAAAAGGATTTCCCATATACAGTTCGTCTTGTATCTGAAGTATTAGAATCAAATGGTTCTACTTCACAAGCGAGTATTTGCGGTAGTACATTAGCGATGATGGATGCGGGTGTACCACTTAAAGCACCAGTTGCTGGTATTGCAATGGGTCTAGTGAAATCTGGTGAGCATTACACAATATTAACAGATATTCAAGGAATGGAAGACCATTTAGGTGATATGGACTTTAAAGTAGCAGGTACTGCAAAAGGTGTAACTGCACTACAAATGGACATTAAAATCGATGGTTTATCTCGTGAGATTTTAGAAGAAGCATTACAACAAGCGAAAGTTGGTCGTATGCACATTCTAGATCACATGTTATCTGTTATCGCTGAACCTCGCATTGAGTTATCTGCGTATGCTCCAAAGATTATTACAATGACAATTAACCCAGATAAAATTCGTGATGTTATTGGACCAAGTGGTAAACAAATTAATAAAATCATTGAAGAAACTGGCGTTAAAATTGACATCGAGCAAGATGGTACAGTATTCATTTCATCAATTAATCAAGAGATGAATGAAAAAGCGAAGAAAATTATCGAAGATATCGTTCGCGAAGTACAAGTAGGCGAAATCTACTTAGGAAAAGTTAAACGTGTTGAAAAATTCGGTGCGTTCGTTGAATTATTTAGCGGTAAAGATGGACTTGTTCACATCTCTGAACTTGCACTTGAGCGTGTAGGTAAGGTAGAAGATGTTGTGAAAATCGATGATGAGATTTCAGTTAAAGTTATCGAGATTGACAAACAAGGTCGTGTAAACTTATCTAGAAAAGTATTGCTAAAAGAAGAGCAAGAAAAAGAAGCAGCTAAAGAAGAAAACGCTAAAGAAGAAAACGCACAAGAACAACAATAAGTGAAAGCCAGTTTAGCTGGCTTTTTTTGTTATGTAAAAAATGTGATTCATTTAGATTTTTATGTGAGTATAGGTATAGTTTTCATCATAACGCTCAAATTAACAAAGATAAGAAGAAAATGGTTTCTTTTTTATAGTTAATGGGAGGGTTTTATATGAAAGCTCGTATATTAGCGTACATATTTATATTTTCTTTATATGTGGGTTTTGGCTCTTATTCCGTTTTTGCGCAGGATAATTTGCATGAAGAGATTCAAAAACATGCAAAACAGTACGAGATTATGCCGCAAAATGCGATGATTGATAAGATTTGGAAGGCGATGCCTGGGTATAATGGAAAACAAGTGGATATAGAAGCGTCCTATAATAATATGAAGAAAATCAAGAAGTTTGATCAAAAACAACTTGAATTTAAGGAAGTATCGCCGAGTATTCACTTAGAAGATTTACCACCAGCTCCCATTTATCGAGGACATCCAAATAAAAAAATGGTGGGATTAACAATTAATGTGGCCTGGGGTAATGAGTATTTGCCACGTATATTAGAGATATTGAAAAAACATGATGTGAAGGCGACTTTCTTTTTAGAAGGACGCTGGGTGAAAGAAAACTTACGATTTGCCAAAATGATTGTCGATGCAAATCAAGAAGTAGGAAATCATTCTTACACACACCCCAATATGAAAACGCTATCTTCAGATGAAATACGAGAGCAATTACAAAAAACGAATCGAATGATAGAAGCGGCTACGAATCAGAAAGTGAGATGGTTTGCTCCACCAAGCGGAAGCTTTCGAGATGAGGTAGTAAAAATAGCAGATGATTTCCAAATGGGGACGATTATGTGGACTGTAGATACAATTGATTGGAAGCGGCCAGAACCGGGTGTGCTATTGCAGAGAGTAATGCGAAAAATACATCCAGGTGCTATTGTGCTAATGCATCCTACTTCATCTACAACAGAAGCGCTAGATACTATGATTAAAAATTTAAAGGAACAAGGATATAAAGTGGGGAATATTACAGAATTACTAGATGAAAAACGTGTGGATTAAATACATTTGCATGACATTCAACTCTAAACTTGTTATCATTAAATAATAGCAATTATTTAGAGAAACTGGCATTAGGAGGAAAGTTTTTGATTAAAAAATATACGTGTAAAAATGGTGTAAGAATTGTTATGGAGAATATACCAACTGTACGCTCGGTTGCGATTGGTATATGGATCCACGCAGGTTCAAGAAATGAAAATGAAAAAAATAATGGGGTTTCACACTTTTTGGAACATATGTTCTTTAAAGGGACAGAAACGCGAAGTGCAAGAGAGATTGCAGAATCATTTGATAGCATTGGTGGACAAGTAAATGCTTTTACTTCAAAAGAATATACATGTTACTATGCGAAAGTGCTAGATGAGCATGCTAAATACGCGTTAGATGTTTTAGCAGATATGTTCTTTAATTCAACATTTGATGAGGAAGAACTGAAAAAAGAGAAGAATGTTGTATGTGAAGAAATAAAAATGTACGAAGATGCGCCAGATGATATTGTACATGATATGTTAACGAAAGCAACATATGAAACGCATCCGCTTGGATATCCTATTTTAGGAACAGAAGAAACGCTTGAAACATTTACAGGTGATACGTTACGCCAATATATGAAAGATCATTACACACCTGAAAATGTTGTTGTATCAATTGCAGGGAATATTGATGAAGCATTTTTACAAACTGTAGAGCAATATTTCGGTAGTTACGAAGGAACAACAAATCGTGAACAAGTACATAGCCCAATTTTCCATTTCAATAAAGTAGCACGTAAGAAGGAAACAGAACAAGCGCATTTATGTTTAGGATATAAAGGCTTGCAAATGGGACACGAAGATATTTATAACTTAATTGTATTAAATAATGTTTTAGGCGGTAGTATGAGTAGCCGTTTATTCCAAGAAGTACGTGAGCAACGTGGATTGGCGTACTCAGTATTCTCTTATCACTCTTCTTATGAAGATACAGGAATGTTAACACTTTACGGTGGAACAGGTAGTAAACAATTAGATACACTGTATGAAACAATGCAAGAAACGTTAAATACGTTGAAAAATACAGGTATTACAGAAAAAGAGCTTGTTAACAGTAAAGAACAATTAAAAGGGAACTTAATGTTAAGTTTAGAAAGTACGAATAGTCGTATGAGCCGTAATGGTAAAAACGAATTGCTTCTTCGTAAACATCGTTCTCTTGATGAGATTATTGAAAGTGTAAACACTGTAACAAAGCAAAATGTAGACGAGTTAATTCGCAATATGTTTACCGATGAATTCTCTGCGGCACTTATTAGTCCAGATGGAAAACTGCCAAAAGGAATGAAACTTTAATCGATTTTGTAATTCATTCGCTTTCGGAAATAACCGTATCTCTTTTATATGAGATACGGTTATTTTTTTTGTATATGCAGAATAGGTACTTATTATAGGATAACCTTCATGAAAAATAGGATAGGGGGAGATTTAATGCGTTTAAGTGAATTAAGTGGTAAAGAGATTGTGGATTTAGAAAGAGCAGAAAAAATGGGAGTTTTAGGTCATGCAGATTTAGAAATTGATGAGAGAGATGGACAAATACAAGCGCTTGTTATACCTGCTGGGAAATGGGGAGGTTTTAAAAGAGAACAGCAAGAAGTGAGAGTAGAATGGAGCAAAATTAAGAAGGTGGGAAATGATATGATACTGTGTGATCTTACGAACCATTCAAGATCGTAGTGAAAGATGACCATTTTGGTTGTCTTTTTTTATCTTTATATAAAGAAGATAAATCACGTGTGCTTTTTGTTTTTCAATCACCTCAAACTCGTACAATACATATGATGTGGAGGAAAAAGAAAAAGTAGGCATTTTTCTTATAAATGAAAGAAAAAGAAGGTGAATTAGGGGATGTTGACTGAGATGCATATTGCTGTCATAGGAGGAGATGCGCGGCAGCTAGAAGTAATTCGCAAGCTAGTCGAACTGGACGCGAAACTTTCATTAATAGGGTTTGAACAGTTAGATCATGGCTTCACAGGGGCAGCAAAGGAAAGTATACAAGATTTAAATTTCACTTCTTTAGATGCGATTATTTTGCCGGTTGCAGGGACGAATGCCAAAGGAGAAGTAGATACTATTTTTTCAAATGAAAAAGTTTCCATAACGAAAGAACAAATTGAAAAGACGCCAGAAAACTTTACTATATATTCAGGTATTGGTACACCTTACTTGGAAAATCTCGTATCTACTACAAATCGCAAACTTGTAAAATTATTTGATCGTGATGATGTTGCAATCTATAACTCTATTCCGACCGTAGAAGGTACACTAATGATGGTTATTCAACATACTGATTACACAATTCATGGATCGAATGTAATGGTTTTAGGATTTGGTAGAACTGGTATGAGTGTTGCAAGAGCCTTTCAATCATTAGGAGCACATGTCAAAGTTGGAGCGAGACGTTCGGAACATATTGCTCGTATTACAGAAATGATGTTTTCTCCTTTTCATATGCAAGACATAGAGAAAGAAGTAGGCAATATCGATATTGTGATTAACACAATTCCGCATCTCGTTGTGACAGCGAATGTTATTTCAAAAATGCCAGCTCATACGTTAGTTATTGATTTAGCTTCTAAGCCAGGTGGCACGGACTTTCGCTATGCGGAGAAGCGTGGAGTGAAGGCACTATTAGCACCTGGTCTTCCTGGGATTGTTGCACCAAAAACAGCAGGACAAATATTAGCGAATGTTCTTTCTCAGTTATTAATAGCAGATGCAATCGCAAAGGAGGAGGATGAGAAATGAGTTTGAAGGGGAAACGAATTGGTTTCGGATTTACAGGTTCACATTGTACGTATGAAGAAGTTATGCCACATTTAGAGAAGTTAATTGCAGAAGGTGCAGAAGTACGTCCCGTTGTTTCTTATACTGTCCAATCAACAAATACTAGATTTGGCGAAGGGGAAGAATGGATTAAAAAGATCGAAGAAATAACAGGGTTTAAAGCAATTAATTCAATTGTCGGAGCAGAACCACTCGGACCCAAAATCCCGCTAGATTGCATGGTAATTGCACCGCTAACAGGAAATTCTATGAGTAAATTTGCAAATGCAATGACAGACTCTCCAGTATTAATGGCAGCAAAAGCAACGCTTAGAAATGGAAAGCCTGTTGTGTTAGCTGTTTCGACGAATGATGCTTTAGGACTTAATGGGGTAAATCTAATTACACCAACAAGGTGACGACAAAGCGCGAACGCTTATATGTCGCCATCTTGAGGGAGCTTAGGGTAAAGCACAAGTTCGAAATCATCAAGTCTTTGCCACGTTTCTTTCTTATAAACGGCCTTTTCTAAAACCGACTTTAGTAGGCTGTTTTTCTTTTTTGGATCATCTGTTTTAAAGTACAGATCAAGAACATGCTCCACTTGAGGTATTGTATCTTTCTTTACTTTTTCCTTTTTTATTTCTGTTTTAATTTCTTTCTTTAAGTTTTCCATCGTTGAAGTAATTTCATTAATACGATTGGAAATTACATTCGAACGTTCTAAAAACATATCGACAGTGTAAACGCCACGCTCTAATAAATCGTGTAAATTATTTTTTTGTTTTTGGACATCCACTAATTCTTTTTCAAGCTTACGTAATGCAACTTCATTCATTTGAATAACTTGCGTTTCTTTCAATTTGTCATCTTGCTTATTTTTTTCAAAGTCAGCTTTATAATCGATATACCATTCTTTTAAAGCCTCGAGTAAACGCTTTTCAATTAACTCAGTATAGCTTGATTTGTTTTCGCAGCCACGGTGTTTACAATCCATAGCTTCTTTTCTATTTTTCGGATAACGTTGGACCATGCTGTAACCACATTTACCGCATTTAATAATACCAGCCAGTGGATTTTTAATTCCGTTTGTATTGTAAGGAACGTGATACCTTGAATTTAATTTATCTTGCACTTGTTCAAATAAACTTTCGGATATGATAGGCTCATGTTTTCCATCAGCAATAATCCAATCTGATTTATCTTGCCTTGCACAACTACGCTTTACAGCGTCAGGACGTTTCACTTCTTTTCGTTTTTGCCAAGTTACTTTTCCGATGTATACATTGTTTTTTAATATATCTAAGATACTGTAGGGGTTCCATTCGTTTCCTAACTTACTTTTGTAGCCAAGATCATTTAACTTGCTTCTGATTGCGTTAGCGCCCATATCCTCATTTGCATACCAATCAAATATCATTCTTACAACAGAAGCTTCTTCTGAATTAATCGTTAAAGTACGCTCTCGCTTATTTAAACGATGGATATCATATCCAAAGGGCGCATGTGTACCAAGGTAATTCCCAGCCTCTACACTAGCAATACGACCTCGTTGCATACGGCGTGTAATAATCTTTAACTCCTTACGTGCCATAAATGCTTCAAATTCGCTGTATTCTTCATCCCACTCATCATTAAGGTCATAAGTCTTCCTTGGTGTCATAATCTTCGTATTCGAGCGTTTAAACGTCTCTAAAATGATTCCTTGCTCTTTCATACCACCACGACCTAAACGGTCCATATCCATGCAAAGAACAGCATCATATTTGTTATCTTCAATTTCTTCAAGTAGCGCCAACATTTCAGGGCGTTTCACTAAGCTCTCACCAGAAACAATTTCCTCACGGACAGCTAAAATATTTAAGTTCATTTCCTTGGCAATTTTCAACAGGGTAGAACGGTGCTTTGCTAAAGTTTCACCTTCGCCGCGTGCTTCGGCTTCGAGATCGGCACGGGATTTTCTTAGGTAGATTGCGGTTTTCATGGAATTTCCTCCCTTTAATAGTTATTATAAACTCTAATAATGAATATAGAAGTATTCTTTTTTTGTGAGAACATATGTTCTTTTTATATTAGGGGTACCGCCACATCGCTATCAAGCTAAGGTTTTATTACACCCCCAGAACGAAATTTTTAGGCTTTCTTGTAATGAAAAATCTCACTTCTTATTTGAAAAAAGATAAGAAGTGAGATTTTTTGGATACTACCAATAATGATACGTTATGTTAACCTCACATGAATATGATATATAGAGAAGGTTACCTCTGATTAGTATGGAATACAAACTTAAAGAAATCATTTACTCGGAGGGCTATATATGGACAAAGAATATGAAGAAACATTTGTCAAAAAATTTTTTTCTAAGAGATTACGTGACAGGGTTCTATTTGAATTATTTTCTCCTAAAAAAAGAAGAGATGCCTTATGGCGTTTAAATCATAACTACAACGTTGTCTTGAATGAAAAATACATCGTAAGCATCACACAACGTATAGCTAACACCGACGAACTCCTACAACTATTAAAAAATTATGGTGCCCAGGATAGCTGTTATGTTATGTCCTTAAACGAAGATGTAGACGGTAAGCACTTACCTTTACACATTGCGGTAGAAAAAATAGCCTTCTATGGTTTGTCTTCTATCATTTCATGTGTCCCAGACAAACTCGCATATTTTCAAGCTGAGCAAGATTACGGTCCCCGTGAAAGATATCTTTTAAAAAGAAATTGAAAATGCTTGGAACATTTTTTATAAATCGACTTCCGGTAACGATAATTATGTAAATGAGCTGTCCATATGGACGGCTCATTGTATATCTTTGTTTCATTTAATTTTTCTTACAAGAATCTGTATACATTTTTAAACGGGCGAATCCACCCGGAACCCCATAAATCTCTGCAACTTCTTGAATAGATAAATGAGTATCTTGATAAGCAGAAATCATTTCATCGGTAAGTAATAACTCCACAGCAAATGTATTTGCTTCAATTTCTAAACGATCCACTGAAAAGAATGTTTGATTACGTAAGAAGGGGGTGTTTGCTTTAGGGTGAAGTATAGCATGCCCTAATTCATGGGCACACACAAAACGTTGAGCGGTTTCATCAATTTGATTATTAATATGAATAAATTTAATGCGTTTATATGTGTTGTAAAAACCAAGAGTATTCCCAAGGTCTTCAAACAACACTATAATATTTTTTCGTCTTGCAATTTCAAATGGATTTGTTGTTTCATGCTTTTCTGCGATTTTGAGTGCGTATTCTTTAATTTCCATTTCTCGCTCCGTTCAATCTTTTTTGTACTTGTTTGGAGTGAATTTTTGTTTTGCTAATTGTTTTGCCATGCGCATTGAGTTCTCCAGAGAAATACGAATCATTTCTTTTGTATGGTCGTCTATTGGTTCTCCGTCAAACATTAACGCTTCATCACTGTTTTCTAATTGTTCAAGAGTTTTCTCTAAGTCACGAGCAATATCACGACTATCTTTTTTTGTTAAGTCAGGAAGTGTATTGGATACTCTTGATTCATCTTCTCTTCCTAATAAATAATCTGTTGTTACTCCTAAAACATTAGCTAAATCTTTTAGCATTTCGTTTGAGGGAGTGCTATGTCCGTTCTCATAGTTACTTATGGTGCCTTTAGTGGTATTTACTTTATTGGCTAATTCTTGTTGAGTAAGTTGACGTATTTTACGTGTTTCTTTTAATCTTTGTTTCAACATTTTTAGCACCTCCCGTTAATAAAAAGTACAAAGATATTGTACCTTATGCAAATGAAATATTAAACTTTGTACAAGAAAATTGTACAAATGTGTTGACGTACAAGAATCTTATACTTATAATTAAAGTACAAGTTACTTATACAAGGGGCGAGAAAGTGAACAAAAATATTAAGTTAATTAGAGCTAGAAAAAAAAGTGAGTTAACGCAACAAGAACTTGCAGGTAAAATGCAAGTTACAAAATCTACAATAAGTAATTGGGAAAATGGTTATAGTAATCCAAATCTTGAAAAAGCTATAAGATTGGCTGCCATTCTTAGGTGTGATGTAAAAGATTTAATTTGATGTATACAAGTACAAGAATATTATACTTTTTTTAAATTGGGAAGTAGGTGAAAAAATGACAGCAACTAACATGGCAGTACCAACAAATCAGTCGCATAAACATATAAAAAGCTCTTCAAGAGGTGACACCATGAGCCAACAAGAAGAATATGCAGCGACTTATGAATTTGGAAAAACGAAAGTCCATGTTGTGGCTCCTGAGCCAAAATCACAAAAGGATATTGATAAACTCCTTCAAGCATATTACAAGGCTGGTTGGGCCATTATCAAAGAAATGCAAGTGAAAGAAAACATTGAGGAATAGTTCCTCTCTTTTTACATGAAAAATAGACAAGTTACATATGTACTAAATTCATTGTAACCATTTGAAAACTAAATATGGAGGCGAACAGATATGGGAACAAGCATATACTGCAATTCAGCAATAGGGGAATTATTACAGAATGCTAGAGAATGTTGTGATAATGTTCAGCTGAAAACGAAGAAAGGACTATCTAAGTACCTTGGCATTACACATGAACGCTTAACTCGTATTGAATCTGGACTTTCTAAACCAGAATTTGAGCTTGCGATGGATTGGTGTCATGCAACAGGAGCAAAGTTGAATCAACAAGCGATTAAACATATTTATGGTGTTGGTTTACCGCCAACAGATCCACGTTTAACTCAAGATGTGAATTTACAATTGATGAACTACATTAAACAGGCTGAAGAGGGGATTAAAGCAGCGAAGGAAATCATGAACTTACAAGTTGCAACAAGGTCATGGAAGCTTGATGAAAAAAAGAGACATGAATACGCAGTTCATGCAAAAGAAATCTTCGATACAATCCAAGCTACTCAATGTGTAGTACAAGCTTTGGAACAAGTTCATTTTGGCATTATGGAACAAATACAAGGAAGTTGGTTGCGAAAGGCTATGGCGGAGAACGTTATTATTCAATCGGTGGATAGCTTAATGACTTTAACAAAGGTGCTGTAGAGGAGGAAGAAAAATGACAGTAGATTATCAGAAACCTAGTTTAAGAGAATACAAGGAATTAATTCGCTATGATGCAAAACTAACTGGTGAAATTAAAATAGCGCAAATACTTGGTGAGGATTCAAAGACAGTTGAGTTAAAGCAAGAGAAGAAGTTAGTGGGGATTCGAATCAAAATTATTGAAGCATCATTCACGTTAAAACATAAATGGGCAAAAGAAAAAGCTACCGCCTGAGAACAGTAGCTGGCAATATATTTTACAAAATAATTATAACATTTTATTCATTATTTGGACAAGCTACTGTGCTTGTCGTTACAACCAGAAAGGGATTGTTCCTCCATCCCCTACAATGCACCTTTCTGGTTGTAACGATGCGTACAGCATCAACTCAAATAGAAAGGAGATGTAATTCATGACACATAAATACGATCGTCTTCATGATCTAGTTCTCCCAGGAGACTTTTCATTTGCGAATAAACTTCATAACTGTATGGTTGCATGTATTCATAACATGTTTTATGCAAAATCAGCCGAAGAATCAAATCATTGGGAAGAAGAACTGGAACGATGTATGAAAGAATTTAAAATGCTTCGTGATACAAAAGAAGAACATGAGGCATCGATGAGTTATCGTGTAGTGATTAAAGATTTAAGATTTAAGAGCAAGAGGAGTTAATGCCTCTTTAGTAACACGTAGAAAATAAAAAATCTACCACTTGGCAGAGTGATAGATAAATAGCTTTGGAAAAAATATTTGAATTAATTATATCAAATTAGCATTCGTATAACAACGGAGTGTGTTGCATGCTTTTAGACAAATCATTACATAGAGTGTTGCTGAACCCTAAGGTATTTCAGCAAGCAACCTCAGAGCAACACCTAATTTACTTAGTAAACCAATATCTCAAAATAGGATACAAGAATTATCGCTTATTACGTGTAGAGGACGGATTTGCGATATGTAAACGGGAGGATGAATAATATGGCAGTTTATAGACCAGTACATGTTTCATTTTGGCAGGATTCATTTGTTTTAGATCTTACACCGGAGGAAAAGTATTTCTACTTATATTTGATGACAAACAGTAAAACATCTCAATCAGGAATCTATGAGCTTCCACTTCGTATCATTGAAACTGATACAGGGTACAACCGCGAAACTGTTATGAAGCTATTAGAACGCTTTGCAGAGTACGGGAAAATTAATTACAACAAAAAAACAAAAGAGTTGTTCTTAATCAACTGGTTAAAATTCAATCCGATTAAAAATGTGAACATTGAAAAGTGTGTATTAAAAGAAATTCAATCTGTGAAGGACCAGGATTTTTTAGTTGATTTCTATGAAACTTGCTTGGAATTAGAAGTACAACAAGAATTTAAGATTCCAAGAATTAAGGAGTATTTATCGGCACGTTTGGAGGGGCTTATAAGGGGCTTCCAAGACCCTAGCAAGGAAGAAGAAAAAGAAGAAGAAAAAGAAGAAGAACAACAACAAGAAAAACGCGCAGGCGCTGAAGAAGTCGTTGAGGTTAATCCAATTTCTTTTTACGAGCAGAATTTCGGATTCATTACACCTTTTATCGCAGATGGTATTCACGCTTGGATAGATGATTTAAATGCAGAGCTAGTTGTAAAAGCTATGGAGATTGCTTTAGAGAAAAATACGAGAAACATGTCTTACGTAAATACGATTTTACGAGATTGGCATCTTAAAGGTTTTAAAACGATAGCAGATGTGGAGGTGGCTGATAAAGCATTTCGCGCTCAACGATTAACAAAAGTGCAACAGCCGACACAAATACCTTATCAACAAAAAGGCTTATCGGAATCTACTAAAAACGTAATACAGCAGCAACAATCATGGGAACAAAACATTCCAACGGATGAAGAACTTGCAAAACTTAATCAACAGAATGGATGGTTCAATGAGTAACGATATGATTCGTAACGCAGAAGCTGAACAAAGTGTTTTAGGTAGTATTATTCAAGAAGGTGATTTAATTAAAGATTGCCAACTAAAGCCAAAGCAGTTCTCTAATCCAACACATCAAGCGATTTTTAAAGCGATGAGAGAGTTAGAAGATGCTGAGGTTCCAATAGATCTTGTCGCTCTCATGGGAAAATTCGATGAAAGCTTTATGAATCAAATTGGTGGAATTGAATTCTTTGTAAACCTGACAGAAGTTGTAACAACAACTAAAAACTTCTCGTATCATGAAGGTTTAGTGATTGAAGCTTGGAAGATGCGACATGCTCAAGAGGTTGCTGGCAACTTATATAATCGTCTTCAGCATGAAAGAGATATAAATGCTATTAGTACATCGATTGATGAACTAAGCGCTATTGAAGAAACAGGTTATTCAGATGAATTTAATCTAAAGGAAACCCTAGTTGATCTGTATAAGAACATGCAAATTGATGTAGGAGATCTAACCGGTATACCAACTGGTTATGACGACTTAAACAGAATGACAGTAGGACTACAAGAAGGCGATTTAATTATTGTCGGTGCCCGTCCTTCGATGGGGAAAACAGCATTTGTATTAAACATTGCTTTCCATGCAGCGAGTGCTCATACAGCAACAGGAGTCTTTTCGCTAGAGATGGGAGAAGAACAGTTACTTAAGCGTATGATCTCAAGTACTGGAAATATAGATGCTACGAAATTAAAAAACCCTAAAAAGCTATGTAATTTAAAGGATTGGGAAAAGATTAGTCAGGCTATGGGCTTGATAAATGATTTACCACTAGAAATATACGATAAAGCTAATGTAACGATGCAAGAGATTTACGCAAAGACTAGGAAACTAAAGCGCAAATACCCAGACAAAAAGGTGTTAGTCGCAATTGATTACTTGCAGCTTATTGTAGGTGACCCAAAGCACAAAGGAAATCGTATGCAAGAGATTGGTGAGATTAGTCGTAAGCTAAAACTTATGGCAAGAGAGCTAAATGTATGTGTGGTTGCATTATCACAGTTAAGCCGTGCTGTTGAAAGTAGACAAGATAAAAGGCCGTTACTCTCAGACTTACGTGAAAATGGTCGAATTGAGCAAGATGCGGACTTGATTGCATTCTTATATCGTGAAGATTATTACGACCGTGAAACAGAAAATAAAAACATAACAGAAATCATTTTAGCGAAACAGAGAAACGGTCCAGTTGGTGTTGTTGAACTAGCATTCATTAAAGAGTTTAGTAAGTTTGTAAATTTAGAGCGGAAGTTCAGTCACCAACAGGAGGCCTAATCATGTTGTTACGTCAGGAAGTAGAGCGCAGAAAACTAGCAATCATTCGTAAATTATTGGGATTAGGACTATCGGAAATTAATGGGCAAACATTAGATCAACTAACATTAACGCAGCTTGAAGGAATCTTAATTGCAAGCTTGCAGGTATTGGAGGGAACAAGCGATGATAAAGCAGCTAACAATTTTTGATGTTGAACGAGTTGTGTCATTTGATCCTAAGAAGGCTCATGTTCATCGGTTAAATTCTAAACTACGTTTTGCTGACGTTGTTGTACAAATACCACGCCAAGCAAAGGCGATTGACGAATTAAAACCAACGACAGCGCCAGATGATCGTTACGAATTATTTGAGGATTACACAATTGGGATTTGGCGTTATAAGCGAGTGGAGGATAAACAGTTTGATTGGGAAGAAGCTGAAGAGATATGTAAGCGAGCAAGGGATAGCAAAGAGCCGATTCCAATACGGCTTCATCTATCCTTGGAACAATCGTTTGTTCCGGAGAATGTTGTGCAGTATTTATAAGCAAATAAAAAAGCCGAGAATACTCCCGACTACTTTCGACAAAGTAATTATATCATGGGAGTGGTGAATGTGGCGATTATTAAAGAAGATATTGCAGAAATGAGAGCGGAAATTTCTTTAGCTGAAAATATGGTTTATATCGTGAAAGATGGACAAGTTCGTCAAATAGAGCCGCCGATAAGTGGTCATGGTGAGCAGTCCTTGATATACAAGAATAAAAAAGTAATTCGTATTGAAAAACGAGAATCAGAGTTGATTTAGCCTAGCTTTTATTTTTTTAAACAAGTTGGAAATTGGGGTAATAATAAACCTTGAATTTTGTTCAGGATGAAGACTCAGTGAACAATTAATGAATATAAGGAGAAATCCCTGCGGGGGCAAGGATTTCGGAGGGGAGAGGCTATTGTCGTACTGTGTCGAAATTTGGCGTATTCGACAAATTAATATTATCACGAATTTTCAAGTAATTGTGATGTTCGATGTGTCAAAAATGTGTACGAATTTCACATAAAAGCGTTATTGTAAAGAAAAAGAACAGCTAGCAAAAGCTAACTGCTGTACTTAATTTATGGCTTATTCCAAAAAAGAGACATACCACCAAAATATAAAATTATTAAAAGGAAAATTACTATGAAAATAACTGAAGAAATCTTTTTCCATGAGTTTTTCATCAATAGACCTCCTTTATTAAGAATATTAACATCTATCTAATATTTGAACAAAATAGTTATTTTAACAACAAAAGCCCTAGCAGGGGAGCTAGGGCAGGGGATGGGGTATTAAGAATTGCCGAATTAATAACGAATGACATCTTCGAATGAATTTAGTGTAACACACAAACTTGTATACATCTGTTACAAAATCATGAACAAAGGGGAATGAGAGATGAAAGTATCAGAACTGGTTATGAATCTATTTGAAGTAGACAAGAAATACGAAATAACAATCTTTGATCCAGACAATGGTTTTTTTGAATATAAGTGTTTTGTGGATGTGAAAACCGAAGAGAATTTATACATGAATGTTTTTGAACCGTCTGAGATAGGAGGGCATTGGATTCACTGGACAGATGTGGATGCTGTCGAAGAAATTGAATAAAAGCGTTATTTTATATAAAATAATCCCCTGAAATCTAGGGGATTTAGGAAAACATCTATGAAAAATTATTTTATAATGACTGGCATTCTTTTAGTTTCAAATCTTTCGAATTCTATAGGACAATATGCAAACGTTGCTATAGGTTCTGAAGTTTCGTTTGTAAAAAAAGTGTGGTTAATTACTTCACCAGAAGAATAAAAAGTAATTTTGGTTTTTGATATAGGAGGAAGCGTTATTACTAGTGGTTTACTTGTCATACTGATCAGCTCCTAAATTATTTAGTTTTATATGAACTTAATATGTATTCAATAAATGTATATGAATTCATTTTATAAAGTTAGTACTTTGTGAATTGAGAAATTCAACAAAATAGTTATTGTATGATGTTAAAAATTAAAGAACCTGTTAGTTATAACAGGTTCTGCGTACAAGGAATTCAAGGAATACAAGGAAACTGGTCCAGAGAAACCTGTGTATTCCTTGGTTTAATAGTAATGTATTCAAAGCAAACAAAAAAATGAATAAAAGCTAAAAAAATCCTTATTTAGTAAAAAGAAATCGTGTACAAAAAATGTACACGATTATAAAGCAACTATGTCTTGTCAGTTTATTTTATGTTTGCTGTATGTAAAAGGTGACACATCTAAATAAATTAAAAGAGCACTTTTACAAGTGCTCTTAAGACCAAGACTCTTATTGTAAAAGAGTACATGATAATATATGTGACTTTTTCTAAGTAAGTGAATCATTTGACCAGAATTTTTATTTGAAAACTAAAGAGCGCTTTCCAAGGCGCTCCTCAAGTCAAACGAAAATTGAAAAAGAATACCACATGATAGTGTATGTATGCTGTGTAGGTCTGTGCAGTTTTACAACAAAATCTTTATTTCATAGTAAGTAAGAAAGAGCACACATATAAGCGTGCTCTTAGAAAGGTAAGAATCTTATGAGTGGAGATTCTCCATACAATAACATATGCTTGTCTAGTTTAAGTGTGAAAGGCTTTTTAACCAAAAAGCTATTTAAATAAGAGAAACCCCGTTTGTCTGCGGGGCTTCTAAGGGTAATCGTCAAGTAATGACGTACTCGACTAATTAACCATATCATGAATTTTTTGGTAAAAATACTGGTAAATGTGTCCAAATGAATGGGGCATCATTTTGAACCAAAACGCTATTTGAATTGAGAGTACACATGCAGAAAAGAGCGCCTTTATCTAGCGCTCCTTGAGAGGTAGTTCTATGCCTAATGAATCGCCATTCAAGACTAATATATGAGCAACAAACTAAAAGGTGATAATAAAAAACAAAAGAACAGCTAGCAAAAGCTAACTGCTCCATTGCAACTTGTTAAAAAAAGAAAAAGGTCGCTATTCAGGAATTGAACAACTTGTAGATATTATGTGGAAGTTTTGGGATTTTATTCAGATAAATTACAAAAGCAGCTAGCAAAAGCTAACTGCTTAGCCCCAAGGAAGAGAGAGGAGCGCTTGATTAGGTCTAAGGCTGAAATAAGGGTTTTAGATGTTAAGACCTTAGACCTAAATATAGTATAGATCTCACTTCAGAAATTATGCATATAAATTGTATTCCTACAAAAATGGTTAAAAAACAAAGCAGCTAGCTCAATTAGCTAACTACTTGTTGTACAAAAGAAACTAGGCCCTACAAGTAATGTTTCATGAACTGTAACGTAAAGTTACAGTTTTAGTATAAACTGGTTTGGAAATATTATGCGGAATGAAGGAAGCTTAATAAAAATTTCATTTTGTAGAAAAAAGTAAAAAGAGCACTATCAATTAGTGCCCTTTGTAAAAATAGCATAAGTGGCCAGCTCACGTTATAAAGAGAGGTAGAATTTAATATATTCAAAACCTGCTTAAATGGTGAAAACAAAAGAACAACTAGCAAAAGCTAACTGCTCAGTGGGGAATGGAGATCTCGATTAGTACGGTTACACATAAGAGATTTCCGGCTGTTTACCAGCCTATCTACAGTATTGCCGGAATATTGAGTTTTATTCAGGGGAGGAAGAGGAAAATGAACAATTCTAGACTGTTCCAACTTGGTTTTGGTCTGCAACATCAGAATCGAATGTGTTTGTTGCGCTAACACCGCTAAAGGCATTGACAACAAAACCGACATTGGATGATCCTGAACCATTATAAGCCTTCGTATTTTCCTTTGGAGAAACGTTATAAAAATCACCTAAGTTGAAAGAACCGTTACTATTTTGTACAACCAGATTTCCAACAACAGATGGCATAGGTTTCACCTGCTTTCCTAGGAAGTATTTAAATTAGTATATGGTGTATGCGTCTAGAGGTTCATCTGGATCTGAAAATTTTGAAATGAAGGTTGTTTGAAAACTTAACAAAATAATCCTTTGAATAGAAAAATAGATAAATTGTGTAAAAATGGTATAATAAATAAAAATTAAATATTTAGTCCTACTGGAAGAACCAGCGGACATCAAACCATAAAGGGTATTAGTGATAGTGCTCTATGGTTTGGTGTCCGTTTTTTTATTTTCATTAATAAAACAGATAAGGAGTGTTTATATATGACGCAATTAACATTCTTACCAAAAATTGATCGTAAAGCAACACAAGTACGTTTAGAAGAGGTTCTTGAAAACGTTCGTATTTATAGACAGTTTGGAATGATTAGAAATGAGATGAAGGTCACAGCTTCTTGCGAGATAAGATATCACGGTCCTACAAACATGCTAGGCAAGCCAGCTGAAGATGTTGCTTTAGCAAATGTTGCAATGAGTGAAAGAGAAGTGAAATTACAACGCTTATCCTTTCAAATTGATAAGGCATTAAGTCGCTTTAGCAAGAATCAAAGAGACATCATTGTAAAGCGATATTTAGAAGATGAAGAAGTCTTTGATTACATGATTTATAACGAGGTTGGAATGAGTGAACGTACATACAGACGCAATAAATCTAATGCTTTTTATAAACTAGCATTTGCTCTTAGATTAGAAGTATATGAGGCAGAAGAGCATTACGGAGGGGATGACCGATGAATTTTGTTCAGCCAATACGTGATCCAGAGCAAATACAACAGATTAAAGAATATCTGAGGGAAAACAATGAGCGCAATTATATTTTGTTTGTAATGGGGATTAATACAGGTTTGCGGATCAGTGATATTTTAAAACTAAGAGTTAGTGATTTAAAAGGAAGCCACATCTCAATGAGAGAAAAGAAGACAGGGAAACAGAAACGTATTCAATTAACTCCATCATTAAAAAGAGAACTACGTTGGTACATTGAAGAAAGAGATGACAATGAGTATTTAATTAAGAGTCGCGAAGGAAAGAATAAACCGATTGGACGCAGCATGGCATATAAGATACTTAGAAGTACAGCAGCAGAGTTTGGATTAGATGAGATAGGTACACATACATTACGTAAGACATTTGGATATCATATGTACATGCAAACAAAGAATATAGCCTTGTTAATGGAGATATTCAATCATTCATCCGAAAGAGTTACATTAAGATACATAGGTGTGAACCAAGATGCAATGGATAAGGCTATGACTCGATTTAAAATATAGAAACGTCCTTTTTATTTTTTACTTTTTATAATTACCCATTTTTTATGTGTTGTGTAACCCAAAAGGGAAAGTGTTATGAAGCTATGAATATCAAGAGCTCTAGCGAAAGGGTCAGTTACACAAAATATAAGATATGGGTAAGTGGTGAAGAAGGTATTTATAAGTATAAAAAAAGGAACCTATGCAGGTTCCTTTTTTATTTATCACAAGCTAATCCGTCACCATCTCTATCTAACTTAGAGGAATAAGCAGGGTGATCTCTTGTGATATTTGAGAATCCAGCTGCTTTGGCTTCTTTACAGCTTTTAAAATTGTAATTTCCTTGAGGGAGATCATTGTTTGGTTGTTGCTGTACGCTTTGC